>DASXYE010000340.1:0-30200 GCA_036502695.1 Jatrophihabitantaceae bacterium
GCTACCTCTGGGGCCGCGGCGCCATCGACATGAAGGACATGGACGCGATGACGCTGGCCGTCATCCGCGACTGGGCGCGCACCGGCCGCAAGCCACCCCGCGACATCGTGCTGGCGTTCGTCGCCGATGAGGAGGCCGGCGGGCTGAAGGGCGCGCACCACCTGGTCGACAAGCACCCGGACCTGTTCGCCGAATGCACCGAGGCCATCAGCGAGGTGGGCGGCTTCAGCGTCTCGGTCGGCGGCGACCTGCGCCTGTACCTGATCCAGACCGCCGAGAAGGGCATCCACTGGCTGCGGCTGCGGGCCAAGGGGCGCCCGGGCCACGGCTCGATGGTCCACGACGACAACGCGGTCAGCCGGCTGGCGGCCGCGGTGAGCCGGATCGGCGCGCACGAGTTCCCGGTGCAGATGCCCGACACGGTGCGCCGGTTCCTGGCGGAGGTATCCGAGCTGTCCGGCGTGGACATCGACCCGGACGATCCCGGTCCGGGGCTGGCCAAGTTCGGCACCATGGCCCGGATGATCGGCGCGACGGTCCGCAACACGGCCAACCCGACGATGCTGGAAGCCGGCTACAAGGCGAACGTCATCCCGTCGACGGCCGAGGCCACGATCGACACGCGCTACCTGCCCGGGCAGGAGGAGGCACTGCTCGCCCAGATCGACGAGCTGATCGGCGACGGCGTGGCCCGCGAGACGATCGTGCGCGACATCGCCGTCGAGACCGGCTTCGACGGCGCCCTGGTTGACGAGATGGCCGCGGCGCTGCGAGCCGAGGACCCGGGCGCGCGGCCGGTGCCGTACCTGATGAGCGGCGGTACGGACGCGAAATCCTTCTCGTTGCTGGGGATTCGCTGCTTCGGGTTCTCGCCGTTGCTCCTGCCGCCGGACCTCGACTTCATGGCGCTGTTCCATGGCATCGACGAGCGGGTGCCGGTCGAGGGACTGCAGTTCGGGGTGCGGGTGCTGGACCGGTTCTTGTCCAACTGCTGAGCCGTCCGACGGCCTCGTCGCGCGAGCGCTCATCGCGGTGTCGTTGCCACGTGGCATCCTGCCGCCATGCTGCTCGACGAGATCGCCGCGGCGTCGGCCGAGATCGCGCAGACATCCGCGCGCAGCGCGAAGGTGGCGCGCCTGGCCGCCCTGCTCGGTCAACTGGCGCCGGACGAGGCGGCCGTAGCAGCGTCGTGGCTGTCCGGCGAGTTGCCGCAGCGCCAGATCGGAGTGGGCTGGGCGTCCCTGCGCGACATCGGGGCGCCGGCGAATACAGCCACGCTGACTATCAGCGGCGTCGACGCGGCGCTCACCGAGATCAAGGGCCTGGCCGGGCCCGGGTCGCAGGGGCGGCGTCGGGACCTGGTGGCGGCGCTGTTCGGGGCGGCAACGGCCCGCGAGCAGGAGTTCCTGCGCCGGCTGCTGGGCGGCGAGTTGCGGCAGGGCGCGCTCGTCGGCGTGATGGCTGATGCCGTGGCGAAAACGGCCGGCGTCCCGCTCGCCGCGGTGCGCCGGGCGGCGATGCTGCGCGGTGACCTGCCGGCCGTGGCCGCGGCCCTGCTGCGCGACGGATCGGGCGTGCTGGACGGGTTCCGCCTCGAGGTCGGCCGGCCGGTCAGCCCGATGCTGGCCCAGACCGCGACGTCGACCGACGATGCCTTGGCCCGGCTCGGTGAGGCGGTGTTCGAGTGGAAGCTGGACGGCGCCCGCGTCCAGATCCACCGCGACGGCGACGAGGTGGGCCTGTTCACCCGGACGCTGGACGACGTCACCGTCCGGCTGCCGGAAGTCGTCGAGCTGGTGCGCGCCCTGCCGGTGCGCACCCTGGTCGCTGACGGCGAGGCGATCGCGCTGCGTCCGGACGGGCGGCCCCAGCCGTTTGCGGTCACGGCCTCGCGGGTGGGCAGCCGACGTGATGTCGCCACCGGACGAACGACGACCCCGATCACGCCTTTCGTGTTCGATGTGCTGCACATCGAGGGCGCGGACCTGCTGGACGAGCCGACCTCGGCCCGGCTGGCCGCGCTCGATGCCATCGTGCCGGCGGCCAACCGGGTACAGCGGCTGATCACCGGCGATCCCGCGGCGGCGGCCGGCTTCCTCGCCGACACGCTGCGCCGCGGGCACGAGGGCGTCCTGGCCAAGTCGTTGACGGCGCCGTACGAGGCCGGTCGGCGCGGGGCCAGCTGGCTCAAGGTCAAGCCGGTGCACACCCTGGACCTCGTCGTGCTGGCCGTCGAGTGGGGGAGCGGCCGCCGCAAGGGGTGGCTGTCGAACATCCACCTGGGCGCCCGTGATCCGAACGGCGGATTCGTCATGCTCGGCAAGACGTTCAAGGGCATGACCGACGAGATGCTGACCTGGCAGACCAAGCGATTCACCGAGCTGGCCACCGGGCCGCTGGACGACTGGGTGGTGCCGCTGCGCCCGGAACAGGTCGTCGAGATCGCCTTCGACGGGCTGCAGAACTCGACGCGATATCCCGGCGGGCTAGCGCTGCGGTTCGCCAGGGTGCTGCGCTACCGCGACGACAAGACCGCCGCCGAGGCCGACACCATCGACACGGTCCGCACGTTTTACGACGCGTAACGTCTGGTGGGGACGGACACGAGCGAGGGAGGCGACCGATGCCGGTGATCCTCCCGGACTACCTGCAGCCCGGTCTGCGAATCGTGTTCGTCGGGACGGCAGTCGGCACCAAGTCGGCCGAGCGCGGCCACTACTACGCCGGGCCGGGAAACGAGTTCTGGCGCTTCCTCCACGTGGCCGAACTGACGCCGAGGCTGCTTGCGCCGGATGAGGATGCGACATTGCCGAGCTACGGCATTGGGCTGACGGATCTGGCCAAGCACATCGCGCAGTCCCATGACCGGGGCTTGACGTTCGACCTTCCGGCATTCACCGCCAAGATCCAGCAATACCAGCCCGTCGTCGTCGCTTTCACCAGCAAACAGGCCGCGACGGTCTACGCCCGCCATCTCGGCGAGCGCGTGGCCTCCTATGGTGCTGCGGTGTGGACCGTGGCCGGACGGGCCGCTTACGTCCTGCCATCGCCTTCCGCGGCCAACCGGACGCCGACCAATCCGCCACGTGTCGCGTGGTGGCGAAGCCTCGCCCATTTCGCTCACGACACGGTGCGCGGGCTGATTGTCGAGTAGTGGGCGCCCGACAGCATCGACCGCAGGCAGTACGTGCTGGACAGCGATTGGGGTGTAGCGGCGGTGGTTTAGCTGCTCAGCCCGGGCAGCGGTAACCCGGCGGCGCGGCGTCTACGCAGCCAGACACGTCGCGTCCCGTCGGTGTAGCGCTGGACTCGGGCGAGTTCCCAACCGCCGAACTCGGCCTGCAGGGCCAGACGCACCGCCGCTGTCGTCCGGCTCACGTCGGCCGGTATGCGCAGCGGTGCATACTCCCAGTCGGGATCTGCGCCCGCCTCCTCGGCGGTTATCGCCGTCATAGGAGGCCAGTAAACCCCTACCGGCCGCCGGTTGCCACCCCTCAGTTCGACTCGACGTAATCCGCCAGCAACGTTCGCAGCCGGGTTCGCCGTGGCTTCGCCCCGACGTGCCGCACCGCCCGGGCCAGGGAAGGGCCTACGGCGTGCACCACGGACAGGTGCCGCTGGGCGCGGGTCATCGCCGTGTAGACCAGCGGCCGGGACAGCATCCCGCCCGCCTCGGGCGGCAGCACGACGACCACGGCCGGGAACTCCGAGCCTTGGGCTCGGTGCACGGTGATCGCCCAGCCGTGCAGCAGATCGGCCAGCGCCTTGCCCTTGATCTCGGCCGGTCCGGACGCGAACTCGACGGTCACCGTGCCGTCGCGCTCGACCTCGGCCACCACGCCGACCTCGCCGTTGGCGTATCCGAACGGCTCGGCCTCCAGATGGTTCGCCGTAGCCACGACCCGATCGCCCGGGTCGAAGCGACCGCGACCGTCGCCCGGGTTGAGCTTCGCCTTGAGGACGGCGTTCAGCGCCTGGGTGCCGGCCCCGCCGCGGTGCACCGGCGTGACGACCTGCACCTGGTCGGACGGGATGCCTAGCGCCCGGGGGATGGAGTCGGTGACCAGCTGCACGACGCGCTGGGCCGTCTCGGTCGAGCCCCGGGCCGGCACGATCACCACCTCGCGGGTCGGGTCGTCGACGGGCGGCAGCTCGCCGGCCCGGACGTGGGTGGCCAACCGGGCGATGGCGCCGCCCTCGTCCTGGCGGTACAGCGTGGTCAGCTCGGTGACCGGCACGACGGCGGCGTCGATCAGCTCGCCCAGGACCCGGCCCGGTCCGATCGAGGGCAGCTGGGCGGCGTCCCCGACGAACACGACGTGCGCGCCGTCGGGGCAGGCGTCCAGCAGCGCCTCGGCCAGCTCGACGTCGAGCATGGACGTCTCGTCGACCACCACGACGTCCTGCTCGAGCGGGGTCTCCGCGTCGTGGGCAAACCCGCCGGTGAACTCGAGATCCTCACCGCGCTGGCGGGCCTGGGCGCCGAGCAGCCGGTGGATCGTCGAGGCGGGCGAGCCGGTCAGCTCCTCGAGCCGTTTGGCCGCCCGACCCGTTGGCGCCGCCAGCGCGACGGACCGGCCGGCGGCCTCGGCCAGCGTGACGATGGTGGCCACGGTGTGGCTCTTGCCCGTGCCCGGGCCGCCGGTCAGCACGCTGAACCCGGAGCTCATCGCGTACTCGACGGCCGAGCGCTGCACGTCGTCGAGATCCTTCGGCGCCCGCTTCAGGTCGGCCTTGATCGGTTCGGCGGTGGCCGTCAGCCGGGCCACCGCTTCGGCGATCGCGTCCTCGGCCTGGGCGTACCGGGTCAGGCCCAGATCCGCACCGAAGCGCAGTACGGTGCCGGCCTCGATCGCCGCGCCTACCGCCACGGCGGCATCGCCGGCCCCGAACTGGACCAGCGAGTCCATCACGTCGGGCGCCGGCGTCACCGTGTGGCCGTCGCGGGAGTCCCGGGCCAGGACGTGGGCCACCAGGGCGCGGGCCCGTCGCGGGTCGTCGCGCTGCACACCGGGCAGGGCAGTGCGGGCCACCCGGTCGGCGTCGGCCGGCTGCACGCCGTGGATGCTGAGCAGCAGCCACGGGTCGTCGCGCACCAATCGCGGCGCGGGCGGTCCGAACGCGTCGACCACCCGGCTGGCCACCCGGGCGTCGAGCCCGGCCGGGACGAGCAGCTCGACCAGCTCGTACACCGGCGCCGCTCCGATGAACGCCGAGAGCAGCCGTCCGGCCCGCATGGCGCCGATCTTGGGCAGCAACGCCAGCCGCTCGGCCGTGACGTCACGCGGACCGTGGATACCGGCATCGCCGAGCGCCGCGGCCAGTTTCGGGCCGAGGCCCGGCCACAGCCGGGCCTCGCAGAATGCGATGAAGATGGGATCCGGGCTCAGCTGACGTCCTCGGGGTAGCCGATGGCCGGGGCCGAGACGTCGTCCAGGGCCTGCCGGATCTCCATCGGCAGCTCGAGCTTCTCCGAGGCCAGCGCGGCGGTGAGCTGCCCGAGCGTCCGCGCGCCGAGGATCGGGGCGGTGACGCCGGGCTGATCGCGCACCCAGGCCAGGGCCACGGCGATGGGCGAGGTGGCCAGCCCCTCGGCGGCGGTGGCGACGGCCTCGACGATGCCGATCTCGCGGTCGGTGGCGACGTCGGCGGGACCCTGACCGTTCGCCGCGGCCCGCGAGTCGGCCGGGACACCGCCGCGGTACTTGCCGGTGAGCACGCCGCCGCCGAGTGGCGAGTACGGCAGCACGCCGACGCCGAGGGCCCGGCAGCCCGGGATGACCTCACGTTCGACGCCCCGGTCGAGCAGCGAGTACCGCACCTGGTTGGCCACGATCGGGGCCCGGCCCGGGACGGTGCGCTGCCACACCGCCGCCCGGGCGGTGCGCCAGCCGCAGTAGTTCGACACCCCGACGTAGCGGGCCTTGCCCGAGGCCACGGCGGCGTCCAGCGCGGACAGCGTCTCGTCGAAGGGCACCGTGTCGTCGACGGTGTGCACGTACCAGAGGTCGACGTAGTCGGTGCCGAGACGGGTCAGCGACTGGTCCAGCCGGCGCAGCAGCTCGCCGCGGCTCGCGTCGACGGTGCGGTCGTCCTCGGTGCGGATGATTCCGGCCTTGGTGGCGATCACCACTTCGTCGCGGGGCACCACGTCGGCGATCAGCTGCCCGATGAGCTGCTCGGAACGTCCGTACCCGTAGGACACGGCGGTGTCGATCAGGGTGCCGCCGGCCTCGCGGAACGCCACCAACTGGGCGGCCGCCTCGTCGGCGTCGGTTTCGAGTCCCCAGGTCATGGTGCCGAGGCCGAGCTGGGACACCCGAAGGCCGCTGTGCCCGACGCTGCGCAATCTCACCGGAGGAATCTATCGGTTCGAGCGCGTCCGGCCGGCCCGGGACACGGCAGCTGTGGACGATGCTCCCTGATCAGCACCGCCCAGGACCAGCCTCTAGGGTGAGCGCGTGAAGTTGGGATTGAACCTCGGCTACTGGGGCATGGGCAACGACGCCGACAACCTGGCCCTGGCCCGGGAGGCCGACCGGCTGGGCTACGCGGTGGTATGGGCGGCGGAGGCGTACGGATCGGACTCGCCGACCGTGCTGGCCTGGGTGGCCGCGCAGGCGCCGCGCATCGACATCGGCAGTGCCGTCATGCAGATCCCGGCACGGACCCCGGCCGCGACCGCGATGACCGCCGCCACGCTGGACACGCTGTCCGGTGGCCGGTTCCGGCTGGGCCTGGGCCTGTCCGGTCCGCAGGTGTCGGAGGGCTGGCACGGCGTGCGGTGGGGCAAGCCGCTGGCCCGCACCCGCGAGTACGTCGACATCGTGAAGATGGCGCTGGCCCGGCAACGCGTCCGCTATGACGGTGAGACCTACACGCTGCCGCTGCCCGATGGTCCCGGCAAGGCGCTGCAGCTGACCGTGCACCCGGTGCGCGAGCACATCCCGATCTACCTGGCCGCCGTCGGGCCGAAGAACCTGCAGCTGACCGGTGAGATCGCCGACGGCTGGCTCGCGATCTTCTACGCCCCCGATCACCGCGACGAGCTGTTCGAGCCGCTCGCGGCCGGGCGGGCGAAGGCCGGCAAGACGCTCGATGGCTTCGACGTGGTGGCCAACGCCTCGATGGTGATCGGCGAGGACATCGAGGCCTGCGCCGCGCCGCTGCGGGCGATGGCCGCCCTCTACGTCGGCGGCATGGGCAGCCGCGAGAAGAACTTCTACAACGCGCTGGCCACCCGGATGGGCTACGCCGAGGCGGCCGCCGACGTGCAGAACAAGTACCTGTCCCGCGACTACGAAGGCGCGGCCGCCGCCGTCCCGCTCGAGTTCGTCGATCGGACGGCGCTGCTCGGCCCACCCGAACGCATCGCCGAGCGGATGGCGGCCTACGCCGAGTCCGGCGTCACCACGCTGGCGCTCACCCCGCTGGCCGCGACGCTCGACGAGCGGCTGCGGGCCCTGTCGACGGCGCTCGAGGCGCTGCAGCAGTCCGGGGCGGCGGGGTGAGCCTGCTCGCCACGGCGCAGCCACTGGTCACCCACCTGGCGGAGTCGTCGTCCAAGCACGACATGAACCTGGGCCAGGCCATCGTCTACGGCATCGTCCAGGGCCTTACCGAGTTCTTGCCGATCTCGTCTACAGCCCACCTGCGTATCGTCCCGGCGCTGTTCAACTGGGACGACCCGGGTGCCCCGTTCACCGCGGTGATCCAGCTCGGCACGACGCTGGCGGTGGTGCTCTACTTCTGGCGCGAGCTGTTCCATGTCGTGTCGGCGTGGTTTCGCGGATTGGTCGACAAGTCCGTACGCAGCACGCTCGAGTACCGCATGGGCTGGTACCTGATCCTCGCGACGGTGCCGGTGTCGGTGTTCGGGCTGGCCTTCAGCCATCAGATCGAGACCAGCGCCCGCAATCTGTGGGTCATCTCGATCACGATGATCGCGCTGGCGTTCGTCATGATCTGGGCCGAACGGGTCGGCACACGCAACCGCGAGGAGGAAGACCTGGACGTGCGCGACGCCCTGGCGGTCGGTACCGCCCAGGCGCTGGCGCTCATCCCCGGTGCGTCCCGATCGGGTACGACGATCACCGCCGGGCTGTTCCGCGGCCTCGATCGCGCGACGGCGGCCCGGTTCTCGTTCCTGCTGTCCATCCCGGCCGTCGTGCTGTCCGGGCTGTACGAGGCCCGCAAGGTCGACGACAAGGGCGGGGCCGGGGCCGGCCTGACCGGCGTCGCGACGATCTTCGCGTTCATCGTGGGTCTGGCCTCGATCGTGTGGCTGATGCGCTGGATCTCCAAGCACAGCACGTATGTCTTCATCTACTACCGGATCGTCGTCGGAGTGTTGCTGATCGGCCTGCTGGCCGGCGGCGTCATCGACGCGACGTCGAAATAGATGTCCACCGTCCTGCTCGTGCGGCACGGGCTGACCGCGCTGACCGGTCCGGTGCTGACCGGGCGTACCCCGGGCGTGCACCTCGACGATCGGGGCCGCGCCCAGGCCGAGGCGCTCGCCCAGCGGGTGGCTGCGCTGCCGCTGGCCGCCGTGGTGACCAGCCCGCTCGAGCGCTGCGTCGAGACGGCCGAGCTGATCACGGCCGCGCAGAAGGCCGCCCCGGCTCAGCACGTCGACGAGCGGCTCATCGAGTGTGGCTACGGCGACTGGACCGGCAAGCCGATCAAGGAGCTGGCCCGCGACCCGTTGTGGAAGGTCGTGCAGACCCAGCCGTCCGCGGTGCGGTTCCCGAACGGGGAATCGCTGCTCGAGGTCGCGGCGCGAGCGGTCGCCTCCATCCGCGAATGGGACGCCCGGCTCGGCGCCGACGCGGTCTGGGTGGCGTGCAGTCACGGCGACGTGATCAAGGCCATCCTCGCCGACGCATTGGGCCTGCATCTGGATCAATTCCAGCGGATCGTCGTCGATCCGTGCTCGACGTCGATAGTGCGCTATACCGACACGAGGCCCTACGTTCTGCGGGCCAACGACGTCGGCGGCGACCTGGCCGGGTTCGCCCCGCCCAAGCGTCGCCGCCGGGCCCGCAAGGGTGGGTCCGACGCCACAGTCGGCGGCGGTTCGGGGGCGGGCGCCGTCTAAACCAAACCCACTACGCTCGTAACCGATGGCTCGCCAACTGTTCCTCTTCGATCGCCCGCGCCGGTTCGTCGCGGGCACTGTCGGTACCCCCGGCGACCGGACGTTCTACCTGCAGGCCGCGGACGCCGCCCGAGTCGTGTCGGTGGCCCTGGAGAAGCAGCAGGTCGCCGTCCTGGCCGATCGCATCGAGCAGCTGCTGGACGAGGTGGTCGCACGCACCGGCGCTGAGCTGCCCGATCCCGGCGAGCTCGACGCCGACGCCCTGGAACAGCCGATCGACGAGGAGTTCCGGGTCGGAGCGATGGCGCTGGCCTGGGACAGCGACTCCGAGGTCGTCGTGATCGAGGCGCAGGCGCCGGTGGAGGACACCGAGATCGCCCAGGAGACCCTGCTCGAAGACGTCGACGAGGGCCCGGATGCGTTGCGGGTGCGGCTGGAACCCGGTCCGGCGCGCGATTTCGTCACGCGCGCCCGAGCCGTGCTCTCCGCGGGCCGGCCGCCCTGCCCGCTGTGCGGTCTGCCGCTGGATCCGAACGAAGGCCACATCTGCCCGCGGCAGAACGGCTATCACCGCGGCAGCGCGCTGGAATCGTGAGCGCGCCGGACGAGCTGACGCCGGCGCTGGAGCTGCCGGTCGACGAGGCGCTGTCTCTGTTGCGCAACGGCGAGCTGACCGTCGAGGGACGTCTGATCGAAGCGTCCAACGCGACCCTGTACTGCGCCGTCAGCCAGGGTGCGGTCACCGCCGCGTGCGTGTACAAGCCGGTGTCGGGCGAGCGGCCGTTGTGGGACTTCCCCGACGGCACCCTGGCCGAGCGCGAGCTGGCCGCCTACGAGGTATCGGCCGCGTGCGGCTGGACGATCGTCCCGCCCACCGTGTACCGCGACGGGCCGTACGGCCCGGGCATGGTGCAGCTGTGGATCGACATCGACGAGGACGTCGACATCGTCGCGCTGGTGCGCCGCTCGAACTCCGAGCAGCTACGGCGCATCGCGGTGTTCGATGCGGTGATCAACAACGCGGACCGCAAGGGTGGGCACCTGCTGCCGACCCGAGCCGGGCACATCTACGGCGTCGATCACGGGGTGACGTTCAACGTCGAGGAGAAGCTGCGCACCCTGCTGTGGCAGTGGGCCGGCCAGCCACTGACCGACGAGTCGATCGACGTGCTCAGCGCGCTGCGCGCCGAAGTCGAGGGGCCGCTGGGCGATCGGCTGCACGAGCTGCTCACCACGCGGGAAGTGCGCCGCACGGTGCGCCGCATCGATCACCTGCTTGCGCAACGTTGCCATCCGTGGCCGGACGAGGATCGCCCGGCCATCCCGTGGCCGCCGATCTAGGACTCCTGGGTCGCGATCTCGTCCAGTCGCTGCAGCGTGCGGTGGATACCGCGCCGGTTCCGGGCCGGGAATCGGGACACGCGCAGGAACAGCTTGTTGTGCGCGTCCGCCGGGTCCCACTGCTCGGTGACCAAGGTGGCCCCGTCGACCGGCTCGAACAGGTACCGCCAGACGTGGCCGTTGAAGTGCCGCCAGGCGATGCGGTGCGGTTCGTCGAACTCGACGACGGTGTTGCGGATCTTGTACGAGGCGCCGAGCTGCATGTCCATCGAGAAGGTGGCGCCGGGGGACAGTCGCGCCGGATTGCCGGGCCGGGCCGCCCGCACCGATCCGGAGCCGTCGATGACCGGATGCATAGCCGGGTCGGCGATGATGTCGAACAGGCGCTGCGGGTCGGTTGCGATGATTCTCTCTTCGGACACCAGCCCGTCGCTCATATGCGCAGTCTGCCGGATAGGTTGAGGTGTATGGAGTCGTGGTCGGCCAGTGCGGTACCCGTCCTGCCGCCTACCCCGAACCAGCCGCGGCTGCGGCTGTACGACACCCCGCGCAACGCCGTCGCCGAGACGACGGCCAAGGGCACCATGCGCATGTACGTCTGCGGCATCACGCCCTACGACGCCACCCACCTCGGCCACGCCGCCACCTACCTCGCCTTCGACCTGGCCCAGCGGGTCTGGCTCGACTCCGGGCATGACGTCCACTACGTGCAGAACGTCACCGATGTCGACGATCCGCTGCTCGAACGGGCGGCGCACACCGGCGAGAACTGGATGCACCTGGCCGAGCGCGAGATCGCGCTGTTCCGCGAGGACATGACCGCGCTGCGCGTGCTGCCCCCCAGCGAGCTGGTCGGTGCCGTGGAGTCGGTCACCGAGATCACCAAGGCGATCGGCGAGCTGCTGTCGATGGGGGCGGCCTACCACGTCGGCGAGGACATCTACTTCCCGATCGAGGCGGCCGAGCATTTCGGGTACGAGTCCGGCTACGACGAGGCGACGATGCTCGCCCTGTTCGCCGAGCGGGGCGGCGATCCCGAGCACGCGGGCAAGCGCAATCCGCTCGACTCGCTGCTGTGGCGGGGCCATCGCCACGGCGAACCGTACTGGGACACCGACCTCGGGCGGGGCCGTCCGGGCTGGCACATCGAGTGTTCGGTCATCGCGCTGAACCGGCTGGGCCCGGGCTTCGACGTGCAGGGCGGCGGCAGCGACCTGATCTTCCCGCACCACGAGCACTCGGCGGCGCACGCCGAGGTGCTGAGCGGCGAGCATCCGTTCGCCAAGCATTACGTGCACGCCGGCATGATCGGGCTGGACGGCGAGAAGATGAGCAAATCACGCGGCAACCTGGTCTTCGTGTCCAAGCTGCGCGGCGGTGGCGTCGATCCGATGGCGATCCGGCTGGCCCTGATGGACGGCCACTACCGGGCCGATCGCGAGTGGACGGGCGGCCGGCTGCCCAAGGCCGAGGCCCGGCTGGCCCGCTGGCGCTCGGCCGTCGGGTTGACCGCGGCACCGGACGCCCGACCGCTGCTGGTCGCCGTCCGGGCCGCGCAGGCCGACGACCTCGACACGTCCACCGCGCTCGCCGCGGTGGACGACTGGGCCGCCGCGGCGCTGGCCCAGCCCGGCGACGACTCCGAGGCTCCGGCGCTGGCCCGCGACCTGATCGACGCCCTGCTCGGCATCAACCTCTGACCTCGCGCCGCACCTCGACGTGCGGCTGAAGGTGGCGTACGGTCATGCCCGGTCACGTGTATGGATGACGTTCACCTACATGAACAGCGAGACGTCTATGCCAAAGAACGGATTCCGAGCGCGGCGCCGTCGCTCCGCGTACTGCGTCGCAGCCGGATTGCTCACCCTGATGGTGGCGGTGCCGGCGCGCGGCACGACCGATGCAACCACCACCATCAGCGTCGATACCGCGCAGGCCGGCAACCGGCTGCCCGCGGACTTCGTCGGGCTGTCCTACGAGATGCGCGAGCTGTCGGCCAGCTGCACGACGCTCGACTGCATCGGCAACTTCGACGGCCGCAGTGGCAACCTCGCCGCGCTGTTCAAGACGCTCGGCGTCAGCAACCTGCGCATCAGTGGCAACCAGCTGGATCGCGACACGCTATGGGTGCCGAACGATCAGCCCGTGCCGAATCCCTTGCCGGACTGGGTGAAAGACGTCGTGCGGCCGGCCGACATCCAGCGCCTGGCCGGGTTCCTGCAGCGCACCGGCTGGCAGGCCGAGGTAGGAATCAACCTCGCGCACTACGATCCGGCGCTGGCCGCCGACGAGGCGCGGACGCTGTACTCGACGCTCGGCCGGCAGCTGACCGGAGCCGAGTGCGGCAACGAGCCCGACCACTACGCCAGCAACGGCTACCGTCCCGCGCCGTACGGGTTCGAGCAGCACCGGGCGGACTGGGAAGCCTGCGCCGACGTGGTCGGCAACTCGCGCATCGCCGCGCCGGACATCAGCTCGCCGAAGAGCACGGCCGACTGGTTCAGCCAGTTCGCGCAGGCCGAGCAGCACCGCATCGACATGCTGACCATCCACAACTACACCGGCGCCACCACCGTCGATCAGCTGCTGTCGCCGCAGATCCGCGACAGCGAGCTCAGCACCGTGGCCCCGCAGCTGGCGGCCGCGCAGGCGGTGCACGTCCCGATCCGGCTGGACGAGACGAACTCCGCGGTCGGCGGCGGCATCGACGGGGTGAGCAACGTCTATGCGTCGGCGTTGTGGGCGATGGACTACAACCTGGTGATGGCGCAGGCCGGATTCGCCGGGCTGAACTTCCACGGCGGGCTGAGCGTGTGCAACGCGCCGTTGTTCAACGGCAAGTTCCAGCGCTACACGCCGATCTGCGCGGCGAACGAGGCGGACCGGCTGGCCCGCGTGTACACCGTCGAGCCGGAGTTCTACGGCTTGTACATGGCCACCCGGATGGGCCCGGGGCGGTTCGTGCCGGTGTCGGTGACGAGCGACCACAACGTCACGGCATACGCGGTGCGCGGCGACGACGGACGGTTGCGGGTCGCGGTGATCGAGAAGGACGCGACGTCCGGGCCGGCCGTGCCGGTGTCGATCAGCGTCGGCCACGGTAACGGCGACGCCCGGGTGCTGCGCCTCACCGGGCAGACCCTGGACAGCGCCGCCGGCGTCGCCATACAGGGCAGTACGGTCGACCGCGCCGGGCACCTCGACCCGGGCCGGACCGATCGGGTGCCCGTTCGTCACGGCGCGATCCGGCTCGACGTCGCGGCGGGCAGCGCCGCGATCATCACCCTCGACTAGGGAAGCCTAGGTGCGCAGCGCCGCGATCCCCGTGTCGAGCGCGGCCTCCAGGTGAGAGACGTCGCCGGTCGAGAGCAAGATCGACACTCCGCCCTGGACGCCCGCCAGTAGGGCCCGTGCGGCCTGCCGGGCGTCGACCGCGTCCGGGATCCGCCCGGAACCCTGCATCGACTTGATGCCCTCGAAGATGTGCTGCTCCCACTGGTCGATCAGCTGTCCGGTGACAGCCCGGGCGGCTGGGGTCGAGCGGCCGAGCTCGGTCATCAGCACGGCCAGCGGGCAGGTCGGGCCCTGCTGGCGATAGCGCTCGACGACGGCGTCGCGCCACGCCTGCCAGGCACGCCAGCTGGTGAGCTGGCCAAGATACGGTTGCTGGTCGTCGAGAACCCGTTGCGCCTCGTGCTGGGCGACGGCCAGCAGCAACTCTTCCTTGCCGCGCGGGAAGTAGTGGAAGAGCTGTCCCTTGCTGGTCCGCGTGCGGAACAGGATGTCGTCGAGCGTCGTGACGCCGAGGCCGTATTCTCGGATCTCGTCCGCCGCGCCGGCGATGATGCGCGAGCGGGTGCGCTCGCCCTTTGCAGTTAGCTTGCGGGCCAATCCACGTCACCCCGTTCTGGACTCGTAAGTCCAAACCTATCGGATCAGAGTGTGGTCTGACGGGTCTAGAAGGGAATCGACACATGAACACACAGCTCGACGGCCGGACCGCGCTGGTCACTGGTTCCACCGGCGGGATCGGCGTCGGCATCGCCCGGGCACTGGCCGGAGCCGGCGCGTTCGTCGTGGTCAGTGGCCGGGACGAGCAGCGCGGGGCGGAGGTGGTGGCCAAGCTGGTTGCCGACGGCGGGCGGGCCACGTTCGTGCGCGCGGACCTCGCCGGCGGCTGCGCGTCGGTGCGCGACTTGGCCGCAGCCGCGGTGGCCGCGGCCGGTGGCCAGGTGGACGTGCTGGTCAACAATGCCGCCCAGCTCATCGATCCGGCGGCCACCCCGGAGGTGCCGGAGTCGGCGATCGCCTCGGCGCTGGCGATCAACGTCGCGGCACCGTTCCTGCTCACCGGCCTGCTCGTCCCGGCGATGGTCGAGCGCGGCTGGGGCGCGGTCGTGAACATCGGCTCGATGAACGGCGTGGTCGGCATGGCCCGGTCGGCGCTGTACAGCGCGACGAAGGCGGCCGTGCACTCGCTGACGCTGAGCTGGTCCGCGGAATTCGCCGCGGCCGGCGTGCGGGTCAACACGGTCGCGCCCGGGCCTACGGCAACCAGCTTCAACCTCGAGCGGGAGCAGCTGCTCGCGCCGATCATTGCCCAGATCCCGTCCGGGCAGATGAGCACCGTCGACGACGTCGGTGCCGCGGTCGTCTTCCTGGCCAGCGACGCGGCGCGCAACATCCACGGGGCGACGCTCAGCGTCGACGGCGGCTACACCGCGGTGTAGCCGCTCGGCTCGGCCGGCGTGACCGCGGGCCGACCGTTGTCCGTTCGGCCCGCGATACTCGGGGTGTGGCCACCACTCGCGTCTCGCCGACCGCAGCAGCGCACATCCTGGCCGAGCGGGACGAGGTGATCGCCCGGCTCGTGGCCGAGAGCGGACCACCCCGGTTCAGCCGCCCGACCGAGTCGCCGTTCGCCGCGCTGGTGCGCGCGATCGTGTACCAGCAGCTGGCCGGACGAGCCGCGGCGGCGATCCACGGTCGGCTGGTGGCCGCCCTGCGCGAGGTCGGGCCGGCGGCGGTGCTGGCGTTGCCGGTCGAGACGCTGCGAGCGGTCGGCCTCTCGAACAACAAGACCCTGTCGCTGCGCGACCTCGCCGCCAAGGTGCTGGACGGCACGGTCGTGATCGCCCCGCGCGGGCTGGCCCGACTGCCCGACGACGAGATCGTTGCCCGCCTGTCGTCGGTGCGCGGCATCGGCCGGTGGACCGCCGAGATGTTCTTGATGTTCCAGCTGCGCCGCCTGGACGTCTGGCCGACCGGCGACCTCGGCGTGCGCCACGGCTACGGCCTGGCCTGGCAGGTCGCAACGCCGACCGCCCGCGAGCTGGAGCCGCTGGGGGAGCCGTACCGGCCCTATCGCTCGATCCTGGCCTGGTACTGCTGGCGGGCCGCCGAGCTCTACGCCGGAGCGGCAGACAGCGCGCTCACCCGCTAGCGGGCTCTACCTGCCGCGCAGCGCGGCGAGCAGGTCCGCCCGGTGCGGCGGCTGCGTTCGCGGCAGCTGCCTGAACAGTTGCTCGGCGCGATCGAGCAATTCCTGGTTGCTCGCCAGGGCATCGATGGGGTCGAGCAGATCGATGCGCCGGCACACAGCCCGGAGCAGGGCCGGGTCGTGCGTGGCGACGCGATAGACGACCGAGCGCAGGAACAGCGGCATCGTGTCCACCCGGTCGGTGGGGTCGATCGGGTCGCCGGACCAGAGGCGGGCGCGATCTCGATCCTCCGCGCTGACCGCGTCGAAGCAGGCGGTGGCTTCCGCGCCGATCTGGTGCTCGAAGCCCAGCACCAGATCGGTGTCGTCCGATGCGAGGTCGCACGCGGCCGCGAGCGAGGTCGCGTGCGTCAGCGAGAGCGACAGGCCGAGGGCGAACGTCGGATTCGTGTGGCAACGGGCGTCGCCGATCGGGATCAGCCCGGTCACGACCGGCGTGTCGTGGTCGACGGTGTCGCGAAGGGTGTTCCGCAGCTGGCCCATCGGCAGGACGGAGGTGAGCGGCTCGGCGACGTCGAGCCAATCGGCCAGGCCCGGTAGGGCCCGGGCAACTCGGTCGAAGGCCGCAGGGTCGCGAAGGTCTCGCCACTCCGTCTGGCCGGCCGGGGACATCACACACACGCAGAACGTCGCGCCGTCGCCGATGAAGACCGCGAAGGCGAGGTAACCGAGATCGCCCCGCGGACCACCGAGGACCGACGCGTACCGCGGCGACTCGCCCCGGAAGCGGAAGTGGCGGCTGTAGTACAGGAGTCGGCAATCACTCCTCCGCTCCGGCCAGGTGGGGGCTCCGCACTCGGCCAGCCACCGACCGGCCGGCGAATTGCGGCCCATCGCATCGACGACCAGATCAGCGGCCACCACCTCGCCGGATCCCAATCGCACGCCGGTGACCTGCGACGTGGTCATCCGCAGGCCGCTGACGCCGGCGGACCGGAAGCTGACGCCGCGTTGTCCGCCGACCGCCGACCACAGTGCGGCGTCGATAACCGGCCGCCGACACGCGATGGTGGCCAGGTCCGCATCACCCGGTTCCCGGGCGGCGACGCCGAGAAAGCTGTCCTGTCGGATCTCGCCGGCTCCGCGCGCGAGCAGCGAATCATAGACGTTCGGGAACGCGTCGCGCAGGATCGCCCGACCCCGGCCGAGGAAGTTGTGCGGCTGCCGAAACTGGCCGATCGTGGGACGGTCCCACGTCGCGAAGATCTGATCAGCCGACACCGTCCCGAACGCCGGCGGCTCGTCTCGGTCGATCAGCGTGACGTCGTGTCCCCGCCGGGCGAGTGTCAGCGCGGCGGCGCACCCCGCCGGGCCGGTGCCCAACACGACCGTCCTCATGCCGCAGATGGTGCACCGCCTGCGGCCCAGGTGTCACGAGGTCGGGCCGGCCGGCGGACGCAGCGCGGCTTGGACGGCCGTCCACGCCGCCTGCGACATCCGGTTCTGGGCGCGCGTGAACAGCTCCGTCAGCGGTGCGCCGTAGCGGGCGGCGTAGTCGGCATTCTGGGCCAGCACGTCCAGTTCGTTGGCGACGGTGATCTCCATGAACACCCGCAGCTCGCCCGGTTCGACGGACCGCGCCGGCCCGGTGAACCGGTCCACCAGGTCGACCGGGCCGGTGCCGCCGAGCAGCGGGTACGTCGCGGCGCGGTCGCAGCCGGCGTACAGGTACACCATCGCCTCGGCGGCCGGACCGATCACGTCGACCAGCTCGGCCCGCCGATCGACCGGCAGCAGCGCCGTGGCGAAGCCGGCCGTGCCGTACGTGGCGTGGCACAGGCCGGCGAGCACGACGTCGGCGGCGGCATCCCAGGCGGCGAGTTGGTCGGCGACCCGAACCAGGTGGGCGAGCAGCGTGCCACCGGGATGGTCGATGGTGTCCGCGCCGTGCTCGAGCAGGAACCGTTGCGCCGACGATCGGTCAAGCCTCACCCGGCTGACGTTAGCCGGATCGGCCGACGCGGGGTACGGAACGAGCGCACGCTCACGGCGGCGCGCAGGCGCTGCCATCGGGACAGCCCCTGGCTGATCTCGCGCCGGGCCCGCTCGACTTCTGACCAGTACCAGGCGGCCGCATCGGGCGTCGGGTCGCCCGGTCCGAACACCACCGAGTCGGCCGACGCCGCGAGCGGGGCCAGCCCGAGTGGACCGAGCGTGCGGGCGTCCTCGTTCCGGGTCTGCCCGCCGGGCACCGGGCGGCCCAGGTCGCGGGCGTAGTCGACGATCTCGCGCCAGCCGGCCGCCACCTGGGTACCACTGGGTCCCTGGTTGCGCCGGCGCCGGCGCCGCAGGCTCTTCAGCCCGACGATCAGCAGGCAGGGCAGCACGATCGCCGCGATCGGTGGCCCGCCGTAGAGGCTGACCACCCCGAGCGCGTGCAGGAAGCCGTTGCTACTGCCACCGCCGGAGTTGTTCTTGCTGTTGCGATGATCGACCCGGGTCTGCTGCTGATCGGGGCTGTCCAGCGAGCTCGGCGGGCGCACCGAGTTGGGCGGCGGTACGACGGCGGCCGAGCTGTTCTGCTGCTGCTGCGGCGGGATCTTGTCCGGCTTCTTCGACGTATCCGGCATGAACTCGCTGGTCGGGATGCGCAGCCAGGCGCCGTTGCCGGCATGCACCTCGACCCAGGCGTGAACATCCTTGCCCTTGACGGTGCCGTCCGGTTCGGGCACCGCGCCGAGCACCACCCGGGCCGGCGTGCCGAGGAAGTTGGTCATCAGCGCGAACACGGCGGCGTACTGCTCGTCGTCGCCGACGAGAGCCTGCAAGCCCTGGTTCTGGGCGCCGGTGATGAACGTCGCCAACCGGCCGACGCTGTGCCCCGGCAGGTAGACGCGCTCGTCGCCGGTGCCGTCGGTGTAGCGGCCGACGTCGCGCAGGTGCTTGGCCACGGCGAGGACCTGCGGCCAGCCCGGGTTCACGCCGTGCGTCCACTGCGTGACGGCGCTGCCCACGAGCGCGGCCACGTCCGGGTCGACGTCGGCCGTGCCGAACGCGTCGACGCGGCTGATGTCCGGCGTGGGGGCCGGCACGAGCGCGCGCATCGTGTAGCGGTCGCCGTCTTGCAGACGCTGCGGAATGACGCCGGTGTCGGTGTCGAGGTTGTAGCGGAACGCGCTGCCGTAGCCCGCGTGGCGCGGGCCGGCGAAGCTGACCTTGCCCAGCTGCCCGGCGGTCGGCAGCCAGACGTCGTTGTAGTCGTGGTTGATCTGCACCTTGACGGTGGCCCGGGGGTCGTCGCCGGTGGTGCTGATCGACGTGCCGACGCGCTGGAAGGTCGCCATCGACGACGTGGCGGCCGTCGGGTCGCCGGTAGCCCATACCGAACCGTCGTACGTGGTCATCGTGGCGATGCGCAGCGGCGCCCCGTCGGGCAGCCCGCTGGCGGTGAACAGCGTCTTGTCGTAGAGCAGGCCGCCCTTGGCGTACTTGCGGAATCCGGACAGCGGGCTCGGGTACTGCTGCAGGTCGAACGGCGGGTGGACGTAGTTGCGCAGCACCACGCGCCGATTCGCCTTGGCCAGCGGGAACCCGGGACCGATCGCCGAGGCACCCACCGCGGCGACGGCGAGCATGCCGACGCCGAGCAGAATCCGGGTGGTCTGCCGCGAGCCGTGCTGCACGGTCGGCCGGGTGCGCTGGTGCCGAACGGCCGCCCAGCCCAGTGCGACCGCCACGAACGCAGCGCCGAGCGGCAACGTGGTGGCCCTGGGCAGGCCGAGCAGGATCGTCGCGCCCAGCAGCGCGGCCGGCGCGAACAGCGGCGCGAACGACGGCTTGGTGCGCAACGCCAGCGTGCCGCCGAGCGCGGCGGCGGCCAGGCCGAGCAGGAACGGTATGCCGAGCAGCGGGCCGCTGTCGCCGATGGGTGGCAACGTGGTGAGCAGTTGCTTCCACCCATGTACAGCCAGGCTGTTCAAGCCGGACAGTGACTTGGGGCCCGGCACGACCAGGCCCACCAGGAAGTACGCCGCCACCGCGGCGACGGCGACGAGCAGCACCGGAACGGCCAGGGTGGCTGCGGCGTAGCTGATGATCAGCCCGACGGCGATGCCGATACCCCCGGACACCAGGTACCCGCTACCGCCGTAGGTCGTGCGCAGCACCAGCAGCGCGATCACGCACAACGCGGCGAGGAACACCAGGTCGCCGAGCTGGGCCACGAGGGTGGCGCTGCGCTTCGGGGCGCTCGCCGCCCGCCGGTGCCGGCTCGGGGCACCCGCCACCGATCCGCCGGCACTGACCCGCACCTCCGACCAGCTCATCGCTCGGCCACCACCCGCATGATGGCCGGCAGGTCGTTCAGCGCGTGCAGGGTCAGCATGGTGATGTTGCCGACCGTGGTCATGCCCGGGTCGGCGTTCAGGTCGACGCGCAGCACCACCGTGTCGACCTCCGGAGGCAGGGACGCCGCCGCGCGCTGCACCGTCCCGAAGGGCAGGATCGAACCGGTGATCAGCATGGCGATGCTGGTGTCCGGCGCGGTGCGCAGCACGTTGCCGGTGAGCCCGGCCAGGTCGTTGCCGTCGGCCTCCTCGTTCAGCTCGGCACGGGTCAGCGCGTCCAGGATCTGCTGGATCGTGCCCTCGGACACGGCCTCTTCCGACGCGATGATGCTGGCCTGCTGCTCGTCCTGGATGGCCCGTACCGCAACCGATCCCGCGGCCGACAGCGCCAGCTCGAACTCGTCCTCGCTGCCATAGCTGGCCGGCTGGCCGTCGACCACCATCGTGGCGTGGATGCGCCGGGTGTCGACGAACTGGCGCACCATCAGCTGGCCGGTTCGCGCGGACGAGCGCCAGTGGATGTAGCGACGGTCGTCGCCCGATGCGTAGTCACGCAACGCGTGGAAGGCCAGGTCGCTCATCGACACGGCGTTGGACGTCTGCCCCTCGAGGTCACGCAGCAGTCCGGCGCTGAGCGGGTCCAGCCCGACGATGCGGGGATGGACGAAGAGCTCGGTGACACCGGTCCAGGCCACCTCGCGGCGCATCAACCCGAGCGGGTCGCCGCGCACGGTGAGCGCCGGCCCGACGGGCACGACGGCCCGGCGCGACGTGGGGATCACGAACAGCTCGTCGTGCTGGTGGTTGCTGGCCAGCGACGGCAGGTTGAACCGGGCGACGGCGGCGCCCACCCGAAGCTCCAGGCGGATCGGCCACATCCGCCGGGGCGAGATGTTGGTGACGTTCACCTGACCGGCCGCCGGAGCGCCGACCGAGACGCGGCGCGGCTGCAGCATGACGTTCACGTGCAGGGTGGCCCGCCCGATCAGGAACACCACCGACATCACGAGCAGCAGCAGGCAGGCGCCCGCCAGCAGCATCGCCTCGCGCCAGCCGAGCTGCCACCCCACCAGCCAGGCGCCGACCATGACGCCTACGACGGCCCAGCCGATCGGGGTCACGACGCGGCGCACCATCCGGGCGGCCCGCGACGTGCGCTCGACGACGCTGCCGGCCGGGCTGTCCGGACGGGTCAGCGTCGACTCGAGGCGCGACCAGGTATCGGTAAAGCGATTGGGCACTAGGTCGTCCTATGCCGCTCGCTCGCTGGGCGGGACCACGGTGGCCAGGATCGCGTCGATCACCTCGTAGACGGTGGTGCCGCTGAACTGCGCCTCGGCGTCGAGCAGGATGCGGTGGCTCAGCACCGGCACCGCGAGCTCCTTGATGTCGTCGGGCGTGACGAAGTTGCGGCCCAGCGACGCCGCCCAGGTCTTTGCCGTGCGCACCATCGCCAGGCAGCCGCGCACCGACAGGCCGAGCTTGACGTGCTGGTGCCGGCGCGACTCCTCGGCCAGCCGGCTCACGTAGGCCAGCACGGCCGGGTCGACGTGCACGCCGGCGGCCAGCTTGGCCATCTCGGAGACCTGCTCGGACGTCACGACCGGCGTCACCGCCACCGAACGGTCGCGTACGGCCGCCTCCTGCAACAGTGTGACCGTGGCTTCATGATCGGGGTAGCCGATGCTCGTCTTCATCAGGAACCGGTCGAGCTGGGCCTCGGGCAGGCGATACGTGCCGGCCTGCTCGATCGGGTTCTGCGTGGCGATCACCATGAACGGCCGCCCGGCGTTGTGCGAGACGCCGTCGACGGTGACCCGGCCTTCCTCCATCACCTCGAGCAGTGCCGACTGGGTCTTCGGCGAGGCCCGGTTGATCTCGTCGGCCAGCACGATCGTGGCGAAGATCGGCCCGGGGTGGAAGTCGAAGGTCTGCTTCTGCTGGTCGTAGATCGTCACGCCGGTGACGTCGGAGGGCAGCAGGTCCGGCGTGAACTGAATCCGCGAGTTCGACCCCTGCACGGTGTTGGCCAGCGCCTTCGCCAGCGACGTCTTGCCGGTGCCGGGAAAGTCCTCGAGCAGCAGGTGCCCCTCGGACACCATGCAGGTCAGGGTCAGCCGCACGACGTGCTGCTTGCCCAGCACCGCGGCGCCGATATTGGCGGCGAGGCGCGAGAACACGTCGGCGAACCACGCCGCCTGATCAGGCGTCATCTCATTCACGAACCGAAGATCCCTTCGATATCAGGTCGGGCGGCCACACTATGGCCACCTGTAAGCGTTGGAGTCGTGCCCACCGGCATGGGCGGTCACCACATCGCCGGTGTAGCCGAAGTACGAGCGGCCGGTGTCGTCACCGGTGAAGCTTCCGTTCCCGTCAGTCGTGAACCCCGCGCTCAGAGTGTTGGCGTGGCCCTGCGTGCTGCTGAACGTGACGTCGTAGGTCGTGTTCGGCGCGAAGCCGGTGACTACGAAATGGAAGTACGCGCAGGCCGAGGTGGTGCAGTCGGACGCATTGTGCCGGGCGCCCTTGCTGAGCGTGAAGCTCGGGGTGGCCACCGGAGCCTTGGGCAACGCCTGGGTGTTGGTGGCGCTGCCGCTGTACTTCGTCACACCTTCGACCGTCCGGACCACCTGCACCTCGACGCTGTGCGACGAGTTGCAGGCGTAGCTCTTCTGGTTGGAGCCACCGTTGGGGACGTTCCCGCCGTTCTGCCAGCCACCACCGTCGATGCGGAAGCGATAGGTCGCCGGCCGGCCGTTGCCACTGCCGTTGGACCAGTTGAACGTGATCTGCCCGGTCGAGTCGCCGACGGTCCCGCAGCCGCTGTGCGAGCCGCTGGCCGACGGCGCGTCGATCCCGCCATAGGGGCTGACCTGGTTGGACGCCGGCGACCAGTCACCGCACTGGTTCGCCTCATTGCAGCCGCGAACCTGCGCGGTGTAGTTGTTGCCGTTGGTCAATCCGCCGATGGACTCGGTGACCGAGGCTCCGGCCGACCCGGGGCTGGCCCACGACCCTGAAGGTCCGCCGCTGACCTGGTACTCGACCCGGCTGAGCGACGCCCCGTGCGGCTGCGGCAGGGTGAACGTCACGTGGATCGTCCCGTTGTAGCCGTTGTTCGGCGAGGACTGATCAGTCGCGCTGACGCTGCCGACCGTCGCCGGCTTGGCGGTGGCCAGTACCTCGTTCGACTTGGGGCTGGGTGCCGAGCTGAGGTTGCCGGAGTTCTTGGCCGTCACGGTGTAGGTGTACTTCGAACCGTCGTTGGCCAGGCCGGAGAAGGAAGTACTCAGCCCGGCTGTACTTGCCGTGCCGGCCGCGGCGCCGTTCTTGTACTGGGTCACGGTGTACGTGCTGATCGCCCGGCCGTTGCCGTCGGCGGCCGGCCAGGACACCGTGATCGCCTTCTCGGCGTTGTCGGCCGAGTCGGCCCCGGCGGCGTTCGGCGCGGGCATCTGCGGCGGCTTGCCGAACGGGATCACCTTGGCCGGCGAACCCCACTGGCCGGCTCCGGCGGCATTGATGGCGCGCACCCGGATGCTGTAGGTAGTGCCGTTGTCCAGCCCGCTGATCGTCGTCGACGTGCCGCGCACCGTGGTGATCGACTGGCCGGACGACGGGGCCGGCGAGGTCTGCACCTGATAGCTGCTGACCGGCGAGCCGTCCGGGTGCTGCGCCGGCCAGTTGACGGTTGCCGCGCGGTCCTTCGGGGTGGCGGCGACACCGCTCACCGGGTCGGGCCGCTGGTCCGGCTTGCCCGGCCCTGAATACGCGCTGTACTGGCTCCAGCTGACGACGTTGTGCGCTCGGACCCGGAACTTGTACGTCGTACCGTTCTTCAGCCCGCCGACGGTGCACGGCGAGGCCTCGCACGAGTGCGTGCCGCCGTGGTCGTCGCTCAGCTGGATCTGGTCGATCGGGGCCCCGTTCGCGGCCGGCGGGGTGAACGCCACGACGACCGTGTGGCTGGACTCCGACTGGACGGACGGCGTGCCCGGGGTGCCGGGAGCGCCCAGCACCTGGACGGTCATCCGTCCCGTCACGCGCCGGTCGTCGTGGCCGGCTCCGGGCACGTCGGTGACGAGCAGATCGAATACGGCCGAACCGTGGATCTGACCGCTCGGCGCGGACAGCGTGAGCTTCGAACCCGACGGCGTGACCCGGATGGCCGGACCGCTGAGCAGCTTCGCGCTCAGCACGCCGATCTGCGCGCCCTGGATCGGGGATTGCACGTACGCGCGCACGTCAACGATCTGCGTACCCCCCGCTCTGAGGCCGCGCACCGTGATCGCCGAAACGGTCGGCGGCGGCGCCTTGATCACCCGCACGTTCAGCGTGGCGGTGACGTCCGAGCCGGCGACGCCGACCTTGATCGTGCCACTCGTGCCCGGACGGGCCTGCGGCCCCGGGGTGATCGTCACCTTGGAGTTGCTGTTCTTGACGATCGACACGCCACGCAGCTGCTTCGACCAGCTGGACGTGAAGTTGACCGACCCGATCGTGGACGGATCGTCGAGCCACACGTGGCAGACCGCGGCCAGGTCGAGCTTGAGCGGCGGGCCGCCCTGGACCGCGGTGAACGTCGAGCTCGGGCAGCGCAGCACCGGCTGCGGCTTGCCGATCTGCACGGGCAAGGAGATGACGGCCTTCTGCGCCCGGGGATCGGACAGGCTGGTGCCGTCGGTCACCTCGAAGATCGCCGACGCCGGACCCTGGTAGCCCTTGCGGGCGGTCAGGACGAGCGAGTCCTGATCCTTGCTGGTCACGCCGAGCCCGTTGGTCGGCGAGCCCCAGATGCGGTCGGTGGTGGTGAGCCGCACCGGCTTGTTCGCCGGGTCGACGACGTAGTCGGCGAGGTTGATCGTCTTGGTGGCGCCGGCGCCGAGTTCGATCGCGGGCGCATCCGGCTTGACGTGCGGCTGGGCCGATCCGTTGCCGGGTACGTGCACGACGCCCATCGCGGTGGCGCCGCCCTTGTCGCGCAGCTCGTAGGCCACCACCTGCGGGAACGCCAGCACCGGAACGACCAGCTTGCGGTCGACGACGTGCGCGGCCGGCGTGAAGGTCCGCGAGATGCTCAGCGCGTCGACGGTGCCGTCCGGGTCGTCGTCGTTGGCCAGCACGTCCACCGTCGACGTCGTGGCCCCGGGAGTCACCTTGGCGACGTCGTCGCGGGCCACCGGCGGGATGTCGTAGTGCGGCTGGGAGTTGACGACCACCTGCGCGGTCGAGTGGCCACCGGTGCCGTCGGTGATCGCGTAGGACACGATCAGCGGCTTGCCCGTGGCCGGCGGGGCCTTCACCACCACCCGGTCGTCCTGCAGGCTGGCGCCGTCCGGAACGGGGTCGTTCGTCGTGTTGAGCGGCGCGATCGAGACCGGGTCGTCCGGTGCGGTCAGGTCGTTGCCGAGCACCGGGACGTGCACGCTGACCCCGGGCGCGGCGGTGATCTCGTCGTCGACGGCGACCGGCGGCTGCGGATCGCCCGGTGGCACCACACCGATGCGCAGCGTCGCGGTGCCGGACAGCCCGAACCGGTCGCTGACCTCGTAGCTGAACGTGTCGGTGCCGGCGGCCAGGGGATAGGCCTGGTAGGTGATCGTGGTCGGCCCGGTGGACATGATCCGGCCCAGCTTCGGGGCCGACGCGATGCCGGTGACGTTCACCGCGTCGCCGTCGGGGTCGACGCCGGTCCACGGCACGGTGATCGTGATCTGATCGCCGGCCACCACCGACCGCGAGATCGGGGTCGGCGCCGGCGCCTGGTCGTGCGCCGCGTCGGTCGGCAGCGGGTTGACGGTGATGCGGGCGTGGCCCACCGAGGTGGCTCCGGACGGGTCGGTCGCCACGTAGTCGACGACGACCTGGGTCGCCGTCGGCACGCTGGCCGGAGCGGCGTAGCGCACGACGTTGCCGGACACGTAGGCCAGCCCGGTGCCGACCGGAGTGGTGACCAGCTTGCCGGCCTTGAGCGACAGGGGATCGCCGTCGGGGTCGATGTCGTTGTCGAGCACCGGCACGTCGACCGTGTCGCCGGCGCGGACGGTGGCCAGGTCGTCGACCGGGGTGGGTGGCGAGTCGTCGGCCGGAGCCGGTAGCTGCAGCACGCTGACCTGGCCGGTGACCGGCGGTGCGACACCATCGGTCACGGTGTACTGGATGAGCCGCGCGCCCGGGCTGACCGGCTGGGTCGACCAGACACGCAGCCAATGTCCTTGCAGGACCGCGATTTGCAGCCCGGAGTTGTCATCGACCGGTACCGCCCGCTGCACCACGAGCACGTCGCCGGACGGGTCGAAGTCGTTCGCGAGGACGTCGACGGTCTGGGCCTGCTGCCCGTGCAGCACGGCGGTGTCGGGCATGGCGACGGGCGGCAGCGGCCGCGCCGAACCGGCGACCACGTCCAGCCGGATCGTGCCGCTGGCCAGCTTGGCCGAACCGAACGCCGCCTGGTACTTCAGCGACAGCGTGCCGACGTGGTGCGGAGTCACGGTGACCGTGCCGCCCGCCAGGTCGGTCGTCGTGGTGGCGCCGATCGGCTGGGGCAACGGGGCAGCCAGGGTGAGCTTGGCCGAGGGGTCGGTGGGATCCGAGCCGGGCACGTCGTTGGCCAGCGGGCTGAGCGTGACCGGCTGGCCGACCACCGCGCGGGCGACGTCCGGTTGGGCGATGGCCGGGACGGCGTTGAGCGAGCTGCGCGACAGCACGTTCACTTTGATGGTGCCCTCGACCGGATCCGCGATCGCGTCCGAGACCTGGTAGTGGATGGTCTGCACCCCGTCGGTGCCCGGGGCGGTGAACACGATGGCGCCGTCCGGTGTCGGGGCGACCGAACCCTGGTCGGCCGTGGCCTTGGTCAGCGCGAGCGGATCACCGTCGAGGTCGCGCCAGTCCGAGAGCACTTGGCGGGTGGACGTGCTGCCCGCGGCCACCGTCCAGGTGATCGGCTTGTACCCGGGCCGCAGCGCCGGGGCATCGTTGATGTCGCCCTTCCGCACGCGCACCGTGACGTCGCTGGACGCCGCCAGCCCGTGCCCGTCGCTGACCGTGTACTTGAAATGGACGTCGCCGGCGTCGGCGGGCACGACGACCTGCACCGACTGCTCGTCCGCCGCGATCGAGGCGGTGGCCCCGCCGTCCACACCGGACACGGCACTGATCGCCAGCTGGTAACCGCACGGGTCGGAGTCGTTGTCGGTGAGGTGCAAGACGGTTGCGCGTCCCGGCCGGGCGCCGAGCGTGTCCGGCTTCGGCTGGGGTGGCCGGTTCTGTGCGCAGGGCTGCTTCTGGTGCGTCGGCTTGTTCGGCTTCTTGCTGTTCGGCTTCGGCTGCGGCGGCCGGATGGCCTGCCAGTCGTCGACCTTCTGCACCGTGCTGTCGACGATCCAGACACCGCCGCTGGCCAGGTCGTTCAGCACGATCTGCTGGCGATTCACCCGAAATACAGGCTGGCTGAGCTTCGCCTGCGACGGGATCTTCTGCGCCGCCGCGGGTTTGCCGTTGCACGAACGGGCGTACTGGCCGGACGTGCCACCCCAGGCGGCGTGCACGCAATCGCCCAGGACGACGGGTCGCGCCGGTGCGCCGGCCCCGGCGTTGTACAGCGTGGCTGTCGATTTACCGTCCAACGGCACCTTGAACAGGGCCGACGAGTTCGCGACGTACACCGAATCGTTCTTGGGCCCGGGCTGCTGCAGCACGAGGTCGGTACCGGCCGCGCCGTCGGGCAGGGTGATCGTCTTGCCGCCGGACAGCACCACGGCGCCGCCCTTGGCGTCCAGGATGACCGGGGTGTCGCCGACCGACGTCAACGCGAGGTCGGGCATCTGCCGGTGCAGCTGCGTGGTGGACGGCTTGGTGAAGCCGTTCGCGGTCGGGCGGAGCTCGACCAGCTTCTGCGTGGCGGCTGACGCGGCGAAGACGGTGCCGTCGTCGCTGACGGCGAGGTCGGCCTGCGCGCCCACGGTGGCCAGCGGCTTCGCCGCCGAATCGAGGGCGGCCAGGGCACCGAGGTTGCCGCCGGCGATCCGAGCCGCCCACAGCTTGCCCGTGGCCGGATCGAGCACCGCGGCAGTGCCGCCCTGCAGCTCGATCGCGTCGCTGCCGGCCACTACGGCGGCCTGCGCCTCGATCGGCCGCCCGGTGGTCACGTCGACCGGGAAGATCTTGCCCTGTCCCCGGTCGATGGCCAGCACCGCCGAACCCTCTTGCACGACGTCGACGGTGAACGTGGTCTGCGCGCCGCCCGGCGGGCTGAACCCGGCGTCGAGCTGCCCGATCGGCTTGTTCAGCCGCCCGTACAGGCCGTCGGCGTTGTTGGTGACCCAGATGCCGCCGTCGTTCAGATCGACGTGGCGCGCGGTGTAGCCGCCGGCCCGCACGGCGTAGGCCACGAGCGCGGCGGCCGCGACGACGATCACGACAGCCGCGCTGATCGACGCCCGGCGGCGTCGCACGAGCCTGGCCATGCTCACGGCGGACATACTCTCAAACACGATTTATCCCGCCGGTGCCACCACAAGTTGTCCGCGCTTCGCGATGCCATGGCACGTCCAAGCGCGGACAACTCGATCTGGACGGGCACTAACCGGCGCACTTCGGATCCGACCAGGATGAGGCGAAACTGCCGGTGCTGCGAAACACCTGTACTTGCAGGCAGATCTGGCTGCCTTGGGGGACCGGCAGGACCAGCTTCGGCTGGGGGGCCGTCCCGGTCTTCGAGCCGCCGCTCTCCCGCCAGCGGTAGCTGTCGCCGATGGCCTTGCCCGCGTACGTCCAGGTGAACTGGACCTTGCCGCCGGCGACGCGGGTGGCCGCGACCCGCGGCGTGCCCGGCGCCTGCACGTCCGGTCCGGTGGGCAGCGCGATCTGCGTGTCGTCGGTCGGCGTGACGTCCTTGGCCTGGTGCTTGCCGCCGCTGCTCAGCGCCACGACCAGCCCGACGACGGCACCGACGCCGACGACGGCCGCGGCCGCGATGTACCAGGGCTTGCGCGAGCGCGGGCCGGGCGCCCGACGCGGCGCCGCCGGTGGTGCACCGCCCGGCGGGAAGGGCTGCTGCTGATCCGGCCCGGTCTGCGGATAGGCGCGGGCCTGCGGGGGCTGCCACGGCGGCAAGGCCGGCGTCTGCGCATCGATGCGGGTGGGTTGCTTGCGGCGGGTCGGGTCGTCGTCGAGCTCGTGCGGCATCAACCGGCGTTCGCGCTGGTCGGCACCGTCGACACGCACCGGTTGCTTGATCCGGGTGCCGTCCTCGTCGGCCGGCGCGTTCGCCGGACGCACCGTGGCCGCCGTCCGCCGCGGATCGTCGGCCACCACGATCGGGGTCAGCGCCAGCCGCTGCTCCTGCTCGATCGCCTGCAGCCCGCGCGCGAGGGCCAGCGCGGTGGCCGGCCGAGCGGCCGGGTCCTTGGCCAGTGCACTGTGCAGCAGCCGCTCGAAGGCCGGCGGCACGTCGCCGCGTCCGGTCGGCGGCGCCGGCGTCGACGTGATGCGGTGCATGAGCGCCACCGCCGAGTTGTCGCCGCCGCGCAGGTCGAACGGCGAGCGCCCGACGAGCAGGTGCCACAGTGTGGCGGCGATCGAGTACACGTCCGAGCGCTCGTCGCCGTGCTCGGCGCTGAACAGCACCTCCGGCGCCGACCAGGGGATCGAGATGCCGTCGGTCTGGCCGGCCGCTGCCTCCGCCTTGGTCGCGGCGATGCCGAAGTCGGTGAGCCCGAGCGTGCCGTACTGGCCGGTCAGGATGTTCGCCGGCTTGATGTCGCGGTGCAGGATGCCGATGCGGTGCGCCGCCTCGACGGCGCTGGCGATCTGGATGCCGATGCGCAGCACGTCCGGCACCGCGAACCGCTCGCCGCGCGCCCGCTGCGCGAGGTTCGGCTGCGGGTAGTACTTCATGACCAGGAACGGGCGCCCGTCAGGGGCGAGGTCGGCCCGGAACACCTGGACGATGTGCGGGTGATCGGCC
>DASXYE010000341.1:0-10397 GCA_036502695.1 Jatrophihabitantaceae bacterium
CTCTCGGCCAGGAAGGGTTAGCAGGGCAGGCCCGCCCTCACTGAGAGATACGGCCCCGGGTTACATCCCGTTCGGTGCGCCTGGCGCGCGATCCGTGGCCGCTTGATGCCGATGTGCACCGGCTCGGGGTGGGATACCCCGATAATCTCGGAGTTGCTGCCGATCCGTCGTGAAAGTAGGGGAATGTACGGCCCATATCCCTATCCAGGCGAGCCCTATCCAGGCGAGCCCTATCCGGGCGAGCCAGTGTTCGTGCCCGCGCCGGCCCCGCCGCGGCGTCAGGACCCGCTGGCCGTCGTCGTCGGCAACGCCTCGCTGCTCAGCCTCGGCTACTGGCTGCTGCGCCAACGTGCGCTGGCCGTCGTCACCGAGCTAGTTACCCTCGCGCTCGTCATCGTGATGGTCACGTCGGCGCAGACGTGGGCCGAGATCCTCGTGCTCGTCTGGTGGGCGGCGATGGTCGTCCACGGGTGGCTGCTGGCCCGTCGGCAGCCGGTCCGGGGCGCGAACGCCGGGCAGCGGGTGGCCGCGGTCGCGGTCACCGTGCCGGTGCTGCTGGTCGTCAGCTTGTTACGCGTCCACGCCGACGGCATCGGGCAGACCGTGGCCGACGCCCGGCGCAGCGGCGACTGCCCGCGGGCGGTGCACGCGCTGAACGGCGTGTGGTTCGGGCCGCGGCTGGTCGACGCGCCGCTGGCCGCCCACGACGACAAGACCGCCGACGCCTGCCGGCGGCTGCGCACCGTCCAGGATCAGCTGGCGCTCGGTCTGCGCACCGGTGCATCGGCTACGTTGCAGTCCGGGTTCGACGGCCTCAACCAGGTGCGCAGCGACTTTCCCGGTCACGAGCCGATGGTCTCGGCGGTCCTGACCGGGTTCCTGGCCGGGCTGCCCACGAGCGACCCGTGCCGCACCGCGACCGTCACCGACTGGCTGGGCAAGCATCAGCGCACCGGTCCCGACCGCGTCCGCACCGGCGGCGTCGTGGCGCGAACGGCGCCGGCCGCGCTGACCGGCTGCGGCGACCGGCTCATGGCCACCCACAACTGGAGCTCGGCCCGGACCCGCTACCAACAACTCGTCAGCCAGTACCCCCGCGAGCACCTCGCCGGCCACGCCAAGGCCGGGATCCAACGAGCGACGCTGGCCATCCAGCTGGCCACGGTTCGCGAGCGGCTGGATACCACCAGCGGAGTCCTGCCCGAGTACTGCGATCACCCGGCGGCCTACAGTGCCGCCCCGCCCTACCGGAAGGGGCTCAACCGGGCGCTGTTCTACGCCTCGCAGCGCGACAGCGGCCATCCCTACGACGGCGACTACCTGAGCCACGTCCCGCGAACGTGGCGGGTCAACCTCGTCGAGCACGCGACGCTGATCGTGTGCGCGGACACCGAGAAGAACGGCACCACCGTCCAGACCTGCCCGTACGAGAACAAGCTGTCCAGCTACTTCCCGACCACCGTGGCGTTCCACAAGATCGCGATCCCGGTGCGGGCCTACGAGCTGCGCACCGGCCGGCGGGTCTTGAGCACTACCGTGCAGATCGCGGGCACCAGCTGCCCCAACCCGCTGCCGTACACGACGTTCGGCGGCGGCATCGACATCGGCCCGCCGGGGAACGTCTACGTGAACGCCTCGGCCGATGACGTCTCGGCCGCCTTCCGGCCGGTGTTCGTCCGGTAGCCGACCGCGCGCGTCGGCTCGGCGGCCGGCCCGCGCGGATCAGCCCGCTTTTGGCCGCCCAGGCTCGTATGTGATGCCCGGCGACCAAAACCGAGCCCGGTCATTGCAGGCCGGTGCGCACCGACGTGATGCGCTGGGTGTTGAAACCCAGCCAGTGCATCCGGCCGACGTAGCGGGCGTGCTCGACCTTGAGGCAGCGGTCCATGATCACCGTCAGCCCGCCGTCCTCGGCGATCTTCGCGCCCTCTTCGTTGATCACCCCGAACTGGCACCACAGGGCGCTCGCCCCGATGGCTACGGCGTCGCGGGCGATCCCGGGCAGGGCGTCCGGCGCGCGGAAGACGTTCACGACGTCGACCTTCTCGGGCAGGTCGGTCAGGCTGGGATAGGACGTCTCGCCGAGGATCTGGCTCTCGCGCGGATTCACCGGGATGACGCGATAGCCGTGCCGCTTGAGGTAGTAGCCGACGAAGTAGCTGGCCCGCAGCTCGTTCGGCGACAGGCCGACGACCGCGATGGTCTGCATGCCGTGCAGCACCCGCTGGATCGTCAGCGGATCCTGGTACCGGGCGAGGTCGCTCATGCCGTCACCGCCTTGAACCCTTGCTCGAGGTCCCAGATCAGGTCGTCGACGGACTCGGTGCCGACCGAGAGCCGCACGGTGCCCGGTCCGACACCGGCCGCGCGCAGCTCGTCGTCGCTGAGCTGGCGGTGCGTGGTGCTGGCCGGGTGGATGATCAGGCTCTTCGCGTCGCCGACGTTGGCCAGGTGCGACCAGAGCGTCACGCCGCCGATCAGGCCCTGCCCGCCGGCCCGTCCACCGGCGCAGTCGAACGAGAACACCGAGCCGGCGCCTCTCGGCAGGTACTTGGCCACCAGATCGCGGTACTTGCTGCTCGGCCGGCCCGGGTAGGTCACGTTGGACGCCTGCTCGTGTCCGTCGAGGAACGCCGCGACGGCGGCCGCGTTCGTGACGTGGCGTTCCATCCGAAGGGACAGGGTCTCCAGGCCCTGCAGGAACAGGAACGCGTTGAACGGCGACATCGCCGCGCCGAGGTCGCGCAGGGTCTCGGCGCGCAGCTTCATCAGGTAGCCGTACATGCCGAACGTCTCGTGGAACTGCAAGCCGTGATAGGCCGGCGACGGATCGGCTACGACGGGGAACCGCCCGTTGGACCAGTCGAACGTGCCGGCCTCGACGACCACTCCGCCGATGCTCGTGCCGTGCCCGCCGAGGAACTTCGTCGCCGAGTGGATGACGATGTCGGCGCCCCAGTCGATCGGGCGGCACAGGTACGGCGTCGCGAACGTGTTGTCGACGATCAGCGGCAGCTCGTGCTCGTGCGCGATCGTGGCGAGCGTCTCGATGTCGAGCACGTTGCCGGCCGGGTTGCCGATCGTCTCGCCGAAGAACGCCTTCGTGTTGGGCCGGACGGCCGCGCGCCAGGCGTCCGGGTCGTCGGGATCGACCCAGGTCAGCTCGACGTTCAGCTTGCGCAGCAGGTGCTTGAACTGGTTCACCGTGCCGCCGTAGAGCGCCGAGGAGGAGACGACGTGATCGCCGGGCTCCAACAGGGTGAACAGTGCGGCGGCCTGCGCGGCGATGCCGCTGGCGAACGCCACCCCGCCGGCGCCGCCCTCGAGGTTGGCCACCCGCTCCTCGAACACCGCGACGGTCGGGTTCATGATCCGCGAGTACGTGTTGCCGTACTCCTGCAGGTTGAAGTACGCCGCCGCCGACTCGGGGTCCTCGAACACGTAGCTGGTCGTCTGGAAGATCGGGACGGCCCGCGCGCCGGTGTTCGGGTCGGGCCGCTGACCGGCGTGCAGCTGCCGGGTCTCGAAGCCGTACTCACGGTCCTGCTCGGTCACGGCGATCCCTTCAAGAAACGGCGAATGAGAGGAGTCTGCCGGGCCTCCTCGAGCAGGAAGCAGTCGTGGCCGTACGGCGCGTCGATTACGTGGAACTCGACGGGTTTGGCCAGCGCACGCAGGGCTTCCTCGATCTGCTGCGACGCTGCTGGCGGGTACAGCCAGTCTGAGCTGAACGCGATGAGCAGCGTCCGGGCCCGAACGTTCTCCAGAGCCGCCGCGAGCGAGCCGTTACCGTACTGGCGCGCGAGGTCGAAGTAGGTCAGCGCGCGCGACGTGTAGAGGTAGGTGTTGGCGTCGAAGCGCTTGACGAACTACTCGGCCTGGTGGCGCAGGTAGCTCTCGACCTCGAACTCCGGCTCGGTGATCGTGTAGCGGAGGTCAGAGGCGTTCTGCAGCCGCCGGCCGAACTTGTCCTCCAGCGCCGGCCCGGACAGGTAGGTGATGTGCCCGACCATCCGGGCCACCCCCATGCCGGCGTCGGGCGCGCGGCCGGTGCCGTGGTAGTGGCCGTCCTGCCAGGCCGGGTCGCCCATGATCGACTCGCGGGCAATCGCGTTCCAGGCCATGCCCTGCGGGTGCAAGGCGTGCGTGCTGGCGATCGCCACCACGGCATCGACCTGGTCGGGGAACTGGATCGCCCACTCGAACGCCTGCATCCCGCCGAGGGAACCGCCGGCCACGGCGGCCAGCCGCTCGATGCCCAGCGCGTCCAGGAACGCGCGCTCGGTGCGCACCATGTCCGCGACGGTGATCACCGGGAAGTCCGCACCGTACGGGCGGCCGGTGCTCGGGTCGATCGACGACGGGCCGGTCGTGCCGCGGCAGCCACCGAGCAGGTTCGTCGAGACGACGAAGAAGCGGTCGGTGTCGAACGCCTTGCCGGGACCGATCATCCCGTCCCACCAGCCGAGCGCCTGCCCGGTCCGGCCGTCGCGGTCCTCGGCCGCGAAGCCGTCGCGGGTACTTGCCCCGGCCGGCGTGGTCGAGAAGCCGGCGGCGTGCGCGTCGCCGCTGAGCGCGTGGCACACCAGGATCACGTTGTCGCGGTTCGGGGCGAGGGAGCCGTAGGTCTCGTAGGCCACCCGGACCGGATGCAGCTGCCGTCCGCAGTCGAGCACGACCGGCTCCGGCAGGTCGAGGTAGCGCGTCTCGACCGTGCCGACCGAGCCGGCAGCGAGCGTCGAGGCAGCCGCCATGAAGGGGATCCTAACTCGTCGGGGCCCGGTGTATTCTCGTGCTTCCCCATGGAGAAGATCGAAATACCGGCGAGAGGGGCATAGCGATGACAGCAGTCGCGAACGGCGTCAATGTGCAGGCACTGCTCGAAGCGCGCGAAGTACTGCGGGGCGCGCCCGAGGCAGCGCAGTTCACCTGGCGCGCATCGTCCAAGTGGCAGAACGGCGTGCACAGCACGACCCGGATCCAAGAGTTCTTCGGCCTCGGCGAGGAACAGACCCACAAGTCCGAGACGGTGTTCGATGCCGACCACCCTGCGGTGTTCGCCGCCGAGGACAACGGCATCACCCCGATCGAGTACCTGCTGGTCGGCCTGGCTTCGTGCCTGACCGCCGGCGTGGCGTCGGTCGCGCAGAACCGCGGCATCCAGCTGCGCTCGGTCGAGGCCACGGTCGAGGGCAACCACGACATCCGCGGCATCCTCGGCGTCGACAGCGATGTCCGCAACGGCTTCAACGACGTCAAGGTCACCTTCAACATCGACGCGGACGCCTCGAAGCAGGACATCGAGGCGCTGGTGGCACAGTCACAGAAGCGCTCCGCCGTGTTCGACGCGTTGACGAACCCGACGGATGTGACGGTCGAGGTCGCCTGATCGAGCGCGTCACCACCGTCGTCATCGGCGCGGGCCATGCCGGCCTCGCCGCGAGCCACTTCCTCCGCGATCGGGCGATCGATCACGTCGTGCTCGAACGCGGGGAGGTGGCGAACTCCTGGCGGCACGAGCGCTGGGACTCGCTGCGGTTGCTCACGCCGAACTGGCTGCTCCGGCTGCCGGGTCGTTCTTATTCCGGGGCGGATCCGGACGGGTATCTGGCGACGGCCGAGCTCGTCTCGTTCATCTCGGCGTTCGCGGATGCGGCGCAGGCGCCCGTCCGCACCGGCACGAACGTCACATCCGTACGCCGGGTCGACGACGGCTACCGGGTGACCTCCGATCGCGGAGAGTTCGTTGCTCGGACCGTCGTCATCGCGAGCGGGGCGTGCAATCGGCCGGTGGTGCCGCCGTTCGCTTCGGCGGTTCCGGCGTCGATCGAGCAGCTGACGCCGTTCTCGTACCGCTCGCCGGCCGGACTGCCCGACGGGGGAGCGCTCGTCGTCGGCGCGTCGGCCACCGGCGTGCAGCTGGCCGCCGAGATCGCCCGATCCGGCCGGCCGGTCACCCTGTCCGTCGGCGAGCACGTGCGGCTGCCGCGGGTCTATCGAGGGCGCGACGTGCTGTGGTGGATGCACGCGTCCGGCCTGTGGGATCAGCGCTACGACGAGGTCGACGACCTGGTGCGGGCCCGCCGGTTGCCGTCGCCGCAGCTGGTCGGCGCGCCCATGACGCTCGACCTCAACGCGCTGACGTCGCTGGGCGTGCAGCTCGTCGGACGGTGGGCCGCCGTCCGGGACGGGCAGGCGCTGTTCTCCGGCGGCCTGCGCAACGTGTTCGCGCTGGCGGATCTGAAGCTGCAGCGCCTGCTGGACAGCTTCGACGAGTGGGCTGCTGGCCTGGACACCGTTGACGCGCCCGAGCGATTCGCGCCGACCCAGGTGCCGTCGTCGTCGCGCTTGCAACTCGATCTAAGCAGCGGCGAGATCCGCACGATCGTGTGGGCCACCGGGTTCCGCCCCGAGTACGAATGGCTTGACGTGCCGGTCGTCGACGCCAAGGGCCACCTGTGCCACGACGGCGGAGTCGTCGACAGCCCCGGCCTGTACGCGCTGGGCTTGCCGGTGCTGCGGCGACGCAAGTCCACGTTCATTCACGGCGTCGAAGACGACGCGCGGGACGTGATCGACCACCTCGCCGGGTACCTGGCCGGCTGATGTCCTTGCTTGATCCGGCAGAACCTCAGCCAGGCTGGTCGACATCGGCCTGCGCGACCGTCCACTCTCCGGCCTGGTCGCTGAGGCTCAACCCGAGTCCCGGACGGTCGGGCACGACCATGTCCCCATGCCGGATCTCGATCCGCTCGTTGAACAGCGGCTCGAGCCACTCGAAGTGCTCGACCCAGGTCGGTCCCGGATAGGCGGCGGCGAGGTGCAGGTGGATCTCCATCGCGAAGTGCGGGGCCAGGCTCAGATGGCACTCGTCGGCCAGCGCCATGACCCGCAGGAACGGGGTGATGCCGCCGACGCGCGGGGCGTCGGGCTGTGCAACATCCACGGCGCCGGCCTCGATCATCCGCGCGTGCTCAGAAGCGCTGACCAGCATCTCGCCGGATGCGACGGGCGTGTCCAGCGCGGAAGCCAGGGCAGTGTGGCCCGCGACGTCGTAGGCGTCCAGCGGCTCCTCGATCCACACCAGCCCGAGGGGTTCCATCGCCCGTCCGAAGCGCAGCGCGGTGGCCCGGTCCCACTGCTGGTTGGCGTCGATCATCAGCGGCACCGACTCGCCCAATGCGTCGCGCACCTTGTGCACGCGACGCAGGTCCTCGGCCACGTCGGGCTGGCCGACCTTGACCTTGATGCCGCCGACCCCGCGCGCCAGCGCGGCACGCGCGTTGTCCAGCACGGCGTCGATGGGCAGCGACAGGAACCCGCCGGACGTGTTGTAGCAGGGGACAGCATCGCGGTAGGCCCCGAGCAGTTTGGCCAGTGGTAGGGCCGCCCGCCGCGCCTTCAGATCCCACAGCGCGATGTCGAACGCGGCGATCGCCTGGGTGGCCAGGCCACTGCGTCCGACCGAGGCGCCGGCCCAGACCAGCTTGTGCCACAACCGTCCGATGTCGTTGGGATCCTCGTCGATGAGGTTGCCGGCGATCTCCTGCGCGTGCGCGTAGAGCCCCGGCCCGCCGGCTCGCTTCGAGTAGCTGAACCCGAATCCCTCGCCGCCATCGGCGGTCGTAACCCGGGCGGTCAGGACAGCGACCTGGGTCAGCGGCTTCTGCCGGCCGGTCAGCACCTTAGCGTCGTTGACCGGCTGTCGCAGCGGCAGGTTCACCAGCGAGATCTGGACCCGGGATATGCGCTCACGCGTCCCCGAAGACTCCGTGTCCAGGGTGATCGGCACGTCCCCACCCTAGTAGCCGCGCCGACCCTTGCCCCGGCGCGCCCGGACCCTTGCCCTGACCCGGGCCGGCTGCTAGTTTACGGTATCTCGAATTTATATACGTCCCGCTGGAGATTGCGCCGGCCGCCGCACAGGGCCGCGCAGTAGCCATCACGACGAGGAGTTCGATCATGGCTGATCCGACCGGCATCTCGCGCCGCGAACTGCTCGCCCGGGGCGCGCTGCTCGGCGGCGGGGCGCTGGTGGCCGGTCCGTTGCTGGCCGCCTGTGGCAGCACGGCTGGTGGCGGCGGCAAGAACTCGCTCGAGATCGGCGTGCTGTACCAGGCCGGCGCGCCCTACTACAAGGCGTACCAGCGCGTCGGCGACGAGATCAAGAAGAACCACAAGGGCGCCAAGGTCAGCTATACGTTCGCCAACACCGCGGCCCGGCCGAAGCTGCAGTTGCGGTGGAAGAAGGGCAACCCGCCGACCCTGGACTACGTGTTCAACTCCGCCGACCGCACGTCGTTGCACTACGTCACCGACGGCGAGCTGTTCGACCTCAGCTCGCAGATGAGTTCCACGCAGTGGGGCGACGGCAAGACCTGGTCGGATGCGATCCTGCCGGCGTTCCGGCACTTCGCGCAGTACCAGGACAAGTACTACATGGCGCCGGACGAGGCCGTCGTGCTCGGCTTGTTCTACAACGGCAAGCTGTTCGACAAGTGGGGGCTGAAGCCGCCGACGACCTGGACCGAGCTGGTCGACACGGCGAACGTGATCCGGGGCAAGAAGGTCAGTCCGATCGCCGTCACCGGAACGTTCCAGCCCTACCTCGGCATGTGGTGGGATCACCTGCTGTTGCGCGAGATCGGGGCTCCGGCGGTCATGGACGTCGCGTGGAACGGCAAGAAGCTGGCCGACCAGCCGGGCGCGCTCGCGGCGGCGCAGAAGCTCGAGGCGCTCGTCAACGCCAAGGCGTTCCTGGACGGCTTCTCCGGAATCGACTTCACCGCGGCGCAGGCGTCGTTCTTCCAGGGCAAGGCGGCGATGATCCTGATGGGATCGTGGCTGCAGGGCGAGATGAAGGCGTCCATCCCCGCTGACTTCGACCTGCGCGTGGCCCCGTTCCCGACCGTCGACGGCGGCGCCGGCGACCAGCAGGGGTTGTTCGGGACGATGCTGGGCATGAGCGTGGCCAAGAAGGCCAAGGGCGCGGATCTCGGCGTCGAGTACCTCAAGCTGAGCGACGCCAAGGCCGAGCAGACACAACGGGTCAAGGACCTCGGCATCGTGTCGCCGTACGAAGGGGTACCGACCCCGGCCGGCGTGGCCGGCATGGACGACTTGCTGCAACGGACCACCACCGGCACGGTCACGTATTACTACTACGGCATCTCGCAGGATCCCGAGCGCAGCAAGGCGTGGTACGGACCGGTGGCCAACCTGTTCCTCGGCAAGACGTCCGCCGCCGAGTTGATCAAGGCCATCGACTCGAACCTGGCCGGCGTTCGTGGATGATCGCGGGTCGTGACTCGAACCCGTGGCGCCACCTCGCCGCACGCGCGAGCGCAGCGGCGGTTGTTCTGGCCGTTCCTGATCCCGGCGCTGGTCCTGTTCGCGGGCGTGTTCCTCGGCCCGATCGTGCTGAACGTCCTGTACTCGTTCGGCGACGTCGGCTCGTCCGGCCAGCCGCAGATCACCGGGCTGTCGCACTACGGTGACGCGTTCGGCGATCACGTCTTCTGGTCCTCGCTCGAACACACCCTGATCTACGCCGGCGAGAGCACGGTCATCCTCTTCGTCCCGGCCCTGTTCCTGGCCTGGTGCCTGGCTCAAGTCAGCCGGTGGCGGCGGTTCTTCCGGGTGATGGTGTTCGCGCCGGTGGTCGTGTCGATCCTCGTCGCCTCCCTGGTGTGGAAGTTCCTGCTCAACCCGACGTGGGGCCTGGTCGACGCGCTGCTGCGCGCGGTTGGCCTGTCGTCGTTGGCGATTCCCTGGCTCGGCGACACTCGTACAGCCATGCTGTCGGTAGTGGTCGCGGCCGTGTGGCAAAGCCTCGGGTTGTGGGTCGTACTCATCTCGGCCGGCCTGGAACGCGTCGATCCCGACCTGTACGAGGCCGCCCGGGTGGACGGTGCCAACCGGCGGGCCGAGTTCTGGCACATCAGCCTGCCGCAGCTGTACCCGGTGCTGCGCGCGCTGATCCTGCTGTGGGTCGTGCAGGCCGTCCAGGTGTTCGCGTTCGTGTACGTGATGACGCCCAGCGGGGGACCGGCCGGGGTCACCGCCGTGGTGTCCACCTACATCTACGACGAGGCGTTCACGTCCCAGGACTACGGCTACGCCGCGTGCCTCGCGACGATCGTGCTTGTCCTGACGGGTGTTCTCGGCGTCGTGGTGGCAACCGTCTTGCGCAGGTCGCGCGATGAGTAGCTCGGTGCTGACCCGATCGCCGGCCGTCGACTCCGCCCCGGCCCCGGCGCGGCGGCGATCCCGGCACGGACACCGCGACTCCGGCCTGGCCTACGGGACGCTGATCCTGGTCGTGGTGTTCAACCTGGCGGTATTCGTCTGGCTGGTGCTCGAGGCGCTGAAGCCGAACAACGAGTTCCTGGCCAAGA
>DASXYE010000342.1:0-11252 GCA_036502695.1 Jatrophihabitantaceae bacterium
CACCCGGGTCAGCGCGGACGTCTTGAGCAGCAGCCCGCCGTCGGACGGCACGTAGGTTCCGTGCCCGGTCGACTGGACGGCGAACGCGACGCCCCGCTCGCGCACCCAGGTCAGGGCGTTGCTCACGTCCAGCGCGCTGTCGGCCTCGGCGATGATCACCGGGCGGGCGTCCAGGGCTGGGTTGACGGCCTTGCGCGCCTCGTCGTACCCGCCGTCGCCGGCGAGGTAGAGCGGCCCGGCGAAGCGGCGGCGCAGTTCGCTGCGGGCCGCGCGGGCGTCGACGGCTACGGTCACGTCTGCGATGTTCGCTGTCATGTCAGTTGAGACGCCGAGGCTCGGCGAAACTCATCGGCGCGCACCCGATGAATTTCGGCCCGGGCGGGCGTCCTATCTATATGCAGCGCGACGAGGGTGCGGCGACGGTGGCTATCCGCCACGGCGACACCGAGCTGACGACCTGGCCACTGGCCGGCTCGGAGTGCCCGGACCTGACCGTCGTCGACGAGCTGGCCCGCTTAGTGCTGACCGCCCGCCGGGCCGGCTACACGGTCGTGCTGCACGACCCGAGCCCGACCCTGCTCGGCCTGCTCGACCTGTGCGGGCTCGGCCCGACGTTACGAGTCGAGATGCGCGGGCAGCCCGAAAACCTCGAACAGCCCTGTATCGAGGAAGTTGTGGTGGCCGATGATCTGCCCGTCGGCGACCTCGATGATCTGGATGGACCACGGTGAATGCCCACCGGCCGGATCCACGTGGTACGAGCCGAACGCGATCCCGCCGTTGGCCTCGACGGCGACCAATCGGGCACCCCGGCACACGCTTCCCTCGCCCAGGAACCACTTGCCCATCTCGGTCGGACCTTCGAGCCAGAAGTCGAACGGCGGCATCGACATGATCGCGTCCTCGTGCAGCAACGACACGAGCGACGTGATGTCGTAGCGCTCGAACGCGTCGACGTACTTGGCCAGCAGGGCCTTCTTCTCGGCGTCGATCGGTTCGCGGCGCGCACCGGCGTCGCGGGCGGCGAGCGTGGCCCGGGCCCGCTGCAGGGCGCTGTTGACCGAGGCGACGCTGGTCTCGAGTAGCTGGGCCACCTCGCCGGCCTGCCAGCGCAGTACCTCGCACAGGATCAGGACGGCCCGCTGCTTGGCGGGCAGATCCTGCAACGCGGCGACGAACGCCAGCCGGATGCTCTCGCGCTGGGTGGCGAGCTCGGCCGGGTCGCCGTCGTCGGGCACCACGCGGGCGTCCGGGATAGGCGTGACCCACACGTTCTCGGGCCGGGTGGCGCCGGTGAACTCGTCAGCCTTGGACGAGCCGCCGAAATCCATCGGCTCAGCCCGGCGCTGCCGCCCGCGCAACATGTCCAGGCAGACGTTGGTGGCGATGCGGTACAGCCAGGATTTCAGCGCGCCCGGCCCCTCGAGCGTGTCGCTGCGCTGCCAGGCCCGCACCATCGTCTCCTGCACGGCGTCCTCGGCCTCGAACGCCGAGCCGAGCATCCGGTAGCAGTAGCCGGTCAGCTGCCGGCGATACGGCTCGAGGTCGTCCGGACGCAGCGCACCGGCGACAGGGGTAGCTGACACGTCAGCAGGGTATCTCGACGTCCCGACACCGGCGCCCGCATTGTTGCATTAGCACCTATCTGGGGGCCACGCAATGACCTTCTCGGCGCTCTGGCAGGCTGTGCGGTTGCCAACCAAGGTGCGATTGAAGGCAAGCGAGGCCATACATGACCGACTACCCAGGCGCCGGCCAACCGCCGGGCCAGTGGCCTGGTCCACAGGGCCAGCCTCCTCAAGGCCCCCAGAACCCGCAGTGGCCGCCGCCCGGACCGCAGGGCCCGGGCCAGCCTGCCCCCGGCCAGTACGGCCCGCCACCTGGTGGCTTCCCGCCGCCCGGCCCCGGTGGCCCTGGTGGCCCCGGCTTCCCGCCCGGACCCGGCGGACCCGGCGGCCCGGGTTTCCCGCCCGGACCCGGCGGTCCGGGTGGGCCCTTCCCGCCCGGTCCCGGTGGCTTCGGCCCGGGTGGTCCGTACGGGCCGCCGCCCGGTGGACGCAGCAAGACGCCCTGGATCATCGGCGGCATCGCGCTGGTCGCGGTCGCCGGCATCGCGGTCGCACTCGTCCTGGTGATGGGTGGCAGCAAGAGTTCCAGCGGCGCCAAGGGCGCCCTCGACAAGCTGCTCAACGCGGCCAAGACCCATGACGGCAAGACCGCGCACAGCCTGACCTGTCCGCCGTTCAGCGACGCCATCACGACCTCGCCCTTCCTGGCGGTCACGAAGTGGACGATCGGCAAGGCCGACGAGAACGGCGACTCGGCCTCGGTGCCGTTCACCGCGACGATCGGGAGCGACGAGAGGAACTACACCGCCTCGGCGCAGAAGCAGAACGGAAACTGGAAGATCTGCGACGTCCAGGAAGGCGGCGGTGGCGGAGGGGGTGGCGGTGGCGGCGACGCCGGAGCCGCTCAGCAGAACGTGCAGAAGCTGCTGCAAGCAGCCAAGGATCGCGACCTGACCACCGCCAAGTCGCTCAGCTGCGCTCCGCTGTCCGACCACCTCACCGAGGTTCCGCCGATCGACAGCTTCCAGGTCGGCTCGGGCTCGGTGAGTGGCTCGTCCGGAACGGTGCCGTTCAAGGTCACCAGCGAGGGCAAGTCCTACGACGAGGTCGCGGCGGTCCAGAAGCAATCGGGCACCTGGAAGGTGTGCGACTTCAACGAGGCCGGCGGGAACACCGGTAGCGGTCCCGCGCCGTCGGATACGAACCTCCCGACAGGCTTGCCCACCAACCTGCCGAGCAACCTGCCCACCGGCCTACCGACGGGCGGCGGCACCGGCAGCTTCTGTGTCACGCCCAACGGCTCCACGCCGATCTGCATCCCGCAGTAAGACGACGAGGTAACCATGACTGACTTTCCACCACCCGATCAGCCGCAGTACGGGCAACCGGGGCAACCGCAGTACGGCCAGCCCGGACAGCCGCAGTACGGCCAGCCCGGACAGCCGCAGTACGGGCAACCGGGACAGCCGCAGTACGGCCAGCCCGGACAGCCGCAGTACGGCCAGCCCGGGCAACCGCAGTACGGGCAACCGCCCCAGGGCGGCTTCCCGCCCGGACCGGGCGGACCGGGCTACCCGCCGGGTCCGGGTGGTCCGGGCGGGTTCCCGCCCGGACCTGGTGGTCCGGGGGGTCCGGGCTTCGGGCCGTACGGCCCGCCGCCGGGCCGGAACAACAAGACGCCCTGGATCATCGGTGGCATTGCCCTGGTGGCGGTGGCCGCGATCGCTGTCGTGCTCGTCCTGGTCATGGGTGGCAGCGACAAGAAGAGCGGACCAGCTGCGGCGGCCCAGAAGTACCTCGATGCGGGTAAGAGCCACAACATCGCCGCGGCCAAGGCGGTTTCCTGCGGCGACCTGCTCGACGAGTTGAACGGCACCAGCGGAAGTGGCGGCGCCGGCCAGGATCTCAAGTCCTACAAGCTGGGCAAGACCCAAGAGCACGGCACCTCCGCCCAGGTCTTCGTCGAGGTGACCTTGGGCGCCGGCGGACAGGACGACCCGCCCCCGGGCACGTACCCGCTGGTCTTCACTGCCCAGAAACAGAGTGACGGCAAGTGGAAGGTCTGCACGCTCGGCCAGGCGAGCGGCAGCGGGGGCGGCGGCAACAGCGCGCCCGCGTCGCATCCCGGCAACGAGGCCACCAGCGTCCCGACGGACCTGCCGTCCGGACTGCCGAGCGATTTCCCGACCGACCTGCCGACCGGCCTGCCCACGGGCGGCGGCACCGGCAGCTTCTGCGTCACGCCGCAGGGCAGCAGCCCGATCTGCATCCCGCAATAAGAACCCGCCACCCGGGACACTAGGGTTCGGACCGGTCCGTGACACGCTCACGGGCCGGTCCGAACCGCTTTGATGAGGATGGACATGACCAGTAGCGCCGGCGATGCGACCATCGTGCCGATCACCCTCACCGTCGGGGGCAAGACCGGGCTCACGCTGTGGGCCCCGCCCTGGGAGGACGAGGACGGCGAGGAGTGGCAGGGGTTCCTGGGCGACGGCGCGAAGATCCTGCTGTACGCCAGCACGCGTGAGCTCGGCGAGTTCATCGCGTCCGGCGAGGAGAACGACCTGTCCGATCACCCGGCGTGGGGCCGGGTCATGAAGCTCACGCCGGACGATCTCCGTCCGTCCGGCGACGACGCCTACGACCTCGACATGGTCTACGAGTGGGCGGCCGACGAGCCGGATCCGGTGCACGTGTCGGCCCTGGCCAACGTGGTGGACATGGTCGAGAAGATCGCCGACTGCTGCGACGACGGGGCGCTGCGCCGGCTCGTCGGCAGCACGCCGGAGTACGTCGAGCTGGTCAGCGACGAGGTCAGCTACCAGGGCAAGGACGGCCGCAAGCGCTGGAGCGAGCTGGGCGATGTCATCGCCGACACCTGGGAGCGGGCGATCACCCGGGTCGAGAGCTGGCTGCGATGGGAAGGCGACTTCTCCGAGAGCGAGCTGGAGGCCGAGACGGTGTGGGACCGGGTCGGCGCCGAGCCGATCGAGATCGTCCTGCCCGACGCCACCTACCTGACCGTGCGCGGCGAGGTCGACGACGAGATCGTGTTCCTCGGCGACGACGGCGAGGTCGAGGTGTTCACCGATCCGGCCGACCTGGCGCGGTACTGCCGCAAGGCCAAGGACCACGCGCTGATCAAGCTCGAGCGCTGGGCCGAGCTGGCCGAGGCCGACGACGAGGCCTTCGAGCCGCTCGACGAGGACAGCTACGACCTGCGCGAGCCCTCGACCCGCGGCGGTGAGCTGCTACGCGAGCTGGTCGCGTTCTGCGAGCTGGAAGTCGACGTCGAGAGCCTCGAGGACCCCATCGACGAGGACGACTGGACGTCCATGCTGGCCGAGGTGGAGAGCAGCCTCCACCGTCCCTAGGTGGTGACCGGGCGGGCGCTCAGGTCGACGAGGTCGGGGCGCACCTCGGGGGCGGCGGTACGCACGGCGTCGGCCGCGGCGTCGTCGGCCCGGGCCTGCGAGGCCCGCTCGGCGTCGACCCGAGCGGTGTACTGCTCGATCTCGGCGGCCCGCCGGGCGGCGTCCCAGCCGAGGATGTCGCCGACGAGTTCGGCCACGGCCGGCGCCGACTCGACGCCCCGATGCGGGTACTCGATCGAGATCCGGGTCCGCCGGGTGAGCACGTCCTCCAGGTGCAGCGCGCCCTCGTGGGTGACCGCGTAGCGGATCTCGGCCATGAGGTAGTCCGGGGCCCCCGGCACGGTCTGCAGCAGCTCCGCGTCGGCCAGCGCTGGTTCGAGCACGTCGCGGATCATCGAGCCGTAGCGGTCCAGCACGTGCAGCACCCGGTAGGGATGCAGCCCGTACTCGGCGGCCAGCGCGTCGACCTGGTTGCGCATCGCGAAGTAGCCGTCCGCGCCGAGTAGGGGCACCTTGTCGGTGCACGACGGCGGCACCAGCTTGGGCAGGTCGCCCACCCCGGCGTCCACGGCGTCGGCGGCCATCACCCGGTAGGTCGTGTACTTGCCGCCGGCGATGGAGATCAGCCCAGGTACCACGCGGGCCACGTCGTGCTCGCGAGACAGCTTGGACGTCTCCTCCGACTCGCCGGCCAGCAGCGGCCGCAGCCCGGCGTACACGCCCTCGATGTCGTCGTGGTTCAGCGGCGAGACGAGGACGGCGTTCACCCGTTCGAGCAGATAGTCGATGTCGCCGCGGGTGGCCGCCGGGTGGGCCAGGTCGAGTGTCCAGTCCGTGTCGGTAGTGCCGATCAGCCAGTGGTTCTTCCAGGGGATGACGAACAGCACGGACGTGTCGGTGCGCAGGATCAGGCCGGTGTCGCCGGTGATCTTCTCCCGGGACACGACGATGTGCACGCCCTTGGACGCGCGCACCCTGAACCGGCCACGTCCGCCCGAGATCGCCTGGATCTCGTCGGTCCACACCCCGGTGCAGTTCAGCACGACGCCGGCTCCGACGGTGGTCTCGCGGCCGTCCTCGACGTCGCGCACCCGAACGCCGACGACCCGGTCGGACTCGTGCGCGAATCCCACAGCCTGGCTGGATGATCGGACGACGGCGCCGTACCGCGCGGCAGTGCGCACGACGGTCAGCGTGTGCCGGGCGTCGTCGGCCTGGGCGTCGTAGTAGCGCACCGCGCCGATCAGCGCGTCGCGTTTGAGCCCCGGGAAGAGGCGCAACGCGGCGGCGCGGGTCAGGTGTTTCTGCCCGGGCACCGAGCTGGCCCCGCCCATCGTGTCGTAGAGTGCCAATCCGCTTGCTACGTAAGGACGTTCCCAGGCTCGGTGGGTGAGCGGGTACAGGAACGGCAGCGCCTTGACCAGGTGCGGAGCGAGGTAGGACGTCATGAGCTCACGCTCGCGCAGCGCCTCGCGTACCAGCCCGAACTCGAGCTGCTCGAGGTAGCGCAGCCCGCCGTGGAACAGCTTCGACGAGCGGCTGGACGTCCCGCCGGCGAAGTCGCGGGCCTCGACCAGGGCCACGGTGAGCCCCCGCGTGGCGGCATCGAGCGCGGCTCCGGCGCCGGTAACCCCGCCGCCGATCACCACGACGTCGAACGGATCGGTGGAAAGCCGGTGCCACGCGGCTTCGCGGTAGTTGGCATCCAGCCGCGAGGCGGCGCCGCCACGTGGGATCTTCGGTGGGCTGTCGTCCACACTGACCATGTTTGGCACGCTAGCGCAATGCCGTCCCCGTCCGCCGTGGCGGCAATTGACGGGGGCACCACATCGTTGCCAGCGCCCGTCCGGGTCGGGTGAGACACTGACACCATGACTGCGTTGCCCGTGCTACCCAGGCGACCGTTGACCGTCGCCGATTACGAGGCGCTACCTGAAGACGAGCAGCACCGATGGGAATTGTTGGAGGGCAATCTCGTCATAGCTCCGAGTCCGAGCGTCGATCACGCCGAGGCCATGGGCAATCTCTACGAGCAGCTGAAGCGTCAATGTCCTTCGGACGTGGTCGTACTTCAGGACATCGACGTTGACCTGCAGCTCGCACCTCCAGATGGCCCAGGCTCGGTACGGCGCCCCGATCTGGTTGTTGTGGACCAAGCCGAGCGCGACCGCGTCCGAGTCGAAGGCGGGATCCTACGCGCATCCGGCGTCCGCCTCATCGTCGAGATCGTCTCGCCCGGATCGATTCGTACCGACCGCATCATCAAGCACGCCGAGTACGCCGACGCCGGCATACCCTGCTATTGGATCCTGGACCTCGAGTCGCCCGTTTCGCTCGTTGCCTACCGACTGGCCGGCGAGCTGGGCTACGTCGAAGACGGCGAGGCCACCGGTACGTTCACCACCACCGAGCCGTACCCCCTGACGATCGCCCTCGACCGGCTGGTCTGACCTCCGTTAGACAGTTGTCGCGGCCTCCGCGGGCTCGGTCTCGGCTCCCCGGGCGCGGTCCCAGACCCGACCGACGAGCAGGCAGCCGACGATGCCGGCCGCCCCGCAGATGGTCACCGCCGTAGGCGGCGAGACCACGTCGGCCAGCGCGCCGGCGGCCAGGATGCCGAGGCCCTGCGCGGCCTGCAGGCCAGCGCCTTCGAGCCCGGTGGCCTGCCCGCGTTGGCTGTCCGGGACGGCGCGGACGAACGCCGCGTGGGCGAACATCGTGTAGGACGACAGGGCGCCGCTGATCGCGAACAGCACGATCGCCAGCCACAGCATGGGATGCACGAACGCGAACAGCAACGGCACACCGGCCAGCACGGCCAGCGGGGTGAGCAACCGTAATCGCGATGCCGGACGCACCCAACGGGCCAGCCCGAACATGCCGAACGTCGCCCCGATCGGGTCGGCCGACATCAGGAGGCCGGCGCCGATGCTGCCGAAGCCGAGGAAGGTCGCGTACGGCACGGCGATGCCCTCGGGCGCGACGTAGAACCCGTACATCCATTGGATGGCGGCGAGGCTCCACAGCCGCGGATCGCGGAAGATCAGCGCGGCACCCCGTCGGATGGAGCGCTTCGTCGTGGCAACCGGACCGTCCTGCGACGGCCGATGCTCGGCCAACCCGAACCGGGCGAGCAGCGCCGAGACGGCGAACGTGCCGGCGTTGATCACGAGCGCCGGATGCGGGCCGATCACCCCGATCAGCACGCCACCGAGCGCGAACCCGCCGATCTGGACGATGTTGTCGGTGGTACCGAAGATGCCGAGCCCGACCACGTATCGGTCCCCCGACAGCGAATTGGCCCAGATCGCATTGCGGGTTGCCGAGTTGAGTGGCTGCACGGACACGACGAGCACGAGCAGCACCCCCACCACCGGCAACGGCACCGCCGGGATCGCCATCACTGCGACGAGCACGGCCCGGTAGCTCTCGGCGACGACGTACACGGTGCGCCGCGGGTACCGGTCGGCGAGGCCGGACAGCAGCGGCGCGCTGACCAGTGGCGGCAAGAAGGTGAGCGCGTAGGTCAGGCCGGTGAGCAGCGGTGAGTTCGTCTTGTCGAACACCAGGATGGCGATGGCGAGCCGGGCCAGCTGATCGCCGAAACGGGACTGCATCTGCGCGAACCACAACGCGCGGAACTCGCGGATGGCCAGGACCTCGCGGAAGCTCGCCTGAACCTCGTCCGCCTCATTCGCCATGCCTGCTCCGCATTCCGCCCGATCGTGACCGACTCGGGCCGAAGCGCACCACACGACGCCTTCATGCCACTGTCGCTGGATTCAGCGCCCTGCGGGTGGCGTGCGAGCGGTTCCCGTCCGGCTGCAATAGTGGGCTGGATGAAGCTCGCCGTTGCCGCGGTCGCGACGACCCTGGTCGCCGTCACCGCCTGCTCGTCGGGCAAGTCGGCGATCTCGGTCTATCCCTCGACCTCGGCCCCGACGCCCACGTCGTCCGCGCCGTCGCCCATCACGTCGAGTCCCCGTCCCCCGACCTCGACCAGCCCTCCGCGTCGGCAACCGCCGCCGACCGCCCCGCGCAGCGCCGCCCAGCGCACGTGGCTGGCGATGGACGAGCCGCAGCGGGTGGGCCAGCTGTTCATGGTCGGCGCATCGTCGAACGGCTCGGACCAGGCCACCACGAGCGCGATCGCCAAGTACGGCGTCGGCTCGGTCATCCTCACCGACACCAGCCAGCGCAGCACGACCGCGGTCGCGGCCGTCAGCCGGCAACTGGAGCAGATCAACCCGAGTGGCGCCAAGCTGTTCGTTGCCACCGACCAGGAGGGCGGCGAGGTCCAGCGACTGCAGGGCTCGGGGTTCGACTCCATACCGCCCGGTACGGCCCAGGGGACGTTCGGACCGGCGCAACTGCGCGCCGACGCCCGCCGCTGGGGCGGGCAGCTGCGGACAGCCGGGGTCAACCTCGACCTGGCGCCGGTCGTCGACACCGTGCCGCGCGGCGCGACGAATCCGCCGATCGGTGGCCTGTCCCGCCAGTTCGGGTCCGACCCGACCGTCGTCGCCACGCACGGGGTCGCATTCGCGCAGGGGCTGGCCGATGCCGGCGTGGACGCCACGATCAAGCACTTCCCCGGACTCGGTCGGGTGACGGCCAACACCGACACCGCATCGGAGGTCACCGACTCGATCACCACCCGGCACGACGCGTACCTGGCCCCGTTCGCGGCGGGCATCAAGGCCGGGGCCGCGTTCGTGATGGTGTCGACGGCGTACTACACCCGCATCGACCCCGACCACCCGGCCGCGTTCTCGCCCACCGTCGTCACCGGGATGCTGCGCGGCGACCTCGGGTTTCGCGGCGTGGTGATCAGCGACGACGTGGGCGGGGCCGCGCAGGTCGCGAAGTACTCACCCGGGACGCGGGCCGTCGACTTCATCGCCGCCGGCGGCGACGTCCTGCTGACGGTGAACGCCGCGCAGATCCCGCAGATGACCGCCGCCGTGCTGGCCCGCGCGAGGACGAGCCCGAAGTTCCGCGCCGAGGTGGACGCCGCCGCCCTGCGCGTCCTGCAAGCCAAGCAAGCCCGCGGCCTGCTCGGCGGCTAAGTCAGCGGCACCACCATCGACGGCGGCGACACGACGTGATCGTCGCGCAGCGGACGAACCGCCGTCCCGATAGCGAAGAACTCGGTGGCGTGCCCCCACGCATGGTCGTGCTCGTTCAGCGTGAACCCGACGACGCCCTCGGCACCGCGCGCCACCGCCTCGGCCTGCATGCGACCCATCGCCAGCTCGCGGGCGTCGTACATGCCCTGGGTGAACTGCGGTAGCTCGACGTTCTGCCCGGCATTGCGGAACATCTGGCCGAGCTTCTGGTGGGCGATGTGATAGACGCAGGTACCCATGACCAGGCCGAGCGGCGCGTAGCCGGCCTCGAGCAATGTCCAGAAGTCCTGGCCGGACAGGTCGGACGTGAACGGCCGGCCGCGGTTGTCGCGCCAGGTGCCGCTCGGCGGCGGCTCCGACCCGACCACCGCCGTGCCCACCGCGATGAACTCGGCGATGTGCGCACCCCACTCGCGCAGCCGCACCAGCAGGCGCACCCCGACGATGCCGTCCGCGGACAGCGCGTGCGCCTCGGCCTCCATCCGGGTCATGGCCAGCTCGCGGGCGTGGTACATGGCCTGCGACAGCACGGCCAGTTCCATGTTCTTGCCCCAGTTACTGTTCTGCATGCCGATGTGATAGACGGACGTGCCCATCACGAACCCGAGCGGGCGGAACCCGGCCTCGCGCACCAGCAGGAACTCGTTCACCGACAGGTCGGAGGTGAACACCGCGTCCGGTGCGCCGATCCTGCTGCCGGCCAGCCGACCGGCCGCCTCGGCCGAAACTCCGTACTGCGTCGGGTCGAACGCCTGGGTCATGCCTCAAACCTCCATGGATGTGATGCGGGCCAGCGCGGCCGCCGAGTCGGCGTTGCCAGCGGCCAAATCGGCCAGCGCCGCCGCGAGCCGCCGAGTCCATTCGTCCAGGCCGACCGGCTCGGACTTGAGCACGATGCCGCCGACCTCGTGCCCGACGCTCGGCTCGGGCCGGGCCGTGGCCGACGCGCGGCGCAAGGTGAACCGCTGCTCGCCCAGCGACACCGACACGGCGACGACGGGTGCCTCGCGGCGGCGGAACATCGACCGGGACCGTTCCACCGTCACGTACTCCGCCGGCAGCGCGCCGCTGAGCGTGTCGAGCAGGAAGCCGGCGTAGACGTTGAGGTCGAGGGTCTGCCGGCCGACCACCGCGGCCAGGACAGACACCTCGTCGCTCACGCCATCAGCTCCGCGTAG
>DASXYE010000343.1:0-4616 GCA_036502695.1 Jatrophihabitantaceae bacterium
CCCGAACGCCAAGATCGCGATGTTCGGCTACTCGGGCGGCGCGATCGCGACCGAGTGGGCCGCCGAGCTGGCCCCGACCTACGCCCCCGACGTGAACCGGCACCTGGTCGGCGCGTCGGCCGGCGGCGTGCTCGCCGATCCCGACCACAACCTGCACTACGTCGACGGCGCCCCGCTGTGGTCGGCGGTGCTGCCCATGGCGATCATCGGACTGGCCCGGGCGTTCCACGTCGACCTGACGCCCTACCTCAGCGACTTCGGCCGATCGGTGCTGCCCGAGGTGCAGAACGACTCGATCGTCCAGGCGTTCGCGCAGGTGACGACGCGGTACGGTCCGCTGTCGTGGGCCAAGCTGGCCGCGCCGCAGTACACCACCCCGGAGAGCGTGCCGGCCCTGGTCCAGATCGCGAATCAGTTGATCATGGGGACGGGCGGTACGCCGACGATTCCGCTGCTGATCGGGCAGGGCGCCAACGGCATCCTGGAAGGCACCCAGCCGAGCCCGACGTACGGTCCGGGCGACGCGGTGATGGTCGCCGGCGACGTCCGGACGCTGGCCCGCGACTACTGCGACCGCGGTGTGTCAGTGCAGTACCAGCAGTACGACGCCACCAGCCACGTCACGTCGGCCGCCCTGTGGATCCCGGCCACGCTGGCCTGGCTGAACGGCCGGTTCGCCGGCGCGACCGCGCCCAGTTCGTGCGGGCACATCGCGCCGGGCAACCCGCTCACCCCCGTGCCGAGCTGACGCAGCGGGCGAGCTCTCGTCGATCAGCCGAGCGGCAGGCGGACGGTGAAGGCGCAGCCGCCGGGGACGTTGGCGACGTCGATGGTGCCGTCGTGGGCGTCGACGATGCCGCGGGTGATCGCCAGGCCGAGGCCGGCGCCGCCGGAGGTTTGCGAGCGGGCCGGCTCACCGCGAAAGCCCACGTCGAACACCCGGGCCAGGTCGTCGGGCGGGATGCCGCCGCACTCGTCGCGCACGACGACGCACGCCTGCTCGCCGGACGCCGTCAGCGCGACATCGACCGTGTTGCCCGGCTCGGTGTGCCGGATCGCGTTCACGACCAGGTTGGTGATCGCCCGGTTCAGCTCGGCGCCGTTGCCGTGCACGGCCACCGGGCCGGCGTGCTGCCCGGTGAGGCGCACGTCGCGGGCCCGGGCCAGCGGATCGAGGGCGGCGAGACAGTCGGAGACGAGGTCGTCGAGGCTGATCCGCTCCAGCGGGGCGCTGATCGCCCCGGCCTGGATCCGGGACAGCTCGAACAGGTCGTCGACCATGCCGGCGAGCCGGTCGACCGAGGAGCGGATCTGCTTGTAATACAGCTCGGGGTCGTCGATCACGCCGTCCTCGAGCGCTTCGGACATCGCCCGCAGACCGGCCAGCGGGGTGCGCAGGTCGTGGCTGACCCAGGCCACCAGCTCACGGCGCGACGCGTCCAGCGCCCGTTCCCGGTCGCGGGAATCGGCCAGCCGGTGGGCCATCGCGGCCAGCTCGGTGCGCAGCTGGTCGAGCTCGGCGGTCAGCCGCTGACCGTTGTGGGCCGGCACCTGTCCCTCGCCGATCTGCACGACCATCTCGTGCAGCGCCCGGTTGTCGCGGGACAGCCGGGTCGCGGCCAGCGCGGCCGTCCCGGCGGCAACCGCCCCGGCGACGATCGCCACGATGACGCCGGTACCTAGGTCCGACATGTGCAGGTACATCGCCCGGTCGCTGCCCACCATGGCCGCGATCGAGGCGATGGCGCTGGTCAGCACGACCGACGCGAGCAGCCCGCCCAGCGAGCGGCGGTGCAACGGGATCGTCACCAGCCAGGTCAGTGCCCCGCCGCCGATCGCCCACACCGTCGCGATCCCGATGATCGCCAACGTGTGGGTCATGACGCCTCGAGCCGGTAGCCGATACCCCAGACGGTCTTGATCAGGGACGGCTGCGTCGGATCGTCCTCGACCTTCTCGCGCAGCCGTCGCACGTGGACGGTGACCGTGGAGTGATCGCCGAACGTCCAGCCCCACACGTGTTGCATGAGCTCAGCCCGGCTGAATGCCCTTCCGGGATGGGCCATCAGGTAGGCCAGCAGCTCGAACTCGCGGGTCGTCAGCGCCAGCTGGGCGCCGTCCCGGGTCGCGATCCGGGCGGCCGTGTCGACGGTCACCGGGCCGGCGGTCAGCACCTGCGGCGGACCGGCCCGCTCGCCCGTACGCCGCAGTACGGATTCCACCCGCAACACGAGTTCCCGTGGCGAGAAGGGTTTCGTGACGTAGTCGTCGGCGCCGAGCTCGAGCCCGGCGATGCGGTCGTCGGCCTCGGCCAGTGCGGTGAGCATGACGATCGGCAGCTGCGGGTAGCGCTCGCGGACCTGCCGGCACACCTCCAGGCCATCCACCTCGGGCAGCATCAGGTCCAGGACGACCAGGTCGGGCGGCTCGGCGAGGATGGTGTCCAGCGCCTTGCGGCCGTCGGCGACGTGCACGGTCTGGTGGCCGGCCCGGTCGAGGTACCCGACCACCACGCCGGCCACGGTCAGGTCGTCGTCGACGACCAGCACCTTCGCCATAGGCCGAGTCTAGGGTCGCGACGCCGTGAGAACACCGGCGTCGGCCCGCCGTTCCTCGCCTTGTAAGGCCGTTGTGACTCGCTTCCGGGCCAGCAGCGCGGCGGCGGTGAGGGCCAGCGCGCTCGCGAAGATCACCCGGCCGACCCAGGTCGGGGCGTCCAGGTCACCGTGCATCAGGTACCAGAGCCCGGGCGCCAGCACGACGGGCAGCCAGGCGAGCTGGCCGGACAGCACGATCAGCGCCAGCAGCAAGCCCGTGTACCAGCCGTAGGACGGCGTCGTGACCAGGATCGCTGCCCCGGCCAGTACGACGGCGGTGACCTCGGGCCGGTCCGGGTCGGTGCGGCGCACCACCCAGGCGGCCACGGCGAGCAGGACGAGCACGGCCAGCGCCGTACTGGCCCGCCCGACCGGCAGCAGCAGGAACCGTTGCCCGTTGGCGTAGTGCTCCTCGTGCAGGTAACCCGGCAGGTAGCCGATGACCTTGGCGCCGACGGCCGCGACATGCGGCACGTAGGACGCCGCCACCGTGCCGACCGCCGCGCCCACGACGAGGAAGGGACGGCGCCGCAGCAACGACGGCAGGATCAGCGCCGGGTACAGCTTGGTGGCGATCGCCGCGCCGGTGAGGATGCCGGCGGTTGCGGCTCGGCGGGCCGTCAGCGCGAGCACGACGAGCAATACCGCCAGCCAGTCGATGTGCGCGTTGTTGCCGTACTCGACGACGGTGACCGGGCACCAGGCCCAGACCGCGACCGTCCACAGTGGACGGTCGCGTTCTCGTTGCCGCCGATAGAGCAGCCAGGCGACCGCAACCGAGCCGAGAGCGGCGGCCAGCTGCAGCGGCAAGTGGTTGCCGTGCCCGCCGAACGACACGAGGCGCAGCGCGGTGAACGCACCTTCGGCCACCGGCGGGTAGATCGTCCGGACAGTGGGCCGGTTGATCGCACTGCACGCGTTCGGAATCGGCCACGGGCAGTCCGGACGCGGCGCGGAGAAGAACAAGTACTCGTGCAGCGGCTCGAGCTGCGGCGCGGCCGGCGGGTACCGGTAGGGGTCGGTGCCGGACAGCTGCACCTTCGCATCCCAGAGGTAGCGGAAGTCGTCGTCGGACGTCGTCGGTGGCGTGAGCACCGCGATGATCTGGAACGCGAGGCCGGCGCCGATGATCAGCGCGCCCATCCGCCGGGGTCGGGCCCGCCCCAGGGCCAGCAGCGCGAGCAGGAACAACGTCCAGCCGATGATCTCCAGCCGCAGGTTGTGCCGCGGCGCGTGGCTGGGCAGCAGCACGGCGTAGGCCGCTCCCTCGGCAATCAGCAACGCGACGAGCGCGGTCAGCCACAGACGTCGGGTCACGATGGCCAGCCTGTCAAGCCTGGGCCGTGTGTGCGAGCCGTAAACAAGGGAGTTCCTTGCGCTGTAAGGGTTTGTTCGACGTCCAGCTCGCAGACTCGACGGCATGCGGCAACCGCGGCTGTGGCCGACGTTCGATCACCGCCTGCGCTCGACGGCGATCACCGCGCGCGTGGGCCGGGTGCTCGGCATCACGTTCGCGGTGTGCTTCGGCACCGGCCTGCTGAGTCACTACCAGTACCACCCGTGGACCTGGCTGCCCGTGCCGGCGACGCCCGCGTGGGGCTACCGGCTGACCCAGGGCCTGCACGTGATCACCGGCATCGCGACGATCCCACTGCTGCTGGTCAAGCTGTGGTCGGTGTTCCCCCTGTTGTTCCAGTGGCCGCCGGCCCGATCGGTGGTGCACGCGCTGGAGCGGCTCAGCATCGCCGTCCTGGTCAGCTCGGCGCTGGTCGAGGTTACGACCGGACTGCTGAACATCCTGCAGTGGTATCCGTGGACGTTCTCGTTCGTGAGCGTGCACCACTGGTTGGCTTACGTTGTCGCCGGATCCGTGCTGCTACACCTGGCCGTGAAGCTGCCGGCGGTACGGCGCGGGCTGGCCGAACCGGTGTGGACGGCGCCCCCGCGCTCCGGTGGCGGCATCACCCGGCGCGGCGTGCTGATCGCCTCCGGCGCCGGGGTCGGCGTCGTCGCGCTGAC
>DASXYE010000344.1:0-5310 GCA_036502695.1 Jatrophihabitantaceae bacterium
GTCTCGAGCACCTGGTCGGGGTCGACGGACAGCCCGGCGAAGATCTCGGCGTAGGAGCGGGCCACGCGCTGCGGGGTGCGTAGCAGGCCGTCCCGGCTCGGATCCTCGCCGATGGCGATCAGCAGTTCGCGAACCGCCGCCTCGACGCGCGCCTCATCGACGCCCCCGGCCGAGGCGGCGACCGGATCGGTCACGCCGAACCCTGCGCACCTCGGCGCGCAGCGCTTGCGCTCACTGCGACCCGTCCGACGGCCGCCGTTCGGGATAGGTCGGGTAGCTGCCCGGAGGGGGTGGGCTGACCGGCGGCAGGAACGCGGTCGGCTGCTCACCGTAGGACGGGCCGGACGGCTGGTCGGGCGAGTTGCCGTACGAGTGCCGCGAGCCGTAGGTCTGGGTCGGGCCGAAGCCCTGCCCGGACTGCTGGTCGCCCGAGCCCGCCGTCGGTGTGCCGGCGGTCGGCGCGCCCGCCGGCGGCGTGCCGACCGGGGCCGAAGCGTCCGGCGGCGGAGCCGTCGGCGGCGTTGCCGCGCCACCACTGTTCGGCGAGCCACCACTGTTCGGCGAGCCACCGCTGTTCGGCGAGCCACTGCCGTTCGGCGAGCCGTTGGCGCGGACCGTCGGCGGGATCTCGACCGGTGGCCGATCGCTCGGGGTGCGCTTGCCGAAGCCGCCGAACGTGTTGTGCGGCGGGCGCTTGCGCACCGGCGCGAGGATCCGTTCGAGGTCCTCCTTGGCCAGGGTCTCCTTCTCGGCCAGCTCCAGCACCATCGCGTCGAGGACGTCGCGGTACTGGACCAGGATCTCCCAGGCCTCGTCGTGCGCCGCCTCGATCAGGCCGCGCACCTCCTCGTCGATCCAGGAGGCGATCTCCTCGGAGTAGTCGCGCTGGTGGCCGTAGTCGCGACCCATGAACGGCTCCGCGTCGCCCGTGCCGTACTTCACGGCGCCGAGCTTGGAACTCATGCCGTACTCGGTGACCATCGAGCGAGCCAGGCCCGTGGCCTTCTCGATGTCGTTGGACGCGCCGGTGGTCGGCTCGTGGAAGACGAGCTCCTCCGCGGCCCGCCCGCCCAGGGCGTAGACGAGCTGGTCGAGGATCTCCGAGCGGGTCTGCGTGTAGCGGTCCTCGAGCGGCAGCACCAGAGTGTGCCCGAGCGAGCGGCCGCGCGGCAGGATCGTCACCTTGTGCACCGGGTCGAGGTTCGGCATCGCCCAGGCGGTGAGCGCGTGGCCCGACTCGTGGTAGGCGGTGACCCGCTTCTCCTTGTCGCTCATCGCCCGCGTCTTGCGTTCCGGGCCGGCGATGACGCGGTCGATCGACTCCTCGAGCGCGGCGGTGGTGATCAACCGGCCACCGGTGCGCGCGGTGAGCAGCGCCGCCTCGTTGATGACGTTGGCGAGGTCCGCGCCGGTGAAGCCGGGGGTGCGCCGGGCGATGACGTTGAGGTCGACGTCGGCGGCGAACGGCTTGCCCTTGGCGTGCACGGCCAGCACGGCCTTGCGGCCCTCGACGTCGGGCGGGGCGACGGCGATCTGCCGGTCGAAGCGTCCGGGCCGCAGCAGCGCCGGGTCGAGGATGTCGGGACGGTTCGTGGCGGCGATCATGATCACGCCGCCCTTGACGTCGAAGCCGTCCATCTCGACGAGCATCTGGTTCAGCGTCTGCTCGCGCTCGTCGTGGCCGCCGCCGAGGCCGGCGCCACGGTGTCGGCCGACGGCGTCGATCTCGTCGACGAAGATGATGGCCGGCGCGTTCGCCTTGGCCTGCTCGAACAGGTCACGCACGCGGGAGGCGCCGACACCGACGAACATCTCGACGAAGTCCGAGCCGGAGATCGAGTAGAACGGCACGCCCGCCTCACCCGCGACGGCGCGGGCCAGCAGGGTCTTGCCGGTACCGGGCGGTCCGTACAGCAGCACGCCCTTGGGGATCTTGGCGCCCAGGGCCTGGTAGCGCGCCGGGTTCTGCAGGAAGTCCTTGATCTCGTGCAGTTCCTCGATCGCCTCGTCCGCGCCGGCGACATCGGCGAACGTCGTCTTGGGGGTGTCCTTATTGACCAGCTTGGCCTTGCTGCGGCCGAAGCTCATCACCCGGTTGCCGCCGCCCTGCACCTGGCTCATGACGAAGAACAGCACGCCGACGATCAGCAGGATGGGCAGCAGGCTGATCAGCAGGTTGATCCAGCCGTTGCTCTTGGTGACCTTGGTGGTGAAGGAACTTCCCGAGTTGGCCCCGGTCTTCGCGGTCAGCTTGTCGAAGATGGACCGGCTGGCGTCGGCCGGGTAGGACGTGCTGATCTTCTTCTTGCCGTCGACCGGCGTCTTCAGGTCGAGCTGGAGCTGCTGTTCCTTGTCCTTGATCGTCGCCTTGGTGAAGTTGCCGCTGTCGATCTGGGCATACGCCACCGAGGTGTTGACGGACTTGTAGTCACTCCCCCCGGAAATCACCGACGGCAGCACGAAAATCGCAAAGATGATCAAGATGGCCCATAGCCACCATGATCTGAATAGACGCCTACGATCCATGGTTCATCGCTCGACGGGGAAGCCGTCTCGCGTTCCTCCTGCCCGAATGCGAGGAATTCTCGCGCAAATTCACCTACGGACGGTACACGGCGGCCCACTGTGTCGGGCAGCCACGCACCGCGCAACCACAGGTTTTGAACGCCTGCGCCGGCAGCGACGTTCCCGGCGCACGCGCCGGGTTACGGGTTGCTGTAAACCGACGGCTTGAGACGCCCGATGTAGGGCAGGTTGCGGTACCGCTCGGCGTAGTCCAGGCCGTACCCGACGACGAACTCGTTCGGGATGTCGAAGCCGATGTACTTGACCGGGACGTTGACCTTCACCGCGTCGGGTTTGCGCAGCAGCGCGACGATCTCGATCGAGGCCGGATTGCGGCTGGCCAGGTTGCGCAGCAGCCACGACAGGGTCAGCCCCGAGTCGATGATGTCCTCGACGATCAGCACGTGCTGACCGGCGATGTCGCGGTCGAGATCCTTGAGGATGCGCACCACGCCGGAGCTCGTGGTCGAACTGCCGTACGAGCTCACCGCCATGAACTCCATCGTCGAGGGACGTTCGAGGGCGAGCGCCAGATCCGACATGAACATCGCGGCGCCCTTGAGCACCCCCACGAGCAGAGGTTCGCGATCGGCGTAATCGGCGTCGATGACCTTGGCCAGCTCGACGGTCTTGTCGGCGATCTGATCGGCCGTGACTATGACGGCCTCGATGTCGTCGTCGAGCACGGACGGCACGGGGTTACTCCTTCGGCTGGGGATTCATCGTCAGCCTGCCAGATTCGCGCGCGACCGCGAATCCACCCGGCAGGTCGATGGGCCCCTGCCCGTGCCAGTCGGTGATCAACTCGTCCAGAGCAGTCGTGTGCGTGGCGGTGAGCGGGGCCGCGCCGGCCGCATGGGCCCACGCCCGGAGCACCCGCGTGCGTAACGCCGGCGCCAAATCCTTCAGGTGATCAACAGCCACTGAGCTTGCGATTTCGCCAGCTGTAGGGCTGATGATCACTGATCGCAGCTGCTGGGCGGCCAGGGCGTCCAGGGCGTCGACGTCGTCGCGGACGAGCGTCGCCGTCCGGGCCAGGGCCTCGGCGACGCCGCCCTGCAGCACGTCCTCGAGCAGCGGCAACACCTCGCGGCGCAGCCGCACGCGCTGGTAGGCCGGGTCGGCGTTGTGCGGGTCGTCCCACGGGGTGAGGCCGAGGGCTGCGCAGGCGGCGTGCGTCGTGGCCCGGCGCACGGCCAGGAACGGACGGCGGTACCGCCCGTCGACCGCACGCATGCCAGCGATCGAGCGCGGCCCCGATCCGCGGCCCAGCCCGAGCAGCACCGTTTCGGCCTGATCGTCGAGGGTGTGGCCGAGCAGCACGTCCGCGTCGAGGGCCTCCGCCGCGGCCGACAGCGCGCCATACCGTGCCGTACGGGCGGCCGCCTCGGGTCCGCCGACGCCGGCGACGTCCACCCGGACGAGCTCCACCGGGTCGAACCCCAACTCGTACGCCTGGGCGGCGACGGCCCGCGCCTGGACGTCCGACCCGGGTTGCAGGCCGTGGTCGACGGTGATCAGCCCGGCCCGGCCGTCCCGACACTCGAAGGCCACCGCCGCGGCCAGGGCCAGCGAGTCGGCACCGCCCGAGCAGGCGACGAGCACGCGGCGACCGGGCAGGAGCGCCGTCCGCACAGCGCGCCGCACCTCAGCCACCGCCGGGTGAGGACCCACCTTGTGCTCTCCGATCGTGCAACTTTCGGCCGTCTGACGCGGCCCAGGGTTGCACGATCGCTAGAGGACCCGGGTTATCCAGGCGGCCGGGTCACCGATCTCGTCCTTGCGGGGCAGGGTTTCCGGCGACGTCCAGATCGTGTTGAACCGCTCGACGCCCACCTGCCCGACGACGTGCCGGACGAACGCGGCGCCGTCGACGTACTGCCGGGTCTTGGCGTCCAGGCCGAGCAGCCGGCGCAGCAGCCGGTCCAGCGGGTTGCCACCCCGGCGCCGGCGCGCGCCGAAGCGCTGCTCGATCGTCTGCTGCGACGGGATGACGGTCGGCGAGACGGCGTTCATCACGTACTCGGCGTGGCCCTCGATGAGCGACATGAACGCAGTGACCCGGTCGATGACGACGCGCTGCTCCGGGGTGGCCAGTGCGGCCATCAACCCGGTGCCGTCGCCCTGGCCCCGCACGACCTTGACCAGCTCGCCCAGCGCCGCCCTGGTCCGTTCACGCATTGCCGCCGGATCGGGGTCGATGCTGTCGCCCAGCGCGCTGACCTCGCCGAGCATGTGCTCGCGCAGCCACGCCACGGCGGTGAACTGCACCCGGTGCGTCACCTCGTGCAGGCACACCCACAGGCGGAAGTCGTGCGGGTCGACGCGCAGCTGCCGTTCGACGGTGACCAGGTTCGGGGCGACGAGCAGCAATTGCCCGCCGGACTGGTCGAAGAACTCGAACTGGCCGAGCACCTTGCCGGACAGGAAGCCCAGCACCGCACCGGCCTGCACGCCGGTGACCCGTCCGCCGACGCGCTCGGTCATCCGGCCGATCGGGTTGGCCGCGGCCAGCCGGTCGACGAGCGGGGTCATGACGTTGCGCAGGCCGGCCGCGTTGACGTCGATCCAGCCCTCGCGGTCGACCACGCGGGTGAGCGCCGTGACCGGGGGCTCGGTCAGCCCGGTCAGCTCGGCGACGTGCCTGGCCGCGAGCTCGGTGCTGCGATACAGCTCGGCGATGGCGTCGTCGGCCTCGGCCCGCGACACATCGGGCGGCCGGGGGCTGAAGGACTTGGCCGACCG
>DASXYE010000345.1:0-9361 GCA_036502695.1 Jatrophihabitantaceae bacterium
CCTGACCATGGTCGCCTCGGTGACACTGCTGCCCGCGTTGCTCAGCCTCCTCGGGCTGAAGGTGCTGCCGCGCAGCCAACGTCGCGCGGTGCGGGCCGGTCAGTTCGAAGACGTCCACCCGAAGTTCTGGGGTCGCTGGGCCGAGCTGGTGGCGCGGCGCAAGATGGTCACCGGGTTCGTCGGTGCCGTCATCATGATCGCGCTGGCGCTGCCGTTCTTCGCCATGCGGCTCGGCCACGCCGACCAGGGCAACGACCAGGCCAAGACCACGACGCGCAAGGGCTATGACCTGATCGCCCAGGGCTTCGGCCAGGGCTACAACTCGACGTTGACCGCGGTGGTCAGCGGCAACTCCTCGCAGCAGACGGCGACCAAGGTCGCCGACACGTTGAAGACGGTCAAGGACGTGGACCACGGCAGCGTGGTGGTCGGCAAGCCGCTCACTCCGACGCTGGATCTGATCTCGTTCAAGTCGTCGACCTCACCGCAGGACAAGAAGACCACCGACCTGGTCAACAACCTGCGTAAGGACGTCCTGCCGGGCCTGTACCAAGGCACGTCCGATCATGTGTACGTGTACGGCCAGACGGCGATCTACGTCGACTTCGCCAAGGTGCTGTCGCAGAAGCTGCCACTGTTCATCATCGCCGTGGTGGGCCTGTCGTTCCTGCTGCTGCTCGTCGCCTTCCGCAGCCTGGTGGTACCGCTGACCGCGGCCGCGATGAACCTGCTAGCCGCAGGTGCATCGTTCGGCCTCGTGGTGGCGATCTTCCAATGGGGCTGGGGATCCGAGGCCCTCGGCATCGGCAAGGGCGCACCGATCGAAGCGTGGGCACCGGTCATGTTCTTCGCGATCCTGTTCGGGTTGTCGATGGACTACCAGGTGTTCCTGGTCAGCCGCATGCACGAGGAATGGGTGCACACCCGCGACAACCGCCGGGCCGTCTCCGTCGGTCAGGCCGAGACCGGTGGCATCATCACCGCGGCCGCGTTCATCATGATCACGGTGTTCTTCGGGTTCATCCTCGACCCGAACCGGGCGGTGAAGCTGCTCGGCATGGGCCTGGCGAGCGCGGTGTTCCTCGACGCGTTCGTGCTGCGGACCGTGCTCGTGCCGTCGCTGATGCACATGTTCGGCAAGTCGAACTGGTTCTTCCCGAAGGCACTCGAGAAGATCACGCCGCACGTGTCGATCGATGCCGAGGACGCGGCGCACGCCCAGCAGACCGGCAACGGCAACAGCGGCCCTCGTCCGGACGAGCCGGACGAGCTGTACACCCGCGTCTAGCGGGACACACGCGCGAATCGCGCAACCGATGGCGGTCTGGGGGCCGCCATGGTTGCGCGATTCGTCTTTTCCGGTCGTCTTCCGGGTTGACGCTAAAGCAGGGCGAGGCCGAATCCGGCTGCCGCGGCGGCCAGTCCGAGGCCGGCGCTGGCCACGACGTTGACTACAGCTCGGCCGTACTGCCGTTCCTCGACGAGAACGAGCGTCTCGTAGGCCCAGGTCGACAACGTCGTGTAGCCGCCGGCGAACCCGACGCCGATCACGGCCGTCGGCGTGTTCGTCAGGCCGTGGTGCATAGCCAGCCCGAGCACCAGCCCGAGCAGCAACGAGCCGCTGACATTGATCACCAGCGTCCCGTACGGGAAGTCGCCACGGGAGCGGCGCTGGACGAACTGGTCCAGCAGGTAACGAGCGACGGCCCCCAAACCGGCCGCGAGCGCGACGCCCAGAGCCAGCATCAGCCCGATCGCCCGACGTAGCGCAGCACTTCGACGTCGTCGACGATCACCAGACCCTCGTCGATCAGCTCGTCCAGCTGCGGCACGAACGCGTCGATGTGCTCGGCGGTGTCGACGATGACGATGGCGATGGGCAGGTCCTCGGACAGGCTCAGCACGTGCGTGGTGTGCAGCCGCCGGCTGGCCCCGAACCCCTCGACGCCGCGAAACACCGAGCAGCCCGCGAGCCCGGCCGCGTGCGCCCGCCGCACGATCTCGGCGGACAGCGTGTGATGGTGGTAGCGGTCGGATTCGCCGACGAAGATCGTCAGTCGGCGAGCCGATTCGTGTTGGCGCATCAGGCACTCCCATCTCGGTACCGCGCGAGGGATCGTGCGGTCACCAGCCCGGCCAGGGCGGCTACCAGACCTACAGCCAGGCTGCCCACCAGGTACAGCCCCGCGGTCCCGGTGTGGCCGTGCGCGGCGAGCTGGTCGGTCGAGGCGGTGATCGACGAGAACGTCGTCCAGGCGCCGCAGAAGCCGGTGCCCAGCAGCGGGCGGACATACGTGGTCGGCGGCAGCACGTCGTTGACCACGACGAGCAGCAACGCGAGGACGAAGGCCCCGCTGGCGTTGATCACGAACGTCGCCCACGGGAAGGCGTGCTGCGGCGTCGGCCAGGCGCGGGTGACGCCGTACCGGGCGATCCCGCCCAGGCATCCCCCGAGAAACACGGTGCCGACGATGGCCGCACTGGGGCGGTGGGCTGGCGGCACGGCACCTCCTCGACCTACCCTGGCCGGCAAGGCCGTGGTTCGCGACCGGAGGTGGTCGTCATGCAGCTGCGCTTGCGCCGCCGTCCGGTGTCGCCGCTCGAGCCGCCCGCCGAGGCGGATCCGGCTACCCGAGCCGTCACGCTACGCCGCCTGATCGACGAGCTGAACGGCACCGTCGAGAGCCTCTGGTGGGACGCCCGCTGGACGTGCACCCAACTGGCCCTGGCCCGCAACGAGGCGCGCGCCGACGTCCACCCGTGCTGTGACCAGCCGCCGTCCGCGAACACCGCGCCCCTCGACGCCGACGAGCCGGTGCTCCGCCGCATCGTCGACGAGCTGAGCGGCACCGCCGAGACGCTGCGGTCGGAGGCGAAGTGGGCGCGCACGGAGCTGGCGGCTGCGGTCATTCCCGAACCGAGGCTTGGCGGTGGCATCAGATACGGTTAGGCTTGCCTAACCAGCCGAGCGACCCCGCTCGTACGACGGCCGAGAGGACGAGCGGTGTTCGCCTGTATCTGCCACGCGGTGTCCGACCGTCAGGTCGTCGAAGCCATCGATGCCGGCGCCCGTACCGTGCCCGATCTCGGCGCGACCACCCGGGCCGGAACCAGCTGCGGCACCTGCCACGACACGCTCGAAGACCTGATCGAAGCGCGCTGCGGCGCCTGCCCAGTGGCCGCCGGCCGGCCGGTAGCCGCCGGCCTGCAGGTGGCATGAGTTCCACGTAGCCAGCAGCGGTCGGCCAAATCCGGCGGGCGGGCTAGCCTGTTCGGCTATGCGTGGCGATGAGAAAGTCCTCGAATTCCTGAACGAGCAGCTCACCGCGGAACTGACCGCGATCAACCAGTACTTCCTGCACGCCAAGATGCAGCTGAACTGGGGCTGGGTGAAGCTCGCGGCCCACACCAAGGCCGAGTCCATCGACGAGATGCGTCACGCCGAGATCCTGACCGACCGCATCCTGTTCCTCGAAGGGCTGCCCAACTACCAGCGGTTGTTCCAGCTGCGCATCGGGCAGAACCTCAAGGAGATGTTCGACTCCGACATGGCCGTCGAGGTCGAGGCCGTCGACCGGCTGCGCAAGGGCATCGAGTACATGCGCCGCGTCGGCGACGTCACCAGCGCGAACATCTTCGAGTCGATCCTCGAGGACGAAGAAGAGCACATCGACTACCTGGAGACCCAGCTCGACCTGCTCGCCAAGCTCGGCGAGCCCCTCTACATCGCGTCGCTGATCGAGCAGCCCAGCGACTGAGTCACGCTTTTGGTTGCCCGACCTCGTATATCCAGTCGGGCAACCAAAACCGGGTCAGTCGATGGCGACGGGGTTGCCGGCCACGGTGAGGGCCGCGTCGTCGGGCAGCGAGCGCTTGATGACGGCCAGGGCGATGGGGCCTAGCTCGTAGTGGTGCACGGCGGTTCCCAGGAATCCGACGGCCCGCCCGTCCAGTTCCACCGGCGCCCCGGGCGGCGGCAGCACGTCGGACTCCCCCGCCAGGTGCAGCAGCACCAGCCGTCGCGGCGGACGGCCCAGGTTCTGCACGCGGGCCACCGTCTCCTGCCCGCGGTAGCAGCCCTTGTCCAGGTGGACGGCCGGCCCGATCCAGCCGACCTCGTGCGGGATGGTGCGGTGATCGGTCTCGAAGCCCAGCCGGGGACGACGGTCCGCGACGCGCAGCGCCTCGAACGCGAGCGCGCCCGCCGGGGCAGCGCCCGCGCCGCGCAGCTTGTCCAGGACGGCCGACAGCGAGGCACGGGGCACGATCAGGTCGACACCCCAGGGGGTTTGCCGGGCGAAGCCGCCGTCCGGCAGGGCCACTGCGCGGTCGCCCGGAGCGGGCAGTCCGGCGGCGGTCAGCACGTCCACTGTGGACGGTCCGCCGACCGAGATCACCGCCCAGGCGGCCGAGACGTCCTCCGGCGACACCCGCTTGAGGAACTGCATCTTCTGCAGGTACGCCAGGACGTCGGCGGCGGTACCGGGCTCGACGTCCAGCCATACGGTGCCGTCGAGCTCGGTGACCTGCCAGTGCTGCTCGACATGGCCGTTCGGCGACAGCACGAGCGCCTCGGTCGACTCGCCGTCGGCCAGGTTCTCGACGTGCTGCGAGCAGATGGTGTGCAGCCAGGTCAGGCGGTCCTCGCCCGGGACGATCAGCACGTCGCGGTTCGACCGGTCGACCACTCCGGCCGCGGTCGCCAGCGCGCGCTGCTCACGCAGCGGGTCGCCGTAGTGGGACGGTATGGCGGCGTCGACGCCGTCCAGGGCAACTGTCACATCAGGGTTCATCGCGTAGCGCCGGCCATTTGTTCCGCACATTCGCGGCACTGGCCGAAGACGGTGAAGTGCGACCGGTCCAGCACGAAGCCCTGCTCGGCGCGCAGCCGGTCGGCCAGCTCGTCGGCCAGCGTCTCGGGAGCGTCGGACACCCGGCCGCACACGTGGCAGACGACGTGCACGTGCTCGTCGTCCGCCGGGCGAAACGTCGGGGCGCCGTGACCGAGATGGGTGTGCCGGACCAGGCCGATCTCCTCCAGCACCTCGAGGGTGCGGTACACGGTTGTGATGTCGACGCCGGGCACCGCCTCGCCGATCTGTTCGGGGGTGGCATGCCGCAATTGCCGGACCGCGGCCAGCACGTTCTCGCGCTGCGGCGTCATGCGCATGCCGCGGGCGCGCAGCCGGGTCGCGAGATCGTCGGTCATCACCGTCCATCGTAGGGTGGCGCCATGCAGGTGATGGGTGTTCTCGGTCAGGGATTGGTCGATCCGCAAACTCCGGTCGTGTACGCCGACGATCTGGGCTTCACCCGCGGTGACGGCTGCTTCGAGGGTTGCCGGGTCATCGACGGCGAGGTCGACAAGATCGAGGCGCACGTCGCCCGGATCCACCGATCGGCCGCCGCCCTCGGGCTCGAATTCGACGAGCCGGCCTGGCGCACGCTGATCGCCGAGGTCACCGCGGCTTGGCCGGCCGACGTCGAGGGCGGCATGCGGTGGTTCCTGACCCGGGGCCGAGCCGGCGGCGCGGCAGTTACCGGCCTCGTCGCGATCGGCGACCTGCCGGCGTCCTTCCCGGCCCAGCGCCGCGACGGCATCCGGGCCGTGACAGTCAGCCGCGGCTTCACCTACGACGCTTTCGCCGATGCGCCCTGGCTGCTCGGCGGCGTCAAGACGATCTCCTACGCCGTGAACATGGCCGCCCAGCGCGAAGCCGAGCGCCGTGGCGCGGACGACGTCATCTTCGTCGCCGTGGACGGCCGGCTGCTCGAGGCACCGACCTCGGCCGTGGTGTGGACGGTGGGCACGACGATGTACACCGTCCCGCCCGGCGCCAGCGGCATCCTGGGCAGCACCACGCAGCAGCGGCTGTTCGAGCGGGCCGCCGAGCAGGGCTGGCGGACCGAGTACGCCGACGGCACGGTCGACGACCTGCACGGTGCCGACGCGGTGTTCCTCGCCGGCAGCGTCCGCGGACCGGTCGACGTGATCGAGCTGGACGGCCGCCCGCACGCCCGAGACGTCGACCTCGTCCGCACCATCCAAAAGCTCTCGGGTTTCTGACCCGCTTGGTGCGCCGCACCGCTGCAGGAAGATCCGGTCCCGCTCGTGATCTACCTGCGCCGACTGCCCTATAGGGCTGTATGCGCAGGAAGATCCCGATCCAGTGGCGATCTTCCTGCGGCGGGTGCTGGCTATTCCCTGAGGTGGCGACGTACGCCATCAACGAAATGGCATTGCCGCCGCCGTCCTCAGACCTTTACCGTTGGGGCACACGAGGAAGGAGGTGGTCCAGAGTTGAGTACATCTAGGACACGTGAGGTGGCTGTCCGCTAGCCCCTAGCTTCCGGACCCGAGGTATGCGACCGCGAGCCTGCGGCTGGTGATACCCCGACAGCTACCCGGCCCCCGAACTGCCGGCCCGTCCAGCCGGCCCGCACTGGTCAGCCAGCGTGGAAAGCGTTCGGGGGCTGTCTTACGTCGGGGCTACGATCTCGGCGAGTAACCTTGAACATAGGAATTTCCACCCATATTCACAGGCCTTGCGGATGAGCGCAGTGCCGCGACCCCGCAGCGAGGGTAGCCATGACCAGCCAGGCCGCGCGCGCTGGCGAGTTGTTGGTCAGCCGCGTACAACGCGCGGCGGGACGGTTGTCGCCCGCCGGCTGGGCGGCGCTCGTCGGCGTTGCGCTCGCGGTCGTCTACCTCGTCTGGAAGCCGCTGGCCCCTGACCTGGCCGCCCAGATCGCGCGGGCCAACGTCGTCAAGTCGGCCGGCAACGTCTCGTGGTGGACCGGCTGGTTCGGCGGCCTCTCGCTGCCGACCTACAGCCTGCTGACCCCGAGCTCCATGGCGATCTTCGGGGTGCGCGCCACCGGGGTCGCCGCCGCCGTCGTCGGTGGCGTGATCACGGCCCGGCTGGTGGCCGACTCGCGGCGTCCGCGCGCCGGCGCCGTCGCGTTCACGGTGGCCGCGATGGCCAACCTGCTCGACGGACGGATCACGTTCGCCGTCGGCGTGACGCTGGGCGCCGGCTCGCTGCTCGCGCTCAAGCACCGCTCGATCTGGTTCGCCGCGCCACTGGCCGCGGCCGCGTACTTCGCCAGCCCGCTGGCCGGACTGTTCCTCGGGCTCGTGCTCGTCGCCGTCATGATCACCGACGAGTCCCGGCGCCGCGATTCGCTGATCGTGGCCGGACTGCTCGGCGTGCTTGGCATCGGCATGGCGATCCTGTTCCCCGGCACCGGCCACATGCCGTTCGTGGCCACCGACCTGGTCCCGGCCGGGCTCTGCTGCATCGGCGTCGCGCTGTTCTGCCCGACCCGGGTGGTGCGCACCTCGGCGCTGCTGTTGCTGCTGGCCCTGCCGATCTTCCTGGCCGTGCCAGGCGCGATCGGCAACAACGTCACCCGGCTGGCCTGGATCGGCGCCGCCCCGATAGTGCTGGCCTATTCGCCCCTTCGTCGCTGGATGCTCGCCGTGGTGCTGGCGTTGCTCGCGCTGTGGCCCACCATCGACGTGGTCCAGCAGGTGTCGTCCACGCGAGTGCCGTCCACGAACGCGTCGTTCTACCAGCCGTTGCTCGACGCCCTGGCCAAGCAGCAGGCCAAGGCCGGCCCGGACGCGATCGGCGCTCGGCTCGAGGTGTTGGACCCCAAGAACCACTTCGCCACCGTCTACCTGGGCGGCAAGGTGTCGCTGGCCCGCGGCTGGGATCGCCAAGCCGATCGCGCCAACGACCCGATCTTCTACGACAAGGGCGCGCTGACGGCAGCGAGCTACCACGGTTGGCTGCGCGATCTGGCCGTCGGCTGGGTGGCCGTACCGAACACCCAGCTCGACTACTCGGCGGTGCGCGAGGGCAAGCTGGTGGCCGGTGGGCTCGACTACCTGAAGCTCGTCTGGTCGAACCCGTCGTGGAAGCTCTACCGCGTCACCGACGCCACCAAGCTGGCCGAGGGCGCCCGGGTGCTCAGCGTCGAGCCCTCGCGCATCACGGTCAGCGCGCCGGCCGCCGGCTCGGTGTACCTGCGGGTGCGGTGGTCGCCGTACCTGACCGTGCAGCACACCGACGGGTCGCTGGCCATCGGCTCGTGCCTGGCCAACGCGGACGGCTGGCTGAACATCACCGTGCCGAATCCCGGCGAGTACCGGATCACGAGCAAGTTCGACCCCGTCGCCCGGCTGCAGTCCGACCAACGCTGTCAGACGGGTTAGTCCCGGTGCAGGGTGGCATTGAGGTGGGGGGCGTAGTTGTCGGGCGTGATGGCCAGCTCGGTGGCGTAGGCCAGGGTGTCCCCGGAGATCGCGTAGAGGCGACGCTCGCCGGCTACCGGCTTGGCCGTCGGGGCGCTGATCACCGACGAGGTGGCCAGCTCCCACCGTTGATCGCCGGCGATGCCGGTGAACAGTAGCGTCAGCCCGGTGATCGACGACGCGACCACCTCGACGTCGTCCGGGCCGGCGCCGGGGCGCCAGAACCCCGTCTCGCGAAACGCGGGACGGATGTCGTTGCCGTCGGCGTCCAGCAGCCAGGTTCGCGACTCGTAGGCCAGGAACTGCCGTCCGTCATGGGCGAACCGGGCCTGCTGGCGAAACGCGAAGCCTTCACCCGTCGACGGCTTGATGCCCGCCCCGGTGCCCGCCCAGGTGCCGACCAGGGGCAGCAAGGCCAGCAGGGCATCGTGCAGCGGCGCGCCCTGACGCAGATCCGTGGTATCAGTCACGGGGGAACAGTATGTACACGGCGTACAGGGTCACCGCGCCGAGGCCGACCACCGCGGCCACCAGCAGTGCCAGATATGTCCCCTCCATATTAGACAGGATAGCTGTATGACCCGGTCTCTCGTGATCAAGTGCACCGCCGGCGCGGACGAGCCGGAGCGGTGTAACCAGGCCTTTACGGTCGCGGCGACGGCGCTCGCGGCCGGCGTCGAGGTGTCGCTGTGGCTGACCGGTGAGGCGGCCTGGCTGGCCGTACCGGGACGGGCCGAGGAGTTCTCGTTGCCCGAGGCGACGCCGCTGTCGCAGTTGCGCGATGCCGTGCTGGCCGGCGGCACCGTGACGGTGTGCACGCAGTGCGCCGCCCGGCGAGAGATCACCGAGGACGAGGTGTTACCCGGGGTGCGCATCGCCGGCTCGGTGGCCTTCGTCGAGGAAGCCCTGCGCGTCGACGCCCAAGCGCTGGTGTACTGAGACGGTTTTGGCCGCCCAGGCATCTATATGATGCTGGGCGGCCAAAAGCGGAACAACGAGCGGGTCAGGACAGGACGAGCGCCGCCTCCACCAGGCCGGGCTCGAGGGCGCGCACGTCCTTGCGAACGGCGCCGTCACGGTGCATGACGGACAGCGTCCACT
>DASXYE010000346.1:0-21332 GCA_036502695.1 Jatrophihabitantaceae bacterium
GGTGCGTTGATCCGCGGCACCAACGGGCACTCCAACGGCATCGTCCCCTGGCTGCGCACCCTGGATTCCTCGGTCGCGGCGGTGAACCAGGGCGGGCGGCGCAAGGGCGCCGCCTGTGTCTACCTCGAGCCGTGGCATCCCGACGTCGAGGAGTTCCTCGAGCTGCGCGACAACACCGGCGAGGACGCGCGCCGCGCGCACAACCTCAACCTGGCCAACTGGATCCCGGACGAGTTCATGCGCCGGGTCGAGGCCGACGAGCTGTGGTCGCTGATGGATCCGGACGAGGTGCCCGAACTGCCCGACCTGTGGGGTGACGCCTTCGACGAGGCGTACCGGCGCGCCGAAGCAGAAGGCCGCTACACAAAGCAGGTCAAGGCCCGCGACCTCTACGGCCGGATGATGCGCACGCTCGCGCAGACCGGCAACGGCTGGATGACGTTCAAGGACGCGTCCAACCGGCTGAGCAACCAGACCGCGGTTGCGGGAAATACAGTCCACCTGTCGAATCTGTGCACCGAGATCATCGAGGTGTCGTCGGATGCCGAGACGGCGGTGTGCAACCTGGGCTCGGTGAACCTGGCCGCCCACCTGGACGGCACCACGATGAACTGGGCCAAGCTGCGCGAGACGACCCGCATGGCGGTCACGTTCCTCGACCGGGTCATCGACATCAACTACTACCCGAGCGCCGAGGCGGCGGCGTCCAACCCGCGGTGGCGTCCGGTGGGTCTGGGCGTGATGGGTCTGCAGGACGTGTTCTTCGCGCTACGGATGCCGTTCGACAGCGAGGCGGCGCGGGAGCTCTCCACTCGCATCGCCGAGGAGATCTACCTGACGGCGCTGGAGGCATCGGCCAGCCTGGCTGAGCAATTCGGCCCGCATCCGGCGTTCGCCGACACCCGGGCCGCGCAGGGCCAGTTGCAGCCCGACCTTTGGGACGTGACGCCGACCCAGACGGATCGGTGGGCGACCGTACGCGGGCGTATTGCCAAGACCGGCCTGCGTAACTCGCTGCTGATCGCGATCGCGCCGACGGCCACCATCGCGAGCATCGCCGGCTGCTACGAGTGCATCGAGCCGCAGGTGTCGAACCTGTTCAAGCGCGAGACGCTGTCCGGTGAGTTCCTGCAGATCAACACGGCACTGGTCCGCGAACTGAAGCAGCGCGACCTGTGGACGCCCGAGGTCCGCGACGCCATCAAGCGGGCCGACGGGTCGGTGCAGGGCATCGAGGCGCTGCCGGCCGAGGTGCGCGAGTTGTTCCGCACCGCCTGGGAGATCCCGCAGCGGGCGCTGATCGACGTGGCGGCCGCCCGGGCGCCGTTCATCGACCAGAGCCAGTCGCTGAACCTGTTCCTGAGTGCACCGTCCATCGGCAAGCTCAGCTCGATGTACGCCTACGCCTGGAAGTCCGGGCTCAAGACCACGTACTACCTGCGCTCGCGCCCGGCCACCCGCATCCAGCAGGCGACGGTGCTCGCCGCGCCGACGGCACCCGTCGAGGAGGCCGAGGCGATCGCCTGCAGCCTGGAGAACCCCGAGTCCTGCGAGGCTTGCCAGTGAGGAGCCTGCTAGATCCGGGGATGGACCTGACGCTGCGGCCGATGCGGTATCCGCAGTTCTACGACCGGTTCCGCGACGCCATCAAGAACACCTGGACGGTCGAGGAGGTCGACCTGCACGCCGACCTCAAGGATCTGGCGAAGCTCAGCCCGGCTGAACGTCATCTCGTCAACCGGCTGGTGGCCTTCTTCGCGACGGGCGACACCATCGTGGCCAACAACCTGGTGCTGAACCTGTACCAGCACGTCAACGCACCTGAAGCCCGGCTGTACTTGTCCCGGCAGCTGTTCGAGGAGGCCGTGCACGTCCAGTTCTACTTGACGCTGCTGGACACCTACGTCCCGGACGAGCAGCAGCGGTTCGAGGCGTTCGCCGCGGTGGAGAACATCGCGTCCATCCGACACAAGGCCGAGTTCTGCTTCAAGTGGATCGACTCGATCTACGCTCTGGACAAGCTCAGCACGAGCGGAGATCGACGAGCGTTCCTGCTCAACCTGATCTGCTTCGCGGCGTGCATCGAAGGGCTCTTCTTTTACGGCGCTTTCGCCTATGTGTATTTCCTGCGATCCCGTGGCCTGTTGCACGGGTTGGCGTCGGGAACCAACTGGGTCTTCCGCGATGAGTCCATGCACATGGCCTTTGCATTTGATGTTGTCGACACGGTGCGTCGGGAGGAACCGGACCTGTTTGACGACGCGCTCACAACCCAGGTGCGCGAGATGATCACCGAGGCGGTGGACTGCGAAGTGCGGTTCGCCGAGGACCTGCTCGAGCAGGGCGTGTCCGGGCTTCCGGTGGCGGACATGAGGTCTTACCTGGAGTATGTGGCGGACCGGCGGCTGGCCCAGCTCGGCTTGCCCCCTCAGTACGGGTCCGCAAACCCGTTCGGATTCCTCGAGCTGCAAGACGTGCAGGAGCTGTCGAATTTCTTCGAGCGACGGGTCTCGGCCTATCAACTGGGAGTAACCGGGTCTGTTGATTTCGACGAGGACTTCTAGGGCCAAGGCGTAACGGATCCCCCATCGGTTCGTTGCCTCTCGTTAGGTGCGCGTAGCACCTGGACCGAACCCTTCCTTCACTGACGTGGGAGAAAAAGTATGGCCGTGCGTCCACCGTCCTCGACCAGTCGGCTTGCGCCGACTGACCGCGCCCGGACCGTCCGCAGAACCGTTGCGGTGTTGGCAGCGCTGACGGCAGCGGGGGTTGCCGTCGCGTTCGCGCCCACCGCATCCGCGGCGCCGACGCCTGTGTCGCAAGCGGCGGGACGATTCCTGTCCGGCTCGATCGGGGGTACTGACCTAAACAAGCTCGTTGCGGTAAAGGGCGAGAACGCCGCGAACAACGGCGGCGCGGCGGTGACCAACCAGCACTCGCTGAACGCCACCCTGCTCAACGCCCAGCTGCTGAACCTGCCCAACGGCATCCAGCTGCCGGGCGGCGGCGTCATCAAGCTCGGCGCCGTCAACCAGTACGCCCAGGCGAACAACACCGGTGGGGCGCACGGCGCGTCGGGGGCCGTGACCAACTCCGGTGCGGTCGGCCTCGGCGAGCAGAACGGCTCGCCGCAGGATGACGCCTCGATCGACCTGACCAACACGCCGCTCGCCCAGATCGGCGGCCTGAAGCTGACCGTCGGCGCCCTTGCCGCCACGGCCGACCAGGCCACCGGCAAGAACGGCGCGCAGACCGGCAGCTACGAGCTGGCCAACGTCAAGCTGCAGCTCAGCAGCCCGACGCTGGGCAGCGCGGTCAAGGCGCTGACCGGTGGCAGCAGCAACGTGCCGGGCCTGTCCGACCTGATCGGCAAGCTCGGCGGCAACGGCCTGAACGTCGCGCCGCTGCAGACCGTCAGCACCAAGAACTCGGTCGCGCCGATGAGTAGCGCGGTCGGCTCGCTGGGCGACATCAACGTCGGCGACGGCGCCATCCAGGGCAGCCTGACCAACGGCACGCTGAGCGTGGACGTGGCCAAGCTGCTCAAGACGGTGCTGAACCTCGACATCAACAACCTGCCGCCGAACACGCACCTGCTCGAGTACATCGCGCGGGCGCTGCCCGAGGCGCTGGCCCACGGGCTCTCCGAGCTGAAGGACCAGTTGACGGCCCTGTTCGACAAGCTGTCGCTCAACCTCAACGGCGTGCTGCCGGCGAGCAAGAGCCAGGCGAGTTCGGCCCTGGACGAGCTGCTGGCCCCGCTGACGAACGCACTCGACAACGGCGCGAAGAGCCTGTCGGACTCGGTGTTCGTACCGCTGGCGAAGGCGGCCGAGAAGCTCGTCGACGTGATCGTGAACGTGCAGGAGCACAACAACGGCACGTTCACCGAGCGGGCCCTGCGGGTCGACGTGATCGGTGACCCGGTGGCGCGGCTGAACCTGGCCTCGGCCTCGGTCGGCCCGGGTACCGGCCCGAACGGCGGCGGCAGCTCGACGCCTCCGGGCAACGGCCCGTCGACGCCGGGCGCTCCGCACAACGGCAACGGTGGCGGCGGCAGCCTGGCCAACACCGGGCCGAGCTGGGCCGCTCGGGCGGGCCTGTTCGCGCTGCTGGCCCTGGGCCTGGGTGGCGCGATGGTCGGCGCGACGATCAGCGTGCGCCGGTTGGGCAAGCACCACGCCTGATCTGATCCACTAGCTCCACCACGAGTTGTCCGCGCTTCGCAACGTTCAGACGTCGCGAAGCGCGGACATCTTTATTTGCTGAGTAGGTCTAGCAGCGCGGCTCCGTTGGGGGTTCCTAGACCCGTGCATGCGTCCCAGCCCGGGGTGGCCGAGTAGGCGCCGTTGTTGCCGGACGTGATGTCGCGGAACCCCGGCGCCACGTGCCCGGCCTGTGCACCGGCGTACAGGGCCGGCTGGAGCTGTCCGAACGTGTGTCCCGTCGCCTGGGCCAGCCGCGCGATCAGCGCCGCCCAGAGCGGGGCCACCGCGCTGGTGCCGCCGTACACCTGGTCCTGGCCGTCGACGTACACCTGGTAGCCGGTGCCCGGATCGGCGTCGGCGGCGACGTCTGGCACCCCCCGGCCGGTAGCACCGGTGCCGCCGCCCGACCGTGGGGGCACGCCGGCCGACGCCTGCCAGGCCGGCACCGGGTACACGTCGCTGACCCCCCCGCCGGTGGCGCCCCCGTTGGAGCCGCCGTTCCACACCGTCTCGGACGAGACGGCGCCCGTCGTCGGGTCGGCCTGCAGGGTGGTGCCGCCGCAGCCCAGGGCGTACGGGCTGGACGCCGGGTAGTCGCAATGCGCGCCACTGCTGGCCCGGTCGGTGCTGCCGTCGTCGCCGGAGGCCGCCGTGACCGTGACGCCCAGCGCGACGGCGTCGGCCATGGCGCCGTCCATCGCGGAGCGTCCCTGCCCGGTCCAGTCGTCCTCGCTCTGCCCCCAGCTGATGCTGATCGCGGCGGGCGTCGGGTCGGCGTGCGCGGCCTGACTGATCGCGTCGACGAACCCGGCGTCGCTGTTCGGCGCGAAATATACAACTAGGCTGGATTTCGGGGCGATGCCGCCGGCCACCTCGATGTCCAGCAGCACCTCGCCGTCGGCGCCGGTGGGATCCTGGCCGGGCTCGTTGCTGGCCCCGTCGACGCCGACGGCCGTCACCGTCGGAGTCGGGATGCCTAGGCCGCCGAAGTAGTGGTCGAGGTCGGACTGCGCGAACCCGCCGCCCAGCTCGATGATCGCGATCGTCTGGCCGGTGCCGTCCGTACCCTGCGGCATGGCGTAGATCGTGGCGAGCTGCGGCGGGGTGTAGCTGGTGGTGACGGTGCCGGGCGCGGCGATGCGCGCCTGCGAGCGGGCCTGCGGGCGGTTGTCCAGGCCGAGGACGGCCACCACCGACTCGCCCAGCTCGGCCGGCACGGACAGCTCACCCTCGCGGTACCGATGCTCGGCTCCATCCGCTCGCCGGACGTGTTGCAGGCTCGTGCCGAACGACTCGGTGAGGACGCCGGCCGGCCCGGCGATGCGCAGCCGCCGCGAGGCCGCGTCGGCCTCGAGAATCTCGATGCCGCGGTTGCGCAAGGCGTCGGCGGTGGCCGCCAGTTCGGCCGGATCGGCGCCGTACTGCGCCTCGAGCTCGGCGCGGGTCAGGCGCAGGCCGTCGGGCAGCGGCGCGCGCCGGCGCAGCACGAGCGTCGCTTCGACGCGTTCGTCGGCACCGACCGGACCGAGCGGTTCGATCTGGGGGATGGGTGGGCGCAGGCTTCCGGGGAGCGTCATCCGTCCATTGTCTGGCCGGATCGGCCCACGGTCACGCTCAGGCCGCGGCTGGCGCCGACACGTGCGTCAGGCGTCGGTCAGCTCGCGGGGCACCGCCACGACGTCGACCAGGGCGCCGTTGCGCCACACCGTGATCTCCAGCCGCTGGCCGATCGCGTCCTCGACCATGCGCCGCTGCAACGCCGTGGTGGTCACCACCGGATCGGCGTCGACCGCGACGAGGATGTCGCCCACGCGCAGGCCGGCCCGGGCCGCGGGACTGCCGTCGATGACCTGCGCGACCCGCATGCCGGTGCGCCGGCCGAGCTTAGTGGCCAGCGCCGGCGGCAGCGGCGCCTCGGCCCCGGCCACGCCCAGCCAGGCCCGGCGCACCCGGCCGTGGCGCATCAGGGTGGTGATGATCTGCCGGGTCGTGTCGTTGATCGGCACCGCGAGGCCGACCCCGACGCCGGCCACCGCGGTGTTGACGCCCACCACCCGGCCGTGGCTGTCGGTGAGCGCGCCGCCGCTGTTGCCCGGGTTCAGCGCGGCGTCGGTCTGGATCACCTCGTCGACCACCCGGCCGGCCCGCGTGGGCAGCGACCGGCCGAGCGCCGACACGATGCCCGCCGTGACGCTGCCGGCCAGCCCGAGCGGGTTGCCCAGCGCCACGACGAGCTGACCGACCCGCAGCCGGGCGGCATCGCCCAGGGTCAGCGCCGGAGGTGTCGCGCCGCGGGCCCGCAGCACGGCGAGATCCGAGAGCGCGTCGCGCCCGATCACGTCGGCGTGCACCTCGGTGCCGTCGCCGAACGCCGCCTCGGCGCCGTCCGCGCCCTCGACGACGTGCGCGCTGGTCAGCAGGAAACCGTCGCCGGTCAGCACGCTGGCGCTGCCCGCGCCCTGGCCGCGCCGGGTGCGTACGCGCAGGCTGGCGATGCTGGGCAGGACCGTCTCGGCGACGTGCACGACGGCCGCCGAGTAGGCGTCCAGGGGCTCGTCGCTGCTCATGCCACAGTCAACCTCCTGCCCTGCAGGTTCGTGCCTGTGTTCGCCCTGAGCAGACGGTTTCGCTCATAGCTGTCAGCGGGAACAGTTGAGGGCATGACGAGCCGAATCGACGCTTGGGCCCCCACATCGATGTCCGACTCGGAAGCGGCGCGGGCCGAGGCTGAGTCCGCGCACTACGCCGAGGCTCGCAAACGGGCCGTCCGCGTCGTCGCGGCTGCCGCGATAGACGTCGGCGAGTTCCGCTTGCTGGCCGACATGCTGGGCCTGGAGGGCGCCGATATCGCCGCGGCCCGGCACGACCACGATCCGCCGACCCGGCCCCGCAAGCGCCGCGCCGCCTGAGCCGCGGTTTTGGCCGGTCAGACCGCGTAGCGCGGCTCGTCCGGCCAAAACCGGTGGGCGGGGCCGGGACACTGGGCGGTATGAGCGCTCTTGCCCCCGAGGTCCGCGCGTACTACGAGCGCGGCGACGAGGATCAGCGCCTGCGCACCGGCGCCGGCCGGCTCGAGTTCTGGCGCACGCAGGACGTGCTGCGCCGGCTGCTGCCGCCCCGGGCCAAGGTGCTGGACGTCGGCGGGGGCAGCGGCATCCATGCCGCCTGGCTGGCCGACGACGGGTACGACGTCGAGCTGATCGATCCGGTGCCGCTGCACGTCGCCCAGGCGTCACGGCACGTGCCCGCCCGGCTCGGCAACGCTTTGGAGCTCGACGCCCCGGACGCGTCCTATGACGTGGTGCTGCTGCTCGGGCCGCTGTACCACCTGCTCGACCGGGCCGACCGGGTGCGCGCGCTACGCGAGGCGGCCCGGGTCACCCGGGGCCTGGTCGTCGCCGCGACGATCAACCGGTTCGCGGCCCTGCACGACACGCTGCGCATGGGACGGTACTTCGAGCCGGACGTCCGGGCCCGGGCCACCGCCACGGCCGAGTCCGGCGCGCACCGTCCGGCCGATGCCGAGGCGCTGTTCACCACGGCGTACTTCCACGCCCCCGACGAGATCGCGGCCGAGGTGGCCGAGGCCGGGCTGGTCGTCGACGGGCAGTACGGCGTCGAGGGCGCGGCCTGGTTGATGGGCGGCATCGGCGAGTGGCTGGACGACCCGGCCCGGCGCGCCGACGTGCTCGACGCGATGCGGGCGACCGAGTCGGTGCCGAGCCTGCTCGGGGTGAGCTCGCACGTGCTGACGGCGGCGCGTCGCCCCTGACCCGGTTTTGGTCACCAGTCGTCATATACGCCTACTGGTGACCAAAACCGTGGCGGTTAGCTCAGCGTGCGGGCCCCGGCGAGCAGCAACTGAGCCTCGACGGTCAGCACGGCGGCCTGCCGCTCGTCAACCGGCTGGCCGTGGAATGCCGCGCCCAGCAGTTGGTCGGCGATCCGGTCGGCGATCTGGTCGCGGGCGCCGTTGAGCACCTGCAGCAGGGCCGAAATCCGGGTGTAGGTCTGGTCGTTGGTCGCCGACCCGCTGGCCAGCGCCCGGGTGGATGCCGCCAGGGTGTCCTCGGCGAACTGCCCGGTCGCGCCCATGATCTGCTTGTACAGCTGCCCGAGGCGCAGCACCGTCGACCGGTGCGCACGCAGGGCCGGCGGCAGCGCATTCGGCGAGGTGATCTCGACGAGCACCCGCCCGTCACCGGCGTAGTCGTCGCGCAGTCCGGCCAGGGCGAGCAGGGTCGGACGGGTGTCGACCTGATCGGTCCAGGTGCTGTTGTCGATGCCCTGGTGCTGGATGCCCGGCCCGACGTAGCCGGCCCAGATGTTCTGGTGGTCGGGCCAGATGCCGCCGTGGTTCCAGGCGAAACCGCTCGAGGTGAACACGCACGGCTTGTCGCAGTTGGCCGCTCCGCTCGTCACGTACTCGTCCTCGCCGGCGAAGGCGGTCAGCGTCGGTGTTCGGGTGGCGTCCGAGCTGACGAAGTGCAGGATCTTCTCCTCGACCGGATCAGCGAGCTGGTACGCCAGCTTGTCGGTCTGGCCGGTGAGCGGGTTGGCCACCGAGATGCCGCTCATGTCGCGCTCGAGCTGGCGGGCCGCCGTCGTCGTACGCGCCGGGTTGCCGGTCAGCCACAGGGCCGGGGCCGGGTCGCTGTGGATCGCGAACGGCGTCGTGTTGCCCTTGGCGGTGGCCAGCAGTCCGGGCAGGTTCACGTTCACCTCGGACTTCGTGGTGTACGAGCAGTACTTGCCGGACGCGCCGGTGCAGCCGGCCGGCGTCGGGGCGCTGCCGGAGAAGTGGTCGCCCTCGTCGGTCGTCACCGCGAACAGGGTGTTCTTCGGGGTGATGCCGTCGTGGGCCATCCGCGTCAGGAACTGCCCGAACGCGGTGTCGTACTCGTGCAGCTGCTGCTCGTAGCCCGCCTCGCCCGGGCCGAGGTCGCCGGTCGAGGTGTGGTGGTCGGTGTGCACGTCGGACACGTAGACGTTGGCCACCTGCACGCCGTGCTCGATCAGGTTGGCCGCGTAGCCGAGCGAGACGTCCGGGGTCAGCGAGTCGAAGCCGGGGAAGCCCGGGTTGCCGACCGGGTCGGTGATCGGCTTGCCGTTCAGGTCGTTGATCGGGCCGGACGGGCTGGTGGCCGGCTGCACCGACGAGTTGCCGAAGAGCGCCTTGTAGCCCGGGTAGCCGCCCGGCTCGTCGGGCAGCTTGTCGTCCTGGCCATTGGCGCACAGGGCGCTCGACTTGCCGCAGTGGACGGCGAAGCCGACGAAATCAGCAGTGGCCTTGGCCGGGTTCTGGGTGACTTCCTGCTGCTGCGGCGAGCCGGCCCCGAACACGGTGGGGATGTCGATGTTGATGTTCTCGAGCACCGTGTTCGACATGCCGACCTCGCCGACGTCACAGCCTGCGCGGGTGTAGGGCACCCACGGCGCGGGGACGTTGACGTTGCTGTTGTTCGGGACGTTCGCGCGGTCGGCCGTGTAACGCAGGTTGTACCCGGTGTTGGTCGAGTTGCCGGCCGGGTCGAACAGCGGGGCGTTCCAGTACGCGAACGAGACGTCGGTGTGCGTCTTGCCGTCCGGGCCGTAGTAGCTGCCGCTGTTCGACTGGGTGACCGCCGTGCGGTCGGGGTAGAGGCCGGTCTGGTTGGAGATGAAGTTGGTGGCTGTGTGCACGAGGACGTCGTGCGAGTTGGCCATGACCGTGCCGTTGCCCTTGAGGAAGTTGAGCAGATTCGGCATCTGCTCAAGGTCGCTCGGCACGTTCGGGTTGTCGCGGGTCAGGTGCACGTTGTCGAACTGGATCTCGATCACGTGCTTGATGCCGTTGTCGAGCTGGCACCCCTGCGCCGAGCTCGGACCCGGCGACGCGGTGGCCGAGCTGCTGACCATGGCGGCCAGTCCGATGCCGGTGGCCGTGATCGCCAGGATGCTCGTCGCTCGCTTGCCCATGTCGAATCCCCGATCCGTCTGTGTCGGCTGCGTGCGCACACGACGGGCGGAATCGTTTCGCTATCGGGTTACACCCCGCTAGCCACGAATCGGCCAGCGTATGAACACGCGGCTCGTCAGGATTTGCCGCCGCCGAGCGAATCGAGCGCTGTCCGGATCTGGTCCGGAATGCGCACCGGCCGGCGGGTGGCCCGGTCGGTGTAGACGTGGACGAACCGGCCGGCCGCCGCCGGCTCGGCCCCGTCCCCGAACAACGCCAGCCGGTAGATCACGCTGGACGTGCCGATGTGCTCGACCCGCAGCCCGGCCGTGACGGTCACCGGGAAGCGCAGCTCGGCGAAGTACTGGCAGGCCGTCTCGACGACCAGTCCGACGGCCGGCAGTTTGCGGATGTCGACGCCGGACGCCTCGATCAGCCAGCCGTTCACCGCCGTGTCGAACATCGCGTAGTGCACGACGTTGTTGACGTGCCCGTACGTGTCGTCGTCGGCCCACCGGGTCGGGATCGGGCGCAGCACCGGGAAGTCGCCGCGCCTGAGGTCGCGCGGATCGTCGCTCACCTCCGGGACTCTGCCACGCCCGCCCCGCCCCGTTGAGTCTCGTGCCGTCTCGTTGAGTGGTGCGTTATCGGTCGAGTGGTGCGTTATAAGTCCCCACTCGACGCGAAACGCACCACTCAACGAGGGAAGCTAGGAGGTGGCGCTGCCGCGCCAGAGGTCGATGCCGCCCTCGACGGCGTGGCGATCGATCTCTTGTAGTTCCTCGGCGCTGAAGTCGAGGTTGTCCAGCGCCGCCAGGTTCTCCTGCAGCTGCTTGACGCTGCTCGCCCCGGCCAGCACGGACGTGACTCGCTCGTCGCGCAGGCACCAGGCCAGCGCCATCTGGGCCAGCGACTGGCCCCGCTTGCCGGCGATGTCGTTGAGCGCCCGGATGTGCGTCAGGTTCTGCTCGGTGAGCAGGTCGCGCGACAGCGACGAGTCCTCGGCCATCCGCGAGTCGGCTGGCACCCCGTCCAGGTACTTCGTGGTGAGCATGCCCTGGGCGAGCGGCGAGAACGCGATGGCCCCGGCCCCGGCCTGTTCGAGCGTGTCGAGCAGGCCGCCCTCGATCCAGCGGTTGAGCATCGAGTAGGACGGCTGGTGGATCAGCAGCGGGGTGCCCAGCTCGCGCAGGATCCGCGCCGCCTCGGCCGTGCGGTCCGGCGAGTACGACGAGATGCCGACGTAGAGCGCCTTGCCCTGGCGCACGGCGGCGTCGAGCGCGCCCATCGTCTCTTCGAGCGGGGTGTCCGGGTCGAAGCGGTGCGAGTAGAAGACGTCGACGTAGTCCAGCCCCATTCGGGCCAACGACTGATCGAGGCTCGCGAACAGGTACTTGCGCGACCCGAACTCGCCGTAGGGGCCGGGCCACATGTCCCAGCCGGCCTTCGTCGAGATGAACAGCTCGTCGCGGTACGGCGCGAAATCCTCGCGCAGGATGCGGCCGAAGTTGATCTCGGCGCTGCCGTACGGCGGACCGTAGTTGTTGGCCAGGTCGAAGTGCGTGATGCCGCGGTCGAACGCCGTGCGCAGGATGGCTCGCTGCGAGTCGATCGGCCGGTCATCGCCGAAGTTGTGCCACAGCCCGAGCGACAGCAGGGGCAGCTTCACGCCGCTGCGCCCGCAGCGCCGGTAGGTCATCTGGTCGTAGCGGCTGTCCGCGGCAACGTAGGTCACGAGAGGTAAGCCTACGAGCCCCCGACCTTCCCGAGTTGTCCGCGCTTGGCGGTGCCTGGACGTCGCGAGGCGCGGACAACTTGCAAAGCGTCAGGCGGTGGGTAGCCGGTAGTCGGCGAACTGGTCGCGCAGCGTCTTCTTGGAGAACTTGCCGACGCTCGTCTTGGGGATCTCGTCGATGAACGCGACGTCGTCGGGCAGCTGCCACTTCGTGAACTTCGCCCGCAGGAAGTCCAGCACCTCGTCCTTGGTGAGCGTTTCGCCAGGCTTGACGACCACGCAGGCCAGCGGACGCTCGCTCCACTTGGGATGCGGCACCGCGATCACCGCCGCCTCGGCCACCTTCGGGTGGGCCATGATCTCGTTCTCGAGCTCGACCGTGCTGATCCATTCGCCGCCCGACTTGACCAGGTCCTTCGTCCGGTCGACCAGCCGCACGTAGCCCAGCGGCGAGATCGCTGCGACGTCGCCGGTGCGCAGCCAGCCGTCCGCCGAGTACTGCTCGCCGGGCGCGTCGGTGCGGTAGTACTGGCGGGCGATCCACGGACCGCGGCACTCCAGCTCACCGCTCGCCTCGTCGTCCCAGGGCAGCTCGGCGCGGGTGTCCGGGTCGACGATGCGCACCTCGACCCCGGGCGCGGCCAGCCCGGCCGTTGCCCGGACGTCGGCCTGCTCGTCCGCGCTGGCGTCGTCGAACTCGGACCGCAGGTAGGCGACCGTGCCCAGCGGCGACAGCTCGGTCATGCCCCACGCCTGCGTGATCGGCAACCCGATCTTGGCCCGCCACGCCTCGGACAGCGCCTTGGGCACCGCCGACCCGCCGCAGATGATCGTGTGCAGATGGGACAGGTCGTGACCGTCCAGGTAGGGCACCATGCCCATCCAGATCGTCGGGACACCGCCGGTGATCGTGACCCGCTCCGACTCGAGCAGCCCGACGATGCCCTGCGGCGAGAGGTCCGGCCCGGGCATGACCAGGGACGCGCCGGCCATCACGGCGGTGTAGGGCAGCCCCCACGCGTTGGCGTGAAACATCGGCACGACCGGCAAGATCGTGTCCCGCTCACCGATGCCGAAGACCGCGGTGGTCATCGACGCAATCGAGTGCAACCACGTCGAGCGATGGCTGTACAGCACGCCCTTGGGGTTGCCGGTCGTGCCGGTGGTGTAGCAGACCGCCGCGGCCTGGTTCTCGTCCTTGACCCGGTCGCTGAAGTCGAGCTCGTCCGCGGTGTCGACGACGTCTTCCCAACGCAGGATGCGCGGATCGTCAGGGATCTCGGCCGGCGCGCCGTCGTCCATCACCACGACGTGGCGCACCGTGTCGAGGCTGGGCAGGTACTTCGCGAACAGCGGCAGCAACGACCGGTCGACGAAGAACGCCTCGTCCTCGGCGTGGTTGGCCGTGTAGATGAACTGCTCGGGCGCGTAGCGCAGGTTGCCGGTGTGCATGACCCGTCCGGTGCCCGGAATCGCGAAGTACAGCTGGACGTGCCGGGCGGTGTTCCACCCGAACGTGCCCACCCGCGCCTCGGGTCCCAGGCCGAGCGAGTCGAGCGCGGCGCCCACCCGGCGGGCCCCGGCCGCCAGCTCGGCGTACGTCATCCGCTGCAGGCCGCCGGACGCGGTTCGAGTCATGATCGTCTTGCTGCCGAAGTACTGCTCGGCGCGTGCGAGCAGCCAGTTGGTGGTCAGCGGGAGGTCCTGCATCAGCCCGTACATGGCCGGAATGTTGCCCGTGATCGCGCGTCACGGCAACGGGGGTCACGGGTAGCCCCGGGTGATCAGGAACGTGCGGGTCTGCACCGTGCCGGCGCCGAGGAAGCCGCCCAGCCCGGCGAGGTAGGCCCGCAGCGACGGGTTGTCGCTGGCGTCGACGTCGGCCGCGCCCGGCACGTAACTGGCGTCGAGGTCGTGGTTGGCGCCGAGCGTGCCGTGGTCGTGCCGGACAGTGGCGGTCGTGATGTTGACCCGATCGGGGTTCACGGCGCCGTCGAGGTGCGGGACCACGTCGCCGTCGTTCTCCAGGGCCAGCACGTCGACGCCGGTCGGGACGCCGCCGGCGATCAGGCCCAGCGGCGCGCCGGCCGTCACGACGTGCGAGACGTGGAACCCGTGCGAGGCGCTCAGGTGCCGGGCCACGTTGAGCGCGACCAGACCGCCTTCGCTGTGGCCGATCAGCAGGATGTCGTCGTCGGGCTGGACGCCGGCCCGGCGCAGCGCGTCGATGACCCCGCGCTCGTAGGTGGTGACCTGCCCGGCGATGGCGCGCAGGTTGGTGGCCGGGCTGGTGACGTCGGGGTTGTGGGCGTCCAGCTCCCAGTTCTTGGTGCCGGGGATGTCGACGATCACCCGGCGGCGACCGTCCGCGCCGTCGAGCAGCCGCACGTCGATCTCGCCGGACCGGCCGAGGTTGCGGTGCGACAGTCCGGCCAGGACGTCGGCCAGACTGCGCGGCGGGCCGTCGGCGTCGGCGATGTCGTCGGCGCCGAGATCCACCACCCGAGGCGAGCCGTCGGCGAACGGCTGCTGCAGGAGCCACGCACCGGTGGGCACCGAGCCACCGAGCAGCTCGCCGGCCAGCCCGACCCCGAGATCGGCCAGTTCCGGATCCTCGGTCAGCAGCCGTTGCAGCGCCCCGCCCGGATCGCCCCGACCGAGCGCCGCGGCACCGTCACCGATCGCCCGCGGCGCGTGCGCCAGCGCCCCGATCGTCGGCGTGAGCCGCTCGTCCAGCCGGTCGGCGGCCAGGTAGGCCGCCGCGGCGCCGCGCAGGCCCACGTCGAGAACCGTGCACCGGGCCGCCAGCCAGGTGATGCCGTGCGGACCGTCCAGGGCGGCCACCAGCCGGCCCTCGAACTCGGCCGCCCCGCCCGGGTCGAGGGCCGCCGAAGCGACGACGGCGGGATGCACCAGGTAGCCGTGCAGCACCACGGCGGTCTCGCCGGTGTCGCCGGCGGCTCGGCCGAACAACCGGGCCGCCGCGGTCAGGTCGTCGTAGTGCGCCTCGACGCCGCCCGCGCCGCCGCGCACCGACACCGGCTCGGTCATCCCACCCCCAGGACGTGCTCGATGCCGTGGACAGCCGCCATCGCCGCGTGCTCGGCGGCCCGCACGACCGCCTCGGCCCGCCGGACTGCCGCCGCGTGCCGGCGCAGCGCGTGCCCGGCGTCGTCGAGCTCGCCGGCCGAGCGGCGAAACGCCAGGGCCAGCCGGCGCACGTCGTCTCGGAACGACACCGCCGCCGGCGAGCGCCAGCGTGCCGTCTCGGCCGCCGCCACGAGCCGCGTCGCCCGGCCCCGCAGGTCGTCGGCGTGGCCGTTCAGGTGCCGGGCGACCGTCTCCAGGGCCGCCGGATCGAGGAACGCTGCCATGCCGATCACGCTGCCGCTCGAGCCGGCCCGGCGAAACGGCCCGTCCCGATCTGTGGACAGTCGCCGAAGTTATCCACAGAGCGGGATCCGCCCAGCGGCGGATCGAAACCGCGTGCCGATCCAACGTTCTCCCGACGCGTCGTGGTTGACTACTCTCCGCCGGACGCCGACGACAATCTCGGCTACGGTGAGCACCAGTCAGCACCAGGAAAGGGGATCGCGCAGCATGGAGTCCGCACATGCGTCGGCCGACGCCGAAGATGCGACTGCTACTGCCGAGGCCCAGCTGGTCGACGATGCGGGCACCGACGGGCTTACCCGCCGGGATCGCGAGATCCTCACCTTCGAACGGCAGTGGTGGAAGTACGCCGGCGCCAAGGAACAGGCGGTACGTGAGCTGTTCGACATGTCGGCGACCCGCTATTACCAGGTGCTCAACGCCTTGATCGACACTCCCGCGGCGCTGGCCGCCGATCCGCTGCTCGTCAAGCGACTGCGCCGGTTGCGCGCCAGCCGTCAGCGGCAGCGTTCGGCCCGGCGCCTCGGTATCGAGGTCTAGCCGGACCGGCCTAGATCGCTGCGGGTTATCCTGCCGCTAACCATGACGAGCCGGGAGCCTCCACCGCCGAATCGGCGACGGATCGATCGCATCAGCGGCAGCGTGCTTGCCGTGCTCGGTATCGCCGTGGCCGTGGTCGCCCTGATCGCGCTGCGGCACCCCAACGGGCGTCAGGCCAAGCCGGTGGCGCTGCGCACCTCGACCTCCACGGTGACCGCCACCCCGCCGACGTCGACGAAGACCGTGACGAAGTCCCCGTCACCGTCGAAGCATCCGACGACGGCGTCCGGCTCGTCGACCTCGACCGGACACCCCATCCCGCTGGTCGTGTTGAACAGCACGACGACCACGGGGTTGGCCGAGACGGCGAAGCAGCGCTTCGAGCAGGGCGGCTGGACGGTCACGGGCACCAACAACATCGTCAACGACATCCTGTCGACCTGCGCGTACTACGACCCCAACACCCCCGGGGCCCAGCAGGCGGCCGAGCAGCTGCAGCAGCAATTCCCGGCCATCAAGCGGGTCAAGGAGAAGTTCTCCGACCTCCCCGCCGGCCCCATAGTCGTAGTCCTGACCAGCGACTACTCCTAACCCGCCTTTCGCGAATCTGCTTGTGGACCCTCTCGCTGCGCTCGGGGTCCAACGCAGCTCCGCACCGCTCCTTCGTCGCGGGCCGCGTCGCGGCGGCGGGCTCTTCGCGCGAGCGCTCATCGCGTTCTTGGTTGGGTTAGCTCAGGCGCGCTGGTATGGAACAATGGCCAGCACAACTGAAGAACAGCTCATCAAGAGGGGCAGAGGGAACGGCCCGTTGAAGCCCCGGCAACCACTGTGATGACTCGCTCTCAATGCTGACGCGAGGCCGCCACAGCAGGTGCCAATTCCGTCCTGGCGCGACCGCGTCCGGGAAAGATGAGGGGAAGGCCTCGCTCTGCCATGACCGCTGTACTCGATTCGCCCGCATCCGCACTCGTGTGCCGTAACTGCGGGGCCGAATACCCGCTGGGTCCGCAGCACGCGTGCTTCGAATGTTTCGGCCCGCTCGAGATCGGCTACGACAAGGATGCACTCGCGCGGGTGACACACGAAGACATCGCCGCCGGTCCGCACTCGATCTGGCGCTACGCCGGTTTGCTGCCGGTCGGCCAGAACCCCGATACCCGGGTGGATTCCGGCACCGGCATGACCCCGCTCATCCGGGCCGACCGGCTGGCCGACGAGCTGGGGTTTACAGCTCCGCTGTGGATCAAGGACGACTCGGCCAACCCGACGCACTCGTTCAAGGACCGGGTCGTGTCGGTCGCCATCACCGGCGCCCGCGAGCTGGGCTTCGAGCGCATTGCCTGTGCTTCGACGGGCAACCTGGCCAACTCGGTGGCCGCGCACGCGGCCCGGATCGGCATGCCGTCGATCGTGTTCATCCCGTCCGACCTGGAACAGGCCAAGATCGTCCAGACGGCGGTGTACGGGACGACCCTGGTGGGCATCGAAGGCTCGTACGACGACGTCAATCGCCTCTGCAGCGAGCTGTCCGAGACGGACGAGTTCGAGAACACCGGATTCGTCAACGTGAACGTTCGTCCTTACTACGCCGAGGGATCCAAGACGCTCGGCTACGAGGTGGCCGAGCAACTCGGCTGGCGGCTGCCCGAGCAGTACGTGGCGCCGATGGCGTCCGGCTCGATGCTCACCAAGATCAATAAGGCGTTCAAGGAGCTGGTGGCGGCCGGCCTCGTCCCGGAAGCGCAGTGGCGGGTGTTCGGCGCCCAGTCGGCCGGCTGCTCGCCGATCGCGACCGCGTTCGAGCAGGGCGTCGACGTGGTGACGCCGGTGAAGCCGACCGGCATCGCCAAGTCGCTGAACATCGGCAACCCGGCCGACGGCCCGTACGCGCTGGACGCCGTGCGCTCGTCCGGTGGCGCGATGGCCTACGTCGACGACGACGAGATCCGCGACGGCATCCGGCTGCTGGCCCGCACGACCGGCGTGTTCGCCGAGACGGCCGGCGGCGTGACGGTGGCGGTGCTGAAGAAGTTGGCCAAGACCGGGCAGCTCGATCCGTCCAAGGAGACCGTCGTCTACAACACCGGCGACGGCCTCAAGACCCTGGATGCGGTCGCTGACCAGGCGGCGCCCACCGCGGTGATTCCCCCGACGCTGAAAGGCATGCGCGCGGCCGGCCTGCTGACCCGTTGAGGCAAGCTGGACGCATGATCACGCGACAACTGGGTAGGACCGGTCCGACCGTCAGCCGAGTGGGTCTGGGCTGCATGGGGATGTCGGGCTCGTACGGTCCGGCCGACGACGCCGAGAGCGTCGCCACCATTCGGGCGGCGCTCGACGCCGGCATCACCCTGCTCGACACCGGCGACTTCTACGGCTCCGGCCACAACGAGATGTTGATCGGACGGGCGCTGGCGCAGCGGCCCCGGGACAGTTACCGGCTCAGCGTGAAGTTCGGCGGTATGCGTGACCCGGACGGTCGCCTCGGCGGTTTCGACGCCCGGCCCGCGGCGGTCGGCAACTTCCTGGCGTACTCGCTGCGCCGGCTGGGCACCGACTACGTCGACATCTACCGGCCGGCCCGCCTGGATCCGGCCGTGCCCGTCGAAGAGACGATCGGGGCCATCGCCGAGCAGGTCGAGAAGGGCCACGTGCGCCACATCGGGCTGTCCGAGGTGGGCGTCGACACGATTCGCCGCGGCCACGCGGTGCATCCGATCGTCGACCTGCAGATCGAGTATTCCCTTATCTCACGGGGCATCGAGGCCGAGATACTGCCGACGTGCCGCGAGCTCGGCATCGACATCACCGCGTACGGCGTGCTGTCCCGGGGTCTCATCAGCAACAGCGGGCCGACGACGTTCGCGCCCACCGACTTCCGGGCCCACAGCCCGCGCTTCCAGGGCGAGAACCTCACGCACAACCGGCGCCTGGTCGACGCCCTGGCCCGGATCGCCGCGGCGAAGGGCGTCAGCGTGGCCCAGCTCGCGATCGCCTGGGTGCTCACCCGGGGCGAGGACATCGTGCCGTTGATCGGGACGCGGCGGCGCGACCGGTTGGTCGACTCGCTGGGATCCCTTGACGTCGAGCTGACCGACGACGACCTCGCGACGATCGAGCAGGCCGTCCCGGCCGATGCCGCGGCGGGGGACCGGTACCCCTCGGCCGGCATGGCCACGCTCGACAGCGAGAAGTAAGCGGGGCCGGGCACGATGGTGGCATGAGCCTGTCACTACGCCCCATGACCGACGACGAGTTCGTCGCGTTCCGCGCGTACGCCGTCGACCACTACGGAGTCGACGTCGCCCGATCGAAAGGGCTTTCGGCCGAGGACGGTCGGGCGGACGCCGAGCGCCAGACCGCCGCGCTGCTGCCCGACGGCAACGCCACCGCGGGCCAGCTGCTGTTCGTCGCGGTCGACGGCGCCGGCGGCGGCGACGGTGCGGCGGTCGGGACTCTGTGGCTGTCGACGACCACCCCGGACGGCCTCGACGCCGGCTGGATCTACGACGTCGAGATCGACGCATCCCACCGGGGCAAGGGATACGGCCGCGAACTCATGCGGCTGGCCGAACACAAGTGCCGGGAGCTCGGGCTGACCTCGCTTGGCCTCAACGTGTTCGGCCCCAACGTCGTGGCGCGACAGCTCTACGAATCACTCGGCTACGAGATCACCGCGCAGAGTATGGCTAAACCGCTCGATTGAGACGTGCGGTGTCTGGCCCTTTTGCGGCGGGCCGTGTACCGTCCGGCGCGGTCGTAGTTACGAGCGTTTCGGCTGATGGAGTACCACGTGCTCAACACCAGCACGTGCACTGCAGTAAAGCGGGACCGAGGAGCGAAGACCCTGGCGGCACGAAGGGTGGCGCCAGAAGGCCCCTAGCAAGGAGTGCACGTGGCACAGGGCACCGTTAAGTGGTTCAACAACGAAAAGGGCTACGGCTTCATCGCCGTGGACGGCGGCCAGGACGTGTTCGTCCACTACTCGGCGATCCAGGCCGATGGCTACCGCTCGCTGGACGAGGGCCAGCGCGTCGAGTTCGAGGTTGCGCAGGGCCCCAAGGGCCCGCAGGCGGATGGTGTGCGCCTCGTCAGCTGAGAACCACTAGCTGTACGGGTCGGCCCGGTCTGCCAAGGCAGATCGGGCCGATCTGCGTTATGAAAGCGCTTGCTGACCCGGTGCGCATTCGTCCATGCCGTGGCGTATGGACGAGCTCGACGCCCGGCCCGGGAATCCGTGCCCGCGTGCGACGCGTTGCGACCTGTATGAACGAGTTCGGCGCTCTGTTGCAGATGACCGCCCAGGAAGGCAAGCGGGACGAGCTGATGCGCGTCCTGACCAACTACGTCAACACCCTGGACGGCGAACCGGGCACCGCCTTGTTCGCCGCGGCCGCCGACCCCAACGACGAGGATCTCGTCTGGGTGTGGGAGGAGTTCGCCGACTCGGCCGCCGTCCGCGACCACTTCGAGCACGACTTCTTCCGGGCGCTGCAGCTCGAGCTGGCCGACCTGCTCGCGGAACCGGTCGCGGTGCGCCCGCTGGCCCCGTTCACGCGGCGGGCCAACCCCGAGGTGACGGCCGAGTAGCGGCCCAGGTGGGCGCCCTGCCCCAACGGGTATAAGGGACATCGGCGGGCTCAACTGTTCACCAGCGTGCGCACCGTCGAGGGTCGGCGCCATCGAATTTCTGGAAACGTAACCAGTTGGAAACGTACCCAGCGCGAAACCGGCGAGTCGAGACATCGACGGAATATCGGTTTGGCGCAGGGTTGATCTCGCGGCAGCATACGTTTGAACTCGTTGGGAATTCCCTTTGCGTACAAGGATCTGCCGGTGACTCATCCGACGATGCGCGACGTCGCGGTACGCGCCGGCGTCGGGCTGGGCACGGTGTCGCGCGTGGTGAACGGCGGTGCCCTGGTTCGCGCCGACACCGCCGAGCGGGTCCGGGTGGCGATCACCGAGCTCGGCTACCAGCGCAACGAAATCGCCCGCGCGCTGCGTCCCGGCATGCACTCCGCCACGCTGGCGCTACTGGTGGGCGACCTGACCAACACGTTCTACGCGTCCATCGCCAAGGCGGCCGTCGAGGTGGCCCGCGAGCGCGGGTACGCGATGGTGGTGAGCACCGTCGACGAGGATCCGCGCGCCGAGCAGGACACGGTGCGGCGCGGGCGAATCTGGTCAGCTCGGCCGGGGAGCCGAGTCGCCCCGCTCCCCGATCGGATCGCCAACGCGTGAGACAGGTCGTGGTGATCTGATCATGATCAAGAGCGGAAAGTGGCTGCTATAGCGACCGCTTCTCGCTCTTGATCATGCAGGGGTGGCCGCACTCGAACTACTCGTCGGGTGCGCTCAGGGGAACTCGACCCTTACGCCGAGCAGCCGCACCGGGCGGGTCAGCTCGAACCGCTCGAGCAGGGCCACCGCCGCGGCCGCCACCTCGTCGGCGTTCCGGGTGGCTTCCGGCAGGGTCGTGATGCGCGTCCGGGTGAAGAACGTCGTGGTGCGCACG
>DASXYE010000347.1:0-4095 GCA_036502695.1 Jatrophihabitantaceae bacterium
CGCTGGTTGGCCGCTGCGGCGTCGTCGGCGAAGCGCGGCATCCGGCGGCGGGCGTCGTTCTCGGCCATTCCCTCGGTGGACGTGATCGCGCCGGTGAGAAAACCCCGTCCCAGCGGGGAGAACGGCACGACGCCGATGCCCAGGCGGCGGGCCGTCGGCAGCACCTCGTCCTCGATGCCCCGCGTCCACAACGAGTATTCGCTCTGCACAGCCGCGATCGGATGCACCTGGTGCGCCGCTTCGAGTTGCTCGGCCGTCACCTCGGACACGCCGATGTTGTGCACCTTGCCGGCGGCGACCAGCTCGGCCATCGCGCCGATGCTGTCCGCCAGCGGCGTCTTCGGATCGACGCGGTGCAGGTAGTACAGGTCGATGTGGTCGGTCTGCAGCCGGCGCAGCGACGCGTCGCAGGCGGCCCGGATGTAGTCCGGACTCCCGTTGAGCTCGAAGCGCGCCGCCGTGCCGGGCACGATGTCCTGGATCCCGCACTTGGTGGCCAGCACGAACTCGTCGCGCCGGCCGGCCAACGTCTCGCCGAGCAGCGTCTCGTTGGTGCCGAAGCCACCGGCGCCGGTCGTGCCGTAGACGTCGGCGGTGTCGAACAGGGTGATGCCGAGTTCCAGGGCCCGCAGCAAGGTCGCCTTCGACTCGGTGTCGTCGCCGGGGCCGTACGACTGGCTCATGCCCATGCAGCCCAGACCCTGCGCCGACACGGACAGGGGGCCGAGGTTCGAGGTGCGCATACCGTCACGCTACAAAGTGGAGCCCGCTCTAACGCAACTGACCGCCCGAGGTGCTGATGCCGGAACTGCCCGAGGTCGAGACCGCCCGCGCGGTGATCGAACGCGCCGCGCTCGACCGGCGCATCGTCGACGTCGACGACTCCGACACGTTCGTCCTGCGCCCGCACCTGCCGGGCGACGTCCGGACCGCCCTGGTCGGACGGAGCCTCACCGCGGCGCACCGCCAGGGCAAGAGCATGTGGTGCGACACGTCCGACGGCGGCCCGGTGCTGGGCGTCCACCTCGGCATGTCCGGCAAGATCGTCATCGCCGACGCGGACGGCACCGAGATCGACGGCGGCGACTACTGGGAACGCGGCCGGCAGCCCGGCGACTACCGGTTCACCCGGTTCGCGCTGGCGTTCGCCGACGGCGGCCGGATGCTGCTGGTCGACCCGCGGCGGCTGGGCCGGGTCCGGCTCGACCCGCCGGTCGAGAAGCTCGGCCCGGACGCGCGCACCATCACCCCGGCCCAGTTCCGCGACGCACTCACCCGCGGCGACGCCCCGGTGAAGGCGCGGCTGCTCGACCAGCACGCCCTGGCCGGGGTGGGCAATCTGCTCGCCGACGAGATCCTGTGGCTGGCCCGGATCAACCCAGCCCGCTCGACGGCGCAGCTGTCCGGCCCGGACGTCGACCGGCTGCTGCGCGGCCTGCGCCGGGCGGTGCGCACGGCGATCGAGTCGGGCGGCGTCCACACCCTGTCGGTGGTGCCCTACCGCAAGCCCGGCGCGCTGTGCCCGCGCGACGGCGCCCCGATGACGCGGGGCGAGGTCGGCGGGCGCACGACGTGGTGGTGCTCGCGCGAGCAGGCCGTCTGAACCCGGCGGCGCGCTCCGGCGGCGCGCTTCTGTCGCCGCGTTTCTCTCGCCGCGCTTCTGCCGCGCCGGGACCGGCCGACCGGCGTACGCTGCCGCGTCATGATCGTTTCCCGGGCGGCCCGGGTGGCCGCTGTCGCCGCTTGCGTGACGGCCGTGACGACCCTGGCGGCCTGCGGTGGCGGCCACCACAGCGCCAAGCCGTCCAGCTCCGCGCCCGGTACGACCGGCGCGACACCCAGCGGCCCCCCGATCAACCCGCTGACCGGCGGTGCACCGTCGCGCAACCCCGCGGTGGCCGTGAAGATCGACGACACCGGCAACGGGCGTCCCCAGGTCGGCATCGACGCGGCGGACATCGTGTACATCGAGCAGGTCGAAGGTGGCCTGACCCGGCTGCTCGCCGTTTATACAACCAAGCTGCCTACCGTCGAACCGGTTCGCAGCACGCGGGTCGGCGACCCGGATCTGGCCCTGCAGTTCGGGCCGATCGCCTACGTCGCGTCCGGCGGATCGCAGGGCGAGCTGGCCCCGCTGGACAAGTCGGCGCTGCGGTCGGCCATCGGCGATCGCGGGGCCGCCGGCTTCGACCGCGATCCGGATCGCAGCGCGCCGTTCAACCTGCGCGCCGACCTGGCGGCCATCGCCGCGAAGCTCAAGGGCCCACGCACGAAGAGCATCGGCCTGACCTGGTCGCGCCAGCTCGCCAATACCGCCGCCGGCTCGGGCACCCGCGTGGCCACCACCGTCGGCGGCACCCCGGTTGCGTTCACGTGGAGCGCGACGCGGCACCGCTACGTCCGGATGATCGACGGCACCACCCAGCACGCGGCCGACGGCGCCCTGATCTCGACCCCGAACGTCGTCGTGCAGGCCTGCTCGGTCACCACGTTCACCGGCGACATCGACCAGGACGGCAACCCGGCCAAGGTCACCCACACCGTCGGACGCGGGAAGGTCAGCGTCTTCCGCGACGGCAAGCGCGTCGACGGAACCTGGTCGCGTACCTCGACGAGCGACGGCACGCACCTGACGGACGCGCACGGACAGCCCATCGCGCTCGCTCCGGGCGGCGCCTGGTTCGTGCTCGTCGCCACCGGCACGAAGGTCGGCTGACCTCGCCCCGAACAACTTTGCCCACTATGCGGGCCAATGCCGCCTCACGACGTGACCGATCGGCAACAGCGTGCAAGCATTGACGAATGCTGTTCACGCTCGTGTCGGTCATCACCAGCGGCACCGGGGCAGCCGTGCTCGCCAAGTGGACCAACGACCGCCGCGTTTCGCGGCCCGACGTCGGGGTGCCGACCGGTGAACCGGCCCGGGTCGGTGGCCCCGGCCTGAGCCCGAGCACGGTCGCGCCCGGCCACTGACCTGATCGGTCACTGATCGATTCGGTCACTAACCGATTGGGCCGGCCCCGCGGAGCACCGGGTCGCCGCCTGCAGCGGTCGCCCAGCGTGCGGCTGCCGAACGCAAGAACATCCCTATCAGATAAGGCTTCTCTTTCACATTCGGATCAGCTAGACTCGTACGCATGTTCGACGACGAGGCGCCTCCGCCGCTGCTGTCGGACATCCTCGATTCGCCCGATGCGATCGCGGCTGAGCTGGGCGGCTCGAAGCCCGCACCTCAGGATGCGGTGACGTTGTCGCTGCTCGAGCCCGATGCGTTGTCGGCGGCGGGTCGGGTGGATCTGCTGGTCGCGTTGGAGCGGCAGGCCGCGATGATCGCGGCGCAGCAGCAACGCGTACTAGCCAGGATGGCTGCAGATCAAACTGACGAACGCAACTGGGTGCGCGAGGACGTCGCCTGTGCGCTGCGCATGTCGGGGAGGACCGCTGCTCGGCGTCTGGCGGTGGCGCAGACCCTGGCGGAGTGGCTGCCCGCGACGTTGCGGTTGCTGGACCGGGGTGAGGTCGGCTACCTGCATGCCGCGTTCTTGGCCGAAGCAGTGTTCGCGTTGGACGAGAAGCAGGCCCGCGCGGTTGAGGAGCGGGTACTGCCCCGCGCGCACGAGCAGACGCTGGCCGAGTTCCAGCGCTCGGTGCGCCGGGCCGTGGCCCGGGTCTCGGCGGCCACGGTGGAGGAGCAGCGGCTCGAGGCGATGAAGCAGCGGCGGGTGTGTCTGACCCCGCGCGATGACGGCATGACCGAGCTGTGGGCAGTGCTCCCGGCCGAAGGTGCCGCCGCCGTGGTGACCGCGGTCGATGCGCTCGCGTCCGTCACCTCGGCCGATGATCCGCGCACGTCCGATCAGCGCCGCGCCGATGCCCTGGTCGACCTCGGCGTGGCCGCGTTGCACGACCCGCTGCTGCCCAAGGCCCAGGGGATGCGCCCTTCGATCCAGGTGGCGGTCGCGCTGTCCACCCTGCTCGGCGCCGATGAGCAGCCCGGCGAACTCGCCGGGCACGGACCCATCCCCGCATCCGTCGCGCGGCGCTTGGCTGCCGATGAGTCCGGGACTTGGCGGCGACTATATACGGCGACCACCG
>DASXYE010000348.1:0-4138 GCA_036502695.1 Jatrophihabitantaceae bacterium
CCGGCCTTGAGGGCGCTGTAGCCCATCACCTGCTGGATGAAGTAGGTGAGGAAGTAGAACATGCCGAACAGCCCGGCGCCGGCGATCAGCATGACGAGGTACGCGCCGGTTCGGCTGCGATTCTCGAACAATCGCATCGGCATCATCGGATCCTTGATCACGTACGCCTCGAGCAGCACGAAACCGATCAGCAGCACGGCGGCCAGCGGGAACAGCAGGTAGGTCTGCCCGTTGTTCCAGCCGTCGCGGGCCGCATGGACGAACGCATAGACCAGGGTGACCATGCCGGCGACGGACACCAGGGCCCCGATGAAGTCGAACTCGCCCTTGAGCCGCTCGCTCTCGTGCAGGTACAGGAACGAGCCGACGATGAGCAGCACGCCGATCGGCACGTTCACGTACAGCACCCACCGCCAGGTGAGGTACTCGGTCAGGATGCCGCCGAGCAGCAGACCCAGGGCGGCGCCGGCGCCGGAGACCGCGGCGTACACCGCGAATGCGCGGTTGCGCTCCTTGCCCTCGGGGAACGAGACGGTGACCAGCGAGAGCGCGGTCGGCGAGGCGATCGCCCCGCCGAGGCCCTGGATGACGCGTCCGCCGAGCAGCAGGCCGTACGTGTTGGCGATGCCGCCGAGCAGGCTGCCCAGCGAGAACAGGGCCAGGCCGATGATGAACATGCGCCGGCGACCGAGGATGTCCCCGGCCCGGCCGCCGAGCAGCAGCAGGCCACCGAAGGCCAGCGCGTAGGCGTTGATCGCCCACGTCATATCCGTCTGGTTCTTGTGGAAGTACGAGCCCATCGACGGCAGGGCGATGTTCACGATCGTGGCGTCGAGCACGACCATCAGCTGCGCTCCGGCGATGATCAGCAGGATCAGCGCGGGATGGGCAATACGGCGGGCACCGCTGTCGGATGCACCGTTGGTCCCCGTCACGGGCATTCTCCGTTCAGCCGTCGAGTGCGCTCATGCGCACAGCCAAGCGCGGGTCTGCGCGGTGTAACGTAGGCGGACACCCTTAAGAGACGCAACCGTGCATTAGCAAGCCGGCCTCAGTCACTCCACAGGGCATTGTCCAGGAAGGGTCCGACAACCATGACAGCGGCGCCAGTGGATATCGCTCAGCGCGCGACCCCGTGCGGCCCCGCCGACGGGGAGCCCGACGTCCGCCATCGGCGACGCGGCGCTGCCCTCGAACAGGCCATCCACGAGGCAGTGGTCGCCGAGCTCACCGAGATCGGGTACGCCGGCTTCACGATCGAGTCGGTGGCCGCCCGGGCGCACACCGGCAAGGCCAGCATCTACCGGCGCTGGCCGACCAAGCAGCAGCTGGTCGTCGACTCGATGTGCGCCAAGTTCGGCGAGACGTTCAACCTGCTGGACGGCCTGCAGAATTCGACCACCACCACCCGTGATGCGCTGCTGCATCTCGGCCAGCGGATGAACGCGATGATCAGCGAGGTCGGTGAGGCGTTCCGGGCGGCGGCCTGCGAGATCAGCCGCGACGCCGAGCTGGCCGAGGCGTTCGAGGATCAGGTGGCGTGTCCGAAGCGGACGGCCATGGTCGAGCTGCTCGAGCGCGGCGTGGCCCGCGGCGAGGTGCGGCCCGAGGCGGCGTGCGAGCTGTACGCCGAGATCCTGCCCTCGATGATCACGGCGCGGATCATCGTGCAGAACCGGGACATCTCCGACGAGTACCTGGTCCAGGTCGTCGACGACGTCGTCATGCCGCTGATCCGCGCTTGACCCGCGCCTGATCCGCCCGGTGTAGTCGACCCCCGACTTTCGGCAACCGGCTACTGAACCATCGGCGGGTGCCACTTACCTACGCCAATGGGGCACCATGGTGGCGAGCGCCCCCCAGAGCGTTCCGGTCCGGCGGCAACGAAGGAGCATGGCGAGGGTGCTGGCTACGCCGCAGCGAGAACGAACAACGCCCGCAGAACCGACCCGGTGGCAGCGATTCCGCGCCGGTTACCTACAGCGGTCCCCCCGGATCATCTGGGCCTTCTCCGTACTGGTCGGACTGTTGACGCTCGTCGGCGGGCTGATGGCCGGCGAACGCGAGCGGGTGCGGGCCATCACCGACCCGCTGGGCATCCCGGCCACAGCGGCCGCCGCGGCGGTCAGCACGGTCGCCGGCCTGCTGTTGCTGCGTCTGGCGGCCAGCCTGCGTAAGCGCAAGCGGGTGGCCTGGCTGGCGGCGGTGGGCGTCTCGTCGGTGCTGGTCGTGGCGCACGTCCTGAAGGGCCACAAGATCGTCGACGCGGCGGTGGCCTTCGTGCTGCTCGTCATGCTCCTGACGGCCCGGTCGCAGTATCGGGCCAAGGCCGACCCGGCATCGCGATGGTTCGCGGTACGGGTGTTCTTCCAGTTCCTCGCGGTCGCCGTGCTCTACGGCGTGACCATGCTCTACATCCACTCGCACGAACACGTCGTCGGCAGTCCTTCCTTGACGGCCCGGCTGGAAGAGGTGCTGTACGCACTGGTCGGCGCGGACGGGCCGATCAGCCTGCGCGGCGAACGATTCAGCGACGTGTTCCACGGGACGCTGTTCGGGTTCGGGCTGTTGACCGTCGTGGTGGTCGTGCTGCTGGCGCTGCGTCCGTCCGAGCCGGCGGCCCGGCTCTCGCCCGGCGACGAGGAGCGGCTGCGTGAGCTGCTCGACCGGCAAGGCTCGCGCGACTCGCTCGGCTACTTCGCCCTGCGGCGCGACAAGGCGGTGGTGTGGTCGCCCACCGGCAAGGCGGCGATCACCTACCGGGTCGTCCAGGGCGTGGCGCTCGCGTCCGGCGATCCGATCGGTGACCCCGAGGCCTGGCCCGGAGTCATGTGCGCCTACCGGGGTCTGGTCGACGAGTACGGCTGGACCCCGGCCGTCATCGGCTGCAGCGAGCTCGGCGCCACCGTCTTCAAGCGCGAATGCGACCTCGCGGCCATCGAGCTGGGCGACGAGGCCATCGTCGACGTCTCGGCGTTCTCCCTCGAAGGACGCCCGATGCGCGGCGTCCGGCAGGCCTGCACCCGCGTCGGACGGGCCGGCTACGACGTTCAGGTCCGGCGGGCGCGCGACATCGATCCGGACGAGTTCGCCTCGTTGTTGCGGCAGGCCGAGGCCTGGCGTGGGGCCGCCGTCGAGCGGGGTTTCTCGATGGCGCTGTCCCGGCTGGGCGACCGCGCCGACCGTGAGTGCGTGGTGGCCACCGCCCACCAGGACGGTGTGCTGCGCGGCATGCTGCACTTCGTGCCGTGGGGCGCCGACGGGCTGTCGCTGGACCTGATGCGGCGCGACCGGTCCGCCGACAACGGCCTCAACGAGCTGATGATCGTGAAGGTCATCGAGGCCTGCCCGACCCTGGACGTCACGCGGGTGTCGCTGAACTTCGCCGTGTTCCGCGATGCCATCGAGCGGGGCGAGAAGATCGGCGCCGGGCCGGTGCTGCGCGCCTGGCGGGGACTGCTGCTGTTCGCGTCGCGGTGGTGGCAGATCGAATCGTTGTACCGCTTCAACGTGAAGTTCCGCCCGGACTGGCAGCCGCGGTTCCTGTCCTACCCCGCGACCCGCGACCTGCCTCGCATCGCCGTCGCCGCGCTCGAGGCCGAGGCGTTCCTCGTCCGACCGCACATCCTCAAACGCCTACTGGGACGCGCCTAACTCATCGTGCTTTGCCGAGTGCTTCCCTGAGTGCGTCCTCGGGTTGTCCGCGCCTCGACGCGCCATAGCACCGCCAAGCGCGGACGATCCGGCCGTAGACCGGTTGGTTGGGCGTCTTGGCGCCTTGTACCCTGATCCCTCGGTGGCCCGTCGATGCTCGGTGGCCGCTTGGAGGCTTCGCCTAGTCTGGTCTATGGCGCCGCACTGCTAATGCGGTTTGGGCTAACCGCCCATCCCGGGTTCGAATCCCGGAGCCTCCGCGAGATGTACCCGTGCCCGGCCGCGGCCGTGTCTTTGCTAGACTGGTGCGGTTGTTCCAGCGCCCGTAGCTCAACGGATAGAGCACTTGACTACGGATCAAGAGGTTGCAGGTTCGAGTCCTGCCGGGCGCACACATCCGCGTGATCATGCAGGTCCGCGCCCCAGGGGGCGCACCCGCGCATGATCACGCTGGGCGCGAAGCCGGCGGCGGGCGCGCGGGCAG
>DASXYE010000349.1:0-10157 GCA_036502695.1 Jatrophihabitantaceae bacterium
CGCAGCCGGCCGTCGGCGACGAGCAGCCAGTTGTCGAAGAGCACGCCTTCCTCGTGCACGTCACGGCTGTTGGCCGGCATCGACCCGGGCGTCAACCCGCCGATCTCGGCGTGATGCCCGCGCGACGCGACGTAGAACAAGATCTCGTCACCGTCGAACACCGGCGTGACCACCGTGACGTCGGGCAGGTGCGTGCCGCCGTGGTACGGGTCGTTCACGGCGTACACCTCGCCGGCCCGCATGGTGCCGCCCCGGCGGCGGATCACCTCCTTGACGCTCGTGCCCATCGAGCCGAGGTGGACGGGCATGTGCGGGGCGTTCGCGATCAGGTTGCCGTCCGGGTCGAACAGCGCGCAGGAGAAGTCCAGCCGCTCCTTGATGTTCACCGACTGGGCCGTCGATTCCAGGGCGGCGCCCATCTGCTCGGCGATCGACATGAACAGGTTGTTGAAGATCTCGAGCAGCACCGGGTCGGCGGCGGTACCCACATCGTCGGCGGCGGGCGCGGTGACCCGTTCGATCACCAGCTGTCCGGCCCGGACGGCGGCCCGCCAGCCGGCGTCGACCACCGTCGTCGAGCCGTCCTCGACCACGATCGCCGGGCCGTCGACGCTGCTGGGCAGCCCCGACCGGTGGTAGAGCGGCACGCCGCACCAGGCGCCCCCGGTGTGCATCCGGACGGTGGTGGCCGGATGCCCGACTTTGCCCCCTGAACGGTCGCTGTCGGGGCTCGTCAGCGACGTTTCATTGGGCAAAGTCGTGGTCAGCATCGCCTCGACGGATACCGCCTCGACGACGAGCGGGCGATCCATCAGGAACGAGTAGGTCTGCCGGTAGCTCTGCTCGAACGCCGCCCGCATACAGTCCACAGTGGACAGTTCGACGGCGATGGCCGTGTCGGTTCCGTCGTAGCGCAGGTGTACGCGCCGCACCGCGGTGGCGCCATCGCCCACCTCGGCGCGAGCATCGGCCTCGAGCCCGTCGGCCACGTGCGCCAGCCGGGGCAGCAGGTCGTCCGACAGCGGCGCCTCGACGGACTGCTCGCGCATCGCCGTCGTATCGGCGAGCCCGATGCCCAGCGCCGACAGCACGCCGGCCATCGGCGGCACGAGCACGGTCCGGATGCCCAGGGCGTCGGCCACTGCACAGGCATGCTGTCCACCGGCGCCGCCGAACGTCGTCAGCACGTACTCGGTCACGTCGCGCCCGCGCTGCACCGAGATTCGCTTGACGGCATTGGCCATGTTGGCCACCGCGATCTGCACGAACCCCTCGGCCACCTGCTCGGGCGGCCGACCGTCGCCGATCCGCTGCGCCAGCGTCGTGAACTCGCGCTGCACCACGTCGACGTCCAGCGGCTGGTCACCGTCCGGGCCGAACACCGCCGGGAAGTGGGCCGGCGGGATCCGGCCGAGCATGACGTTGGCGTCGGTGACCGTCAGCGGGCCGCCGCCGCGGTACGACGCCGGCCCCGGCGAAGCCCCGGCACTGTCCGGGCCGACCCGATAGCGGCTGCCGTCGAAGTGCAGGATCGAGCCACCGCCGGCCGCCACGGTGTGGATCGCGAGCATCGGCGCGCGCAGCCGCACGCCGGCTACCTCGGTGTACAGCACCCGCTCGTACTCGCCGGCGAAGTGCGACACGTCCGTCGACGTCCCGCCCATGTCGAAGCCGATCGCCTGGTCGAAGCCGGCCAGCTGCGCCATCCGGGCCATGCCGACGATGCCGCCGGCCGGTCCGGACAGGATCGCGTCCTTGCCCCGGAAGTGACCGGCCTCGGTCAGCCCGCCGTTCGACTGCATGAACAGCAGGCTGTGCTGGCCCAAGCGCCTGGACCTACGGTCGGCGCGGCGCGTACCGCGCCCGGTCTCGCCGAGCGCGGCAGCTACTCCGTCGACGTAGCGGCGCAGCACCGGCGACAGGTACGCGTCGACCACCGCCGTGTCGCCCCGCGGCACCAGCTTGAGCAGCGGGCTGGCCTCGCTGGACAGCGACACCTGCGCGAACCCGAGTTCGCGCGCAAGCAGCCCGATCGCCCGCTCGTGCTCCGGGTGGAGGTGGCTGTGCAGGCAGGCGACGGCGACCGCGTCGATGCCGTCGGCCCGGGCGGCGCGCAGCTCGACAGCCAGCGCGGACAGGTCCGGCCGGCGCAGCACCTCGCCGTCGGCGGTCATGCGCTCGTCGATCTCGATCACCCGCTCGGACAAGGGCGACGGCAGCACGATGTGCCGGTCGAAGATGCGCGGACGGTTCTGGTAGCCGATGCGCAGCGCGTCGGCGAACCCGCGGGTGATCACCAGCGCGGTGCGCTCACCCCGGCGTTCGAGCAAGGTGTTGGTGGCGACGGTGGTGCCCATGCGCACCTCGTCGATGTCGCGGTCGACGTCGCCGTCCCCGACGAGCTCGTGGATACCCGCGACGGCCGCGTCGGCGTACCGGGTCGGGTTCTCGGACAGCAGCTTCCGGACGACCAGCCGGCCGTCCGGGCGCAGCGCCACGATGTCGGTGAACGTCCCGCCGCGATCGATCCAGAACTGCCAACCCGCCATGTCCCCGATCATGCAACTTTCGGCCGCCTCACGCGGCCGAGAGTTGCACGATCGAGGGATCAGTCCAGGACGGGGTGCAGGATCTCCCACATGAGGGCGGCCATCGCCGCCGCGGCCGGGATGGTCAGCACCCAGGCCATGACGATGTTGCCGGCCACGCCCCAGCGCACCGCCGAGAACCGCCGCGTGGCGCCCACCCCCATCACCGACGACGTGATCACATGCGTGGTGGACACCGGCAGCCCGAGTTGCGACGTCGTGAGCATGACACCGCTGGCTACGGTCTGCGCGGCGAACCCGCTGGTTGGCGACAGCGAGATGATGCGCCGCCCCAGCGTGCGCATGATTCGCCAGCCACCCGAGTACGTGCCGAGCGAGATCGCCGCCGCCGCCGACAGGATCACCCATAGCGGGATGCCGGCGTGCGGACCCAAGTGCCCGGACACCGTCAGCGCCAGCGCGATGACACCCATCGTCTTCTGCGCATCCTGCGTGCCGTGCCCGAACGCCATGCCGGCCGCCGACACGATCTGGGCCCACCGGAAACCGCGATTCACCTTGTGCGCATTGGCTTTCCGGAACGTCCAGAGCAGAGCGAGCATGAACAGGTAACCGAGGATGAACCCGGCAACGGGGGACGTCACCATCGGCACGATCACCTTCTTGCCGATGCCGTGCCACTTCACGCCGTCCGCCCCGACGAGCGCCGCTCCGACCAGCCCACCGATCAGCGCGTGCGACGAGGACGACGGCAGCCCGAAGTACCACGTGCCGAGGTTCCACGCGATGGCGCCGGCCAGCCCCGCCAGCACGACGATCAACCCGTCCCGGCCGTGCGGCGCGTCGATGATGCCGGATCCGACCGTCGTCGCCACCTTGGTCGAGATGAGCGCGCCCACCACGTTGGCCACTGCCGCCATGGCCAGCGCGACCCGTGGCGTCAGCGCCCGCGTGGACACCGACGTCGCGATCGCGTTGGCCGCATCGTGGAAGCCGTTCGTGTAATCGAAGAACAACGCGATGACGACGATCATCACGGTCAAGGCCGTGATGTTCACGACTCCTTGACCGCGATCGTCTCGACGGCGTGGGCGACGTGTTCGAGCGCGTCGGCGGCGTCTTCGAGCTGATCGGCCACCTCGCGCAGCTTGAACATCTCGAGGGCTTCGTAGTCGCCGCTGAACAGCTTGCTGAGCAACTTGCGATAGACCCGGTCGGCCTCGTTCTCCAGGCGGTTCACCTCGATCCAGTACGGCTCGAGGTCTCGCAGCGTCGACAGCCGAGCCATCGCCTCAGCCGTCTCACCGGCCGAGCGGCGCAGCAGCGTGATCTGGTCGCCCATCAGCAGTGGCAGCCGGCCCAGCCCGGACAGCACGACGAAGTCGGCCGCGGCCTCGATGGCGTCCACCACGTCGTCCAGGGCAGCGGCCAACCGGTAGATGTCCTCGCGGTCGAACGGCGTCACGAAACTGGTGTTCAGCTGGCGCAGGATGCGGTGGGTGACGGTGTCGCCCTTGTGCTCGAGGTCGCGCAGGTCTTTGGCGATGCCCTCGCGGCTGACGTTCGGTTCCATCAGGCCGGCCAGCAGGTCCGCCGCGTCGGCCACGTTGCGGCCGGCCTCGGTGAACATGGCGTAGAACGCGCTGTCGCGCGGCGTCAGGCGAAACCGCACACTACTTCTCCGCTCCTCGCGCGAGCACTCATCGCAGCGAGACTAGCGGCACCTCCCGTTAAGCCCGACGTAACCCTCCGTTCACCGGAGAACGGCGGCGGAACGCGCTCAGTCGGACGAATGCCCGCGGCGGATGCGGCGAATCACGAGCAGCACGACCAGGACGCCGACGCCACCGATGACCGCCTTGCCGGCCGGGCTCTGGGCCTTGTCGGTCAGGTTCTGCTTGGTCTGGTTGGCGATGCGCTTGGGGCTGGTGCGCTCGGCGAGCTGGTCGACCGCGGTCGCGAGCGACGCCCGCGCCTGCTCGATGTCGTGCTGGATCTCGTCAGCCGTCCTGTTCGCAGCCACGCTGCACTCCTCTGTGCGTCCGCTACCCGATCGTGAAAGCCTATCGGCATGACCCGACTCACTCCCGGCGACGCCGCGCCGGACTTCACGCTGCCCGACGCCGACGGCCAGAACGTCTCGCTGAAGGACTACCGCGGGCGCCGAGTCGTCGTGTACTTCTACCCGGCCGCGATGACGCCGGGCTGCACCACGCAGGCGTGCGACTTCCGTGACAACCTCGAATCGCTGCACGCCGCGGGCATAGACGTCATCGGCATCTCGAAGGACAAGCCGGAGAAGCTGGCCAAGTTCCGCGAGCGCGACTCGCTGACCTTCCCGCTGCTGTCCGACCCGGGGCTGGACGTACACAAGGCGTACGACGTGTACGGCGAGAAGACCATGTACGGCAAGAAGATCATGGGCGTGATCCGCTCGACCTTCGTGGTGGACGCCGACGGCAAGCTCGAACAGGCGCAGTACAACGTCCGGGCGACCGGCCACGTGGCCAAGCTGCGCCGCGACCTCGGCCTCTGAGACCAGACCCGTCTTCGCCCGATCGGGCAGGCGATCCAGGTAGTTGCCCGCGTGCCGGGAACGCCCGGGTTCCGTAGCGTCGCCGGCATGACCGAACAGCCTGAATCGGCACCGGCGACCATCGTGAGCCGTCCCGACTTCTACATCCAGACGCTGGACGTCCGGGCGCAGCTCGGGGGTGAGGCCTACGTCAAGGACCTGATCCCGCAGCTGCTCGAGCTGCACGATGGTCTCGAGGTCCTCGACGTCGGTTGCGGCACGGGGGCCGACGCGCTGCGGATGGCCGAGCAGGTCGCGCCGCGGGGCCGGGTGGTCGGCCTCGATCACAGTCCCGAGATGATCGCCGAGGCCCGCGACCGCGCCCGGGGCTCGGACCGTCCGATCGAGTTCGTCCAGGGGGACGCGAGCGCGATCGACTTCGCGGACGGCTCCTTCGACCGGAGCCGGTGCGACCGCGTGCTCAGCCACATCGCCGATCCGATGCCCGTCATCCAGGAGCTGGTCCGAGTCGTGCGACCCGGCGGGCTGGTGCTGGCCTCCGACCTCGACGTCGGAACGATGTTTGTGAACAGCTCCGATCGCGAGCTGGCCGCCCGGCTGGCGTCGGGGCTGGCGGATTCCGTGGCTAACCCGTGGAGCGGGCGCAACCTGCAACACCAGCTGCACGACGCCGGTCTGCGCGACATTCGCTCCGTGCCGACGGTGATCCTGAACGCGGTCGCCTTCATGCGGATGGTCTTCGCGTACACGCTGGGGCAGCTGGTCGAGGCCGGCGAGACGACCCCGGACCGGGTGGCTGCGTTCTGGGACGAGCTCGAACAGGCCGAGCGCGAAGGCTGGCTGTGCTCGGGCGTCACGGTATTCACCGTCACCGGCCGCAAACCGAGCTGATGCCCGCGACCGAGCTGTCGCACCCCAACTATTGTGTGTCGCGGAGGAAGGGGCCGTAGCCCAACGGCAGAGGCAACGGCTTTAGGTGCCGTCCAGTGTGGGTTCGAATCCCACCGGCCTCACCCTCCGGCCCTACCGGTCAGCTTTCCGACGCTCGAGCCACGGAGGCGGCCGGCCACAGCGCCCGGGCCGCGGCCGGGATGCCGTCGTCCGAGTCGGCGCCGAACAGCGCCAGATGCAGCAGGAACCCGGGGATGATCGTCATGAGCAGGGCGGCCAGCGCCTCGGCGTTCGCGCCGGCCGGCAACGATCCGTCGTCCTGGTGACCGCGCACGATCTCGGCCAGGTCGGTGCGCATCTCGCGCAGGGCCGACTCGAACCGCCGTTTCAGCTTCGGGTTGCGCAGCTGCTCGGACCAGACCAGCACCGCCATCGCGCCCACGTCGTCGCGCGCGTGCTTCTCCCGAATCACGTCCAGCACGGACGCCAGCGCCTCGCCCAGGCCCTCGCCGTGCGGATCCGCAGCCAGGCTGTGGACCAGGGCCATGACGTCGCTCATGTTCTCCTCGGCGATGGCGACGATCATGTCGTCCTTGCTGCTGAAGTAGCGATACACCGCCCCTGACGACAGGCCCGACTCGGCGAACACGTCCTGCATCGACGTCTCGTGGAACCCGTTGCGCATGAAGCAGCGCCGTGCCGCGTCGAGGATCTGCTGACGACGGGCATCGAGATAGGCCTGGCTCACCTTGGGCACGGCGTGAGCATACATACAAAACGAACGTTCGTCTTGACAGTGAACGCGAGCCGGCGGCACGCTGTCGGGATAAGAGAACGATCGTTCCTTGTTCTGGAGGGCTCGCCGTGCCGAATCCGCTGGCTGCGCATCCGCCGTGGCGGCAACTGCTGATCGTGTCGATTGCCCTGCCGGTGCTGGTGACGCTGGCGGTGCTCGCGTTCGCCTGGCCGGCCGCCCGGGTGCAGCCGCGCAACCTGCCGGTCGGTGTGGTCGGTGCCGGCAGCCAGCTGGCCGTCGGGCGGCTCTCGACCACGCAGCCCGGCGCGTTCGACGTCCACCTCTACCCGGACGAGGCCGCGGCCCGGGCCGCGATCCGGAACCGCGAGGTGTACGGCGCGTTCGTGCTCGCGCCGCAGCAGGTCCAGGTGCTGACGGCGAGCGCAGCCAGCCCGACGGTCGCCCAGTTGCTCAGCAGCGCAGGAACGAAGCTGGCTCCCGGCGCGACCAGCACCGACATCGTGCCGCTGGCCCACGCGGATCCCCGGGGCACCGTATTCAGCTCGGCGCTGCTGCCCCTCACCATGTGCAGCCTGATCGTCGCCGCGGCGATCGGGCTGGTCGCGCGATTCCGTCCGGCGTGGCGACAGCTGGCCGCGTTGATCCTGCTCTCCGCCGTCGCCGGCGCCTGCGTCTATCTCGTCGGGCAGTCGTTCCTGGGCGCGCTGCCGCACCAGGGCCTGGCCGACTGGGCCGCGCTCACGCTCACGGTGTTCGCGATGGCCGCCACCGGCGCCGGGCTGGTCGCGCTGTGGGGCCCGCCCGGCCTCGGTATTGCCGGCGGGCTGATGGTGTTCGTGGGCAATCCGTTCTCGGGGGTGACCTCGGCGCCCGAGCTGCTGCCGGACGCCGTCCGGCGCATCGGCCAGGCGTTGCCACCGGGTGCGGGGGCCAACCTGCTGCGCAGCACCGCGTACTTCGACGGGCACGGCGCATCCGGGCCCATCGCCATGCTCGTGACCTGGGCCGTGCTGGGCTGCGCGGCAATCGCGCTCGGCCACCACGCCCCCATCCGCTTCGCCGCGCACCGGGCTCGGCCGGCTTCGCGTAATCCGGCCGTCCAGACCGCACATCCCTAGAGGAGGCCGCCATGCCACTCTCCGAATACGAGCGGCAGGTACTCGACGAGATCGAGCACGATCTCGTTGACGGGTCCACCCGACCCGGACCGTGGACCGCCCGAACGCGGCGGCCCGTGCTGCGGTCCCTGGGCGGGGCCGTGGGCCTGCTGCTGATCGTCCTCGGCATCAGGATGGCCGACGGCGCAGGCGTGTTCGTCGCCGTCGTCGGCTACGCGCTCACCGTCCTGGTCACCGCGTCCGCCGTCACTGCCGCTCGCCGGCGCCGCGGTCGGCCCAGGTGACGGACCGCCCCGACTGACATCAAGCTGCCGAGAGTGGACATCGCGCGCGGCCGTGCGATACCCATTGGCGCATGATCCGGACGACGGCGCTGGCCAGGTTCACCGCCGTTGCCTGCGTCGGCGTCACGCTGGCCGCGTGCTCGAGCGGTGGTGGGCCGAGCCGAGAATCAACCCCGCCGACGTCGGCGTCGAGCAGCGCGACCGGGCCCGCCGGCACCATCACACCAGATATGGCCCGCGCGATGGCCGGTGCGGCGCGCGCTGCCACGGCGCTCATCAGCTACGACTACCGCCACCTCGACACCGATCATGCGAACACCGTGCGGTACCTGGCCGAGCCGTTCCGGTCGCAGTACGAGACTTCGTGGCAGACGATCACGGCCAAAGCGCCGCCCGAGCGGGCTGTCGTTAAGGGGCGGATCACCGACTTCGCGATCTCCCAGGTCCGCCCGGACGCGGTCGACGTCCTGCTGTACGGGGAGCAGACCATCACGAACAAGCAGCTGACGAGTCCGCGCATCGAGACGATCGCCCTACGCGTCACCGTGCGGTCCCCCGACTGGAACATCACCGAACTCGAGGAGGTCGGCTCCAGCACGAACCCGTCGGCCCCTTCGACCGCGTGGGCCTCGCCCGACCTGGCGGCGGCGCTGCTCGCGGCCCGGCAGTGCGTCACCACCCTCAATTCCCTCGACCGGCGCAAGATCGACGCACAGTTGCAGGCCATGCTGGGCTGCACGACCAGTCAGCTGCATACCCAGCTGAACTCCCAGCAGGCCGAGCTCCGCAGCGCCGCGGCGAAGGCCACCACCGTCGGCAAGGTCACCGGCATCGGGGTCAGCAGCGTGGCTGTGGATCACTGCGTGCTCCTCGTTGCGGTCTCCACGTCGCGGACGCCCGGTGGAGCCGCATCGTTCAACCGTCTGGTCGTGACGATGCAATACGGATCCGGGCACTGGCTGATGTCGCAGGTGGACTCGGAATAGGTCCAGCTAGGAGCGCACTGAACAGCACACTCCTAGGCCAGTTCGCGTTTGAGCACCTTGCCGGTGGGGTTGCGCGGCAACGCGTCGACGAACACGACGTCGCGGGGCACCTTGAACCGGGCCAGGTTGGCCTTGACGAAGTCGCGCACGGCGTCCTCGTCCAGGTCGGCGCCTCGGGTGGTGACGACGAAGGCTCGCAGCCGCTGGCCGAAGTCCGGGTCGGGCACGCCGATCACCGCCGCCTCGACGATGCCGTCGTGCGATTCGAGCAGGTCCTCGACCTCGCGCGGGAAGACGTTCTCGCCGCCGGAGACGATCATGTCGTCGTCGCGGCCGTCCACGTAGAGGCGCCCGCGGCGATCGAGGTGGCCGACGTCGCCGCTGGCCATCAGCCCGTCGATCACCTCCTTGCCGCCGCCGCCCGTGTAGCCCGCGAACTGGAAGCTGTTGCCGACGAAGATCCGCCCGATCTCGCCGCGGAGCACGGGCTTGCCCTGCTCGTCGAACAGCTTGACGGTGACCCCGACCGGCGGACGACCCACGCAGCCCGGCGCCTCGCGCAGGTCCTCCGGGGTGGCCACCGTGGCGAAGGAGACCTCGGTCGAGCCGTACAGGTTGTAGAGCACGTCGCCGAACACCTCACGCGTGCGCACCGCGAGCTCGGGCGCCAGCGCCGACCCGGCCAGCGCGATGATGCGCAGCGAGGACGTGTCGCGCAGCCATCGCTCGTCCTCGCCGAGCGCCAGCACGCGGGCCAGCATGACCGGCACCATCGTCAACACGTCGCAGCGATGCTCGGCAACGGCGTCCAGCGTGGCGACCGGATCGAAGCGCCGCCGCACGATCACGGTGTCGCCGACGGCCAGCGCCATCATCGAGCTGAGCAGCCCCCACGAATGAAACGCCGGCGCCGCGATGAACGCCGTGCGCCCCGTCCGGAAGGGGATCTTGGACAGGAACCCGCCCGGCGCTATCAGCGACCGGCCCAGATCCCGCGGCGCACCCTTGGGGGTTCCCGTGGTGCCGCTGGTGAGCA
>DASXYE010000350.1:0-2712 GCA_036502695.1 Jatrophihabitantaceae bacterium
TCATGGCGTGCGCACCGGCCTGGCTGCGCTGATCGAATCGCGATATCGCATCCTGCGGGGCCAGCGCGTCGGCGTCATCGCCAACCCGACGAGCGTGACGACGGCGCTCACCCACGAGGTCGACGTCATGCACGCGTCCTCCGACGTGAACCTCGTCGCGGTGTTCGGCCCCGAGCACGGCTTCCGCGGCACCGCCCAGGCCGGCGGCTCGGAGGGCGATTCGATCGACCCGCGCACCGGCCTGCCCGTGCACGACCTGTACGGCAAGTCGTGGCAGGCCATGCCGGCGATCTTCGACAAGGACGACGTGCAGACCGTCATGTTCGACATCCAGGACGTCGGCGCGCGGTTCTACACCTACATCTGGACGATGTACGACGCGATGACGGCGGCCGCCGCGAGTGGACGGCGGTTCGTCGTGCTCGATCGGCCCAACCCGATCGGCGGCCTGCGCGTCAACGGCCCGCTGCTCGAGGCCCGGTTGGAGACCGGCGTGGGCAGGGCACCGATCGCCCAGCAGCACGGCATGACGGTCGGTGAGCTGGCCCGGCTGTTCGCCGCCGAGTTCGTCCCCGATCGGGCCGGTGCGCCGGTCGACCTCACCGTCGTGCCGGTGACCGGGTGGCGGCGCGACCAGCAGGGCGCCGACACCGGCCTGCGCTGGGTGGCCCCGTCGCCGAACATCCCGACCGTGACGAGCGCCCAGGTCTACGCCGGGCTGTGCTACTTCGAGGGCACCAACCTCTCGCAGGGCCGGGGCACGACGCAGCCGTTCGAGATCGTCGGTGCGCCGTTCCTCGACGAGCGGTGGTCGCTGGCCCTGACCGCGCGCAACCTGCCCGGGGCGACGTTCCGCGAGGCGGCGTTCGCGCCGACGTCGAACACCTACAGCGGCCAGGTGTGCCGCGGCGTGCAGACCTACGTCACCGACCCGGCGCGGTTCGACGCGATCCGTACGGCGGTCGCGATGCTCATCGACCTCAAACGCATCTACCCGGATTTCGCCTGGCGCTACGACACCGGCGACAAGGTCGACCCGTACTGGATCGACAAGCTGGCCGGCACCGACCAGGTGCGTCTGGACATCGACGCCGGCAAGGACGTCGACGCGGTCGTCGCCGGCTGGCAGTCCGGCCTGAACGCTTTCCGCGCGACTCGCGCCCGGTATCTCATCTACGGGAGGTCCTGAATGAACCGTGCCCTGATCGTGGTGCTCGCTCTGGGCGGCACCCTGCTGGCCGCCACGGCCCCGGCGCACGGCTGGCCCGGCGGTGGCGGCGACTCGGTCGAGCAGAACTCGCCGGTGCAGGCCATCCCGGCCCCGTCGTCGGCCGCGTACGACATGCTCGGCCGCCCGGTCCGGACGCTGCGCCCCGGAACGCCGGAGCAGGTCGGCCTGCTGCCCGGTCCGCTCGACCAGATCGACGCCGACATGAACGCGGCGATGGCGCCGGTCCCGCCGAAGAACAAGCCGTTGCTCCCGGGTGGCGTCGTGCTCGTCGCGCACAACGGCCGCGTCGTGAAGAAGCAGGCCTACGGCTACCAGTCCTTGTACTCCGGCTACGACGCCGCCACGAACACCGGCATCCTGCTGCCGCCGGACCAGCAGGAGCCCACCCGCACCGACACGATCTACGACATGGCGTCGCTGTCGAAGCTGTTCACCGGGCTGGTCGCGACGAAGCTCATCGAGCAGCACCGCCTCGACCCGAACGCCTACGTGGTTCAGTACCTGCCGGCGTTCGCCTCGCACGGCAAGAGCGACATCACGATCACCCAGCTGCTGATGCACAGTTCCGGCCTGGCGCCCGACCCGACACCCGCGCTGTGGACGCTGCCGGTCGACCAGCGCGTGAACGGCATCCTCGACACGACCCCCGAGGCACCGCCGAACACCCGGTACAAGTACTCGGACCTCAACTACATGACGCTGGCCCTGGTCGAACAGCAGATCACCGGTAAGACGCTGGACGTTCTCGTGCACGACTACATCACCGGCCCGCTGCACATGACCAGCACGATGTACAACCCTCCTGCATATCTGCTGCCCCGGATCGCCGCCGAGGAGTACGAGACGGTGCCGGCCCGCGGGATGGTGCGCGGCTCGGTGCACGACGAGAACGCCTGGGCGCTCGGGGGAGTGGCCGGTCACGCCGGGGTGTTCTCCGACGCGGACGACATGGCCGTGCTGGCCCAGACGATCCTGAACGGCGGCGTGTACGGCCACACCCGCATCCTGTCCGAGCACTCCATCGTCGAGATGATGACCAACCGCAACCAGCTCTTCGTCGGTCAGAACCAGGGGTACGGCTTCGAGCTCTACCAGACCTGGTACGGCAGTGGCCTGGCGACGCCGTACACACTGGGCCACACCGGATTCACCGGCACCGACATCGTCATCGACCCGACGACGAACACGATCGAGATGCTGCTGAGCAACGGCGTACACCCCACCCGGAACTGGGGTCCGACGACGCCGATCCGCAAGACGGTGTCGAGCCACGTGGCCCGTTCCCTACCGGTGCGTCCGGCGCAGGGTCCCACGGCCTGGTTCTCCGGGATGGTCGACCACACGACATCGACGCTGACCGTGCCGGTCACGCTGCGCACCGACCAGGCGCGGCTGAACTTCGATCTCTGGTACGACACCGAGCCGATGTACGACGTGCTCACCCTGCAGGCCTCCCGCGACAACGGCGCGACCTGGACGAC
>DASXYE010000351.1:0-3201 GCA_036502695.1 Jatrophihabitantaceae bacterium
CACGCTGGTCGACGTAGCAGCGGGCAGCAACCTGCATGTGGTTGTGGGCATCCCCGGGTGCTCAGCGATCGCTGCGCGCTCAGGCCGTCAGGCGATCACTCCGGCGCGCGCCCATTGGACGACCAGAACCGCAAGCTGGACCACTGCCTGCGCTTCTTGGAGAGAGGGCGCACGCTTCGCGGCCGACCCGTGGCGGTCTGGGTTCGGCCAAATCAAATGCAGTAGATGCTCAAAAGTTCGAAGGGCGTCTATCTGATTAGTAGGTCCGTTGTCGAGCAAGGCGAGACTGTTCGTGGTCGGATTCGCGCGTAGCTGGCCTAGTACGTGGCCAAGAGTTCCGTTGGACTGGTTGGGTATGACGATGGGCTTCAGAGCGTGTTCGCACGCCTTGATCGCGTGGTCCCACGCGTCAGATGGGTTGGGATGTAAGCCGTATGCATTGCCCCATGCCTCGGCGGCACGCCGTCGTACGGGCCGTACTCTGCACGGCGACCCTCACGTACGGACAACGGCTTCCACGTCACAGGACGCCTTCCCCTCTTGCGGCGCTACGTCGACGCCGAACTGCCTGCCGCCAGCCGGCTCCGCCTGGTGCAAGTGAGCCCCAAACTGAGACCCTTCGCCTCCGGCCGGGCGACTATCGGAGCGTCACTCGGACCGGAGGGCCCGGATTTGCTGGCGGAGGATAGGGGATTTGAACCCCTGAGGGTGTTAACCCAACACGATTTCCAATCGTGCGCCCTAGGCCACTAGGCGAATCCTCCGTCGGACAGGATACGGGGGCGCCGGGTGGAGTGGTGAACGCGGGACGGCGGCTCCCGTAGAGTGGCTCGCCGACCCCCCGTGCGGCGCTCACCCTGTGAACCTCCCCAGGGCCGGAAGGCAGCAAGGATAAGCAGGCTCTGGCGGGTGCGCGGGGGGTCCCCTTGTGCCGGCAAGGATAAGCAGGGCTGGTTCTTCTTGAGCGGGTGCGCGGGGGTCCCTTCACGCCCGGCGCCGCCGATCCTTTCCGTGGCAAGGATGCCCGGATGGACGGCGCTATCGGGCGGATGGCGCCGCCCGGCTGGGCCTTCTCTCGACGTCGCCGCAGCGTGACCCTGCCTGTGACGTTCACAGAAGGGACACAGTCATGACTGAAGCAGAGGGCGGCTCGAGCTTCTTCGAGGGTGTCGAGCACCTCGCCGAAGGAGCGCTGGACTACGGCGCCAAGGCGATGGAGGCGGGCAACAAGGCCTTCGAAGGTGCTGCCGAGGGCATCGTCGGCGCCGAGGGAGCCGAGGGACTGATGAGCGGCGAGGCTCGGGCGATTCCCGGTGTGGGTGAGGTGGTTGCCGCGGCCGGCATCGTCTATCACGGTGGCAGCGCCGCCTACGACCTGGCGACCGGCGACTACGACGGTGCCTCGAACAACCTGGTCCACACCGCCGAGGACACGGCCAGCGCGGCGACGGGCGGGGTCGTCGGCATGATCGAGGGCGGCGTCGACCTGCTGAACGCCGGACTCGGCGGCGGCGAGGACACGTCCGCGCACGGGCTGATCATGCACAGCGTCGACGCGATGGGTCAGGGCGTGGCCAACCTCGCCTACGAGTACGAGTACGGCGAGGAGCCGCCACCGGCCGAGTAACGGCGGGAGCGGCGTGCGACGTCTCTGTTAGGCTGCCGATTGTCACGAGTGCCAGTGCGAAGCCCCGGCTTGCTGGCCGGCAACCCTCCTCCGCGTGGGGTGCCCCGGGTGATGACACGGCTGGCATCGACCGGTGCCGGCAAGCGCGGACCCGGGCTCGGGTCCCGAGCCCGAAGGATGCATCGTGTCGCTCAGCCCGCTACTTCCCATCACTGGCGCCGACCTGTGTGTGCCGCTCATCCAAGGCGGATCGGCCCGTTACACCAACCTCGACTACGCGGCCAGCGCGCCGGCGTTGGAGTCAGTTACCGCCCACGTGCAGCAGGTGCTGCCGTCGTACGCGAGCGTGCATCGCGGCGCCGGATACGCGTCGCAGGCGTGTACCGCGCTGTACGAGTCGGCGCGCGGGGACGTCGCCCGGTTCGTCGGCGCCCGCGCCGATGACGTCGTGGTGTTCACCCGGAACACCACCGACGCGCTGAACCTGCTGGCCACCGCTGTGCCGGGCGAGGTGCTCGTCCTGGACATCGAGCACCACGCCAACCTGCTGCCGTGGCAGCGCCGCCCGAATCGGATCGTCGCGGCCGCGCCGACCGCGGCAAAAACCGTCGAGGCCGTCGACGCCGCGCTGGCCACCCGACCGGCCAAGCTGGTCGCCGTGACCGGGGCGTCGAACGTCACCGGCGAGCTGACGCCGCTGCGCGCGCTGGCCGCCACCGCCCACCGGCACGGCGCCCGGCTGGCGGTGGACGCGGCGCAGCTGGCGCCGCACCGGGCCATCGACATCCACCGGCTCGGCATCGACTACGTCGCGTTCTCCGGGCACAAGCTGTACGCCCCGTTCGGCACCGGTGCCCTGGTCGGACGCCGCGACTGGCTCGACGCCGCGCCGCCGTACCTGGCCGGGGGCGGCGCCGTCCGCGAGGTCGGGCTGGACGACGTGCGTTGGGCCGACGGACCGGCCCGGCACGAGGCCGGCACCCCGAACGTGCTGGGCGTCGCGGCGCTGGCGGCGGCCTGCCGGACCCTGGGCGAGCTGCCGTCCGGCGCGATCGAGGCCCACGAGCGGGCCCTGCTCGCGCTGCTGACCGATGGGCTCGACGAGATCCCGGACATCACCGTGCACCGCATCTGGCCCGACACCGACGCGGTCGGCATCGTCAGCTTCAGCGTGGCCCGCTACGACTGCGCCACGGTCGCCACCTACCTGTCGGCCGAGCACGGAATCGGCGTCCGGGACGGGCGATTCTGCGCCCACCCGCTACTGGTCCGGCTCGGCGTGCCGGCCGGGGCGGTACGCGCGAGCCTGGGCGCGGGCAGCCGGCTGGCCGATGTCGACCGGCTGCTTGACGCCCTGTGGCAACTCGTCGCGCACGGACCGTCCTGGTCGTACACGTCGGTGGACGGGCGGTGCGTGCCGTCGCCCGAGACGCGGCGGCTGCCCGACTGGCTGGGCGGAACGCCACTCGGCGACGGTGTGGCGGCGTTAGGCGCGACGCCGTGCGCGACCCCCGCCCAGCTCGCGCTAGCCAGCTGACAGCGTCGCGTCGATGCCCGACCGCGGACTGCCCAGG
>DASXYE010000352.1:0-7314 GCA_036502695.1 Jatrophihabitantaceae bacterium
CACAACTTCGGCGGCGGCACCGTGCAGCCCGAGGCGGCGCTCGACGCGCTGCGGACGCTGGCCCGCGACGCCCGGTTCGCCCTGCACCTGGACGGGGCCCGGCTCTGGAACGCCCACGTCGCCACCGGCACGCCGCTGGCCGAGCTGGCGCGCGGATTCGACACGGTGTCGGTGTGCCTGTCCAAGGGGCTGGCCGCCCCGGTCGGATCGGTGCTCGTGGCGTCCGCCGAGCGCATCGCCGAGGCCCGGGTGTGGCGTAAGCGCTACGGCGCCGGAATGCGCCAGGCCGGCATCCTGGCCGCGGCCGGCCGCTACGCGCTGGCCCATCACCTTCAGCGGCTGGCCGACGACCACGACCGCGCACGACGGCTGGCCGACGGCCTCGGTATCGACCCGTCCACTGTGGACACCAACATCGTGATGCTCGAGGTGGCCGATGCCCCGGCGCTGGCGGCGGCGGCCCAAGAGCAGGGCGTACTGGTCTCGGTGCTCGGCCCGCGGCGGGCCCGGTTCGTGACCCATCTCGACGTGGACGACGACGGTATCGACCAGGCCATCAAGGTCCTGCAACCGCTTACGGCATAAGGGGTTTCGTAGACACGCGGAGCCCTCTGCCGACCCGCCGTGCCGATCTGCCATGCTAGGCGCCGATTTGCGCTGAGCAGTGCCGCTAAGCCGAACGGGGATCGCAATGACGCGGGCTGGACGCCGCCTGGTTGTCCTTGGTGCAGTACTCGCCACCTCAGCTGGCGTATCCGGTTGCAAGGTGTTGCGCCGGGCCGATCCGTCGCCGGGCGAGTCGACGACGGCGGCCGCCAACGCGCTGGCGGTGCCGACCGGCGGCGATCCCAGTACCTGCCCGATCGGCGCCGCCGCGATCGACGCCGCGCTCGGTGGTCCGTGGAAGGTGGCCAGCCTGCCGAGCGGCGGCTGCAACTACACGCACGCCGACCGTACGATCCTGGTCAGCACCGTGCCATTGCCCAAGGACGCGGCCGGCCGTGTAGCGGCGCTGGCGCGGGCGCGCAAGCCGTGCGATGCCGGGTCGGCCCGGATGCTGCGCAGCGACGCGTTCGTGTGCCGGCAGGACACCCTGGTCGAGGCCGCCGCCATCTCCGGTGATCACCTGCTCGTGCTGTGCACGGCCGCCGGTTCGGACGCCACGCAGGTGCCGGCCATCCAGAGCCAGCTCAGCAAGCTGGTCGCCACCGTCGCGCGCTGACCTATCCCGGCTGGCGCGGATCTCCGTCTCCACCCACTCGCAAGCTCGGGGTGGTAGCCGGATCTCCGCACGCGACTTCGTCGCGGCCGCGCCGCGGCGCCGGGCTCTTCGCGCGAGCGCTCATCGCTAGCCTGCCAGGTGGGCCGCCGACGTGCGGCCCAGCAGTGGTGGGATCGTCGCCACCGCCTCGGCCAGCTCGGCCAGCGAGTCGCCGACCAGGGCCTGCGCGCCGTCGCACAGCGCCGACTCGGGGTTCGGGTGCACGTCGACCATCACGCCGTCCGCTCCGGCGGCCATTCCGGCCCGCGCCAGCGGCACCACGAGGTCGCGGCGGCCGGCGGCGTGCGACGGGTCGACGATCACCGGCAGGTGCGACAGCCGCTGAACGGCCGGCACGGCGGTCACGTCCAGCATGTTGCGGATGGACGGCTCGAAGCCGCGAACCCCGCGCTCACACAGCACGATGTCGAGGTTGCCGCGCTGGGCGATGTACTCGGCGGCCATCAGCCACTCCTCGTAAGTCGCCGTCAGCCCGCGCTTGAGCATCACCGGCTTTCCGGCGGCGCCCACCGCCTGCAGCAGCCCGAAGTTCTGCATGTTGCGGGTGCCGATCTGCAGCAGGTCGGCATGCTCGGCCACCACGTCGACGTCGGCCACTTCGGTCACCTCGGTGACGATCGGCAGGCCCACCTCGTCGCGCACCTCGGCCAGGATCCGCAGCCCGGCTACGCCCAGGCCCTGGAACGCGTACGGCGACGTGCGTGGCTTGAACGCCCCGCCGCGCAGCAGCGTGGCACCGGCCCGCTTGGCCATCCGGGCCGCGGCCAGGGTTTGCTCGGCGGTCTCGACGGCGCACGGACCGGCGATCAGGGTGAACGTGTCCGGGCCGATCGGAACGCCCCCGACCCGGACGGTCGTGCGCTTCGCGTGGTTCTGGGCCGACACCAGCTTGTACGGCGCCGTGATCCGCATCGTCTCGGTGACACCGGGCAGGCCGCTGACGTCCAGGGTCTCCAGGACGTCCTCGGTGCCGACCACCCCGATGATCGTGCGGGTGACGCCCCGGCTGACGAAGGCCTGCCCGCCGTGCGCCTCGATGTGGGCGGTTACAGCGGTGACGTCGGAGTCGGTGGCGGCCGGAGCCATGACGATGACCATGCGCGGCAGGGTACCGGCCCGCGCCTGCCGGCTGGCGGCGATCATGTGCAGATCGGGGTGCCCGGGGCCCGCGGGATGCACAGGATCGCTCAGCAGCGCAGGGCGCGGCGGAGTTGGGCGGCCACGAGGTCCTGCTCGGTACGCACCACGACGCTCGGGTACCGCAGCACGATTGCATCCGACAGGGTCAGCTCGTTCTGCCGCAGCTGATCGCTCCACCATCGTCTCGCGGCCAGGTGCAGCGCCCCGTCGACCTCGACGATCACCGTCCGACCGTCGGCTCGGCGCCAGACGGCATCGAGGTAGCGGCGCCGCCCGGACGCGTCGATCCGCACCGCCTGCTGATGCGGCGCGGGCAGGTGGAACCGCCGACACAGCCGGACGAAGTCGATCTCGCTCAGCGCCTGCGATCCCTGGGCGATGTCCTCGACGGCGGCGAGCAACACCGCTCGGTGCCTGGTCCGGGGCGACCGCGACAGGGTCCTACGCAGCAACGACGCGCTGGTTAGCCGCTGCTGCACCGCCGCGGCGAGCAGTCCGCATGCGGATCGAGCCGACGTGAACGTCGCGGCACCGCGCAGCAGCGCATCCGGCAAGGCCTGTACGGATCCGCCCCGGCGAGATTCGACCTGGTCCCACCGCGACGTGCGGTGCAGCACGATCGGCACCGGGCAGCCGCGTCGTAGCCGGGTTCCGGCCGGTGCCAACACGTGCACCTCGTCGCGGACCCAGCCCGCCAGGCCGTGCGCCTGCGCCGCCGTGAAGGCGGTCAGCACCGCGTTCGGGCCAGCATGCAGCCGAGCCACCATCCACTCCTGCGACTGCGACAACGGTCCGTTATGCAGCACGACTGCGCATCCGAGTCGCTGCCAGCGGCGGGCCGCCACCTGCGCCCGGATGCGGTCGGGGCTGATCCCGCGTTGGCGCAGCGCCGCGCCGGTCGTGACGAGACGGGCGTCGTGCGGTGGCAACTGTTCGACGAGCATGGTGCGACCGTGCCGGCCAACGGCGCCCGCCGCCACGCCGATCGTGAGTCTGTGGACGGCCGTTCGACTAGTTCGAAACTGTGCAGATCGGGGTGCCCGGGGCCCGCGGGATGCACAGGATCCGAGCGGCGCTGCGGCTCAGAAGACGTAGAGGGTGATCGTGTCGCCGCGATGCACTTCGGTGCCGCCGGGCGGATCCATGCTGAGGACCTGCTTGTCGTCGCCACCGCCGCCACCGGTCAGCCCCCGCACCTTGACCTTGAGGCCTTGGTCCGTCAGGGCCTTGCGAGCATCACCCACCGTGGTGCCGGCGGAGATGTCGGGCACGGTGACCGTCTCGGAACCCTTCGAGACGGTGATCGTGACGGTGTGGCCCTTCTCGAGCTGATCGCCGCCCTGGGGGTCCTGCGAGATGACCTCGCCCTGGTCGACGTCATCGCTGAACTGCTCGACGACGTTCACCTCGAAACCCTTGTCGTGCAAGGTGTTCGTGGCGTCGTCCTGATTGTTGCCGGTGACGTCCGGGACGTCGATCAGTTCCGGGCCACTCGACAGGACCACCGTCACCGGCGTGTTGCCGCGGACCTTCTGCCCGGCCGGTGGATCCGTCTCGATCACGGCGTCCTTGGGCACGCTGTCGTTGAAGTGCTGGGTGGTCGTGATCTTGTCCGTGAACGCGCCGAGCGCCTTGCGGGCCTCGGATTCGGACTTGCCCCGCACGTCGGGCACCGGGTACAGCTTCGGTCCGAGCGAGATCAGCAGCGTGACCTTGGCGTGTCGGCGGACCTGGCTGTTGCCACCCGGCTTGGTGCCGACGACCGTCCCCTTCGGGATGTTCTCGTCGTTGACCTGCGAGATCGTCACCTTGTCGAATCCGGCGTTGTGCAGCGCGGTGAGTGCCGTCGCCCGCGGCTCACCGCTGACCTGCGGCACCTTGGTGTAGCGCCCCGCGACGAGCCACCAGCCGGTGAACCCCGCGGCCGCGCCGAGCAGCAAGAACACCAGCACGATGATCAGCAGCCCGCGCCGGCGTTTGCGGCGGTAGGCCAGGTTCGGGTTGACGGTGGGCGGCGGCGGCAGTGCCTGCGCCCGCGTGGGCGGCCCGGGGGATCGGACGACGGGCGGCGCGGCGAAGGCCGGCCCGCCGATAGCCGTGTTGTGCACCGCGGCGCCCGGAGCGAGTTGCTGGGTGGCCCCGATGTGCGGGCCGGCGGTGGTGTCGGCCGTCGGACTCGGGTTCGCCGGACCCGGGTGGCGGCCGTTGCTGTGGGGGCGGGCCGGCACCGGCACTACCGGAAGCCCCAGGTCGGCGCGCACGTCGGCCAGCTGGGCCAGGAACGCCCCGGCATCGGCCGGGCGCCCGGCCGGGTCGCTGTCGGTGGCGCGCACCACCAGGTCGTCGAGCTGATGGGCCACGCCGGCGACCCGCGACGACGGTGCGGGCACCCGACTGTGCACATGCTGGTAGGCCACCGCCATCGCCGAGTCGCCGACGTAGGGGGTCTGCCCGGTGAGCAGCTCGAACAGCACGATGCCGGCCGAATAGACGTCCGAACGCTGGTCGGTGTTGCCGCGGCTGACCTGCTCGGGCGAGCAGTAGGCCACCGTGCCCATCATCATGCCGACCTGGGTCGCCGCGCCCTCGGTGCCGACCGCGCGGGCCAGCCCGAAGTCGGCGACCTTCACCACGCCGTCGTCGGACAGCAGGATGTTCTCGGGCTTGACGTCGCGGTGCACCAGCCCGGCCCGGTGCGCGACCGCCAGCGCGGCCAGCACCGGTTCCATGATCGAGACGGCCTCGGCCGGGCTGAGCCGACCGCGCTCGCGCAGCAGGTCGCGCAGCGTGCGGCCGTTGACCAGCTCCATGACGAGGTAGACCAGGCGGCCGCGGCTGGTGACCTCGGCGCCTTGGTCGAAGACGGCGACCGTGTTGATGTGTGCCAACTTGGCCGACGCGCGGGCCTCGCGGGTGAACCGGTCGGCGAACGCGGGGTCGGCGGACAACCCGCTTTCCATGACCTTGATCGCGACGTGGCGGTCGAGCCGCTCGTCGACGGCGCTGTACACCGTCGACATCCCGCCGCGCGCGATACGCGAGCGGATCCGGTATCGGCCGTCGAGAAGCCGGCCGACCAGCGGATCCGCGGTGGCCGTCTGCACACCCGGATTCTAGATGTCCCTTCCGATCCGGGTCGGCAACGCGCCTAGTGTTGGCCGTCGTGAGCGAGCAGGTGAGATCCGGGCAAGCCGAATTGCTGGCCGATGCGGACCGTCCCGGGGGCTGGTTGTTGCTGGTCGACCGGATCCGGCAGTCCTACGTCGACCTGGACGATCCCACCTACCTGGACTTCGAGTACCTGCGCAACATGGCCGGCATCCTGGACGCCCTCGATCCGGGCCCGCTGAACGTCACCCACATCGGCGGCGGCGCGTGCACGTTCGCTCGGTATGTCGCGACGACCCGGCCCGGGTCGTCGCAGATCGTGCTGGAGCCGGACGCCGACCTGATCGAGCTGGTGCGCACCCGCCTGCCGTTGCCGCGGGACGCGCGGATCCGCATCCGCTCCGAGCCGGGTCGTCCGGGCGTGGCGGCGCTGGGAGAGGCCAGCGCCGACATCGTGGTGCTCGACGCCTACCTGGGTGGACGGGTGCCCGGCGAGCTGACGACCCGCGAGTTCCTGGCCGACGTGGCCCGCGTGCTGCGTCCGGACGGCCTGCTGCTCGCCAACCTGGCCGACGGGCCGCCGCTGGAGTACACGCGCCGGGTCGTGGCCACCGTCCAGACGGCGCTGCCGCAGGCGCTGCTGATCGGCTCGACCGGCACGCTCGGCAAGCGGCGGTTCGGCAACATCGTGCTGGGCGCCGGGCGGGCCGGGTTGCCGCTGCGCGAGGTGCGCCGCGAGGCCGCCTCGGCGCCGTTCCCGACCCGGGTGCTGGCCGGCCGGGGGTTGGACGCCCTGGTGGCCGGCGCCGAGCCGCTGACCGATGCCGACCCGATGCGTTCGCCCGGGCCCCCCGAGGAGGCCTGGCGGGTCGCTCAGGAATGATCGACGGGTGCCGTTAGTCGACCCAGAGCGCAGCCACACCAACCGCAGCCGGGCCGAGTCGTTCGGGGCCGGCGCGCAGGCCTACGACCGGGCCCGGCCGAGCTATCCGCCGGCCCTGATCGACGACGTGCTGGCCGGTCAACCGCGCGCCGTGCTCGACGTCGGTTGCGGCACCGGCAAGCTGGCCCGGCTGATCGCCGCGCGGGGCGTGCCGGTACTGGGCGTGGAGATCGACGAGCGGATGGCCGAGGTGGCCCGCGCCCACGGCATCGAGGTCGAGATCGGCGGCTTCGAGGCCTGGGACCCGGCCGGGCGCACCTTCGACGTGGTCGTCAGCGGCCAGGCCTGGCACTGGATCGATCCGGATAGGGGCGCCGCCAAGGTAGCGGCGCTGCTGTCCGCCGGTGGGCTGCTCGTTCCGTGCTGGAACTACTCCACGGTGGACGAGCCCGTCCAGCGCCGCCTCGACGCCGCGTACGCCCGGGTGGCCCCGCAGCTGGTCGACAAGTCGGTGCTGAACGGCTGCGGCCCCAGGTCGATTCCGCCGGTGCTCGAGCAGCTGCGCGCGACGGGCCGGTTCGCCGGCGTCGAGCACCGGCGCTACCCGTGGGATCACGAGTACTCACGCGCCGAGTGGGTCGAGCTGATCCAGACGCACAGCGACCACAGCACCTTGCCGCCGGCGCAGTTGGCCGAGCTGGTGGACGCCGTCGGGACCGCCATCGGCGAGGACGTGGTGCGCGCGCGCTACGTCACCGAGGCGGTCTTCGCCCGGACCTCCTAGGCTGGTCGGCATGCCTGATGACGTCATCGAGCTGATCGCCGTCCCCGAGGCCGCGCTGGCGCTCGGGGTACCCGTCACGCGGGTGCACCAGTGGATCCGCGACGGTGTGCTGGTCGG
>DASXYE010000353.1:0-19756 GCA_036502695.1 Jatrophihabitantaceae bacterium
CCGCTCGACCGCCTGCCGCACGTTCGGGCCGACGGCCGCGTGCGAGGTGTAGTCGACCAGGACGTCCACCCCGCCGGCGTCGAGCGCCTCGGCCACCGTCGCGTATACGGGAACGCCGAGGTGCTCGCTGCCCGCCGCCGATCGCGCGACCCCGCAGCGCAGTTGCAGGTCCGGCTCGTCGCGCACGCCCCGGGCCACGGCCTCGCCGGTCCAGCCGGTCACGCCGGCCACGCACACGGCCAATTCGGTCTTCATCGTCTCGGTCACGCCCTGATCATTCCCGAACGGCGCGGCCCACCCACGACACGCCCAACCACAGGTACCCCAGCCATGAACGCGATGAGCGCTCGCGCGAAGAGCCCGCCGCCGCGACGCGGCCCGCGACGAAGGAGCGGTGCGGATCTCCGTTGGACCCCGAGCTTGCGAGTGGGTCCACAAGGAGATTCGCGTAAGGCGGCTTTAACAGTGGGGTACGGGTTTTCCTGCTTGTACGTCGAGCAGATCTTGCATGGCGTCGCTCAGGGCGCTGACCCGGATCACGTTCAGGCCCTTGGGGGTCGCGCCGCGCACGTCGCTGCAGTTGTCCTTGGGCGCCAGGAAGATCGACGCGCCGGCCCGCCGCGCAGCGATCATCTTGAGCTGGATCCCGCCGATCGGCTGCACCGTGCCGTCCGCCGAGATCTCGCCGGTGCCGGCGATGTAGGCGCCCTTCGTCAGGTCGATGGTGCCGACCTTGTCGATGATGCCGAGCGCGAACATGAGTCCGGCGGACGGGCCGCCGATCTGATCGCCGAGTCCGAGGTCGACCTCGAATGGCGCGAAGCACTGCGGCCCGGGGGCGATGCCGATACGGCCGCCCTTCTGGCCCTGAACCGGGTCGCTCAGTTTGATCGACGCGGTCATCGGCTTGCCGAGCCGCTTGAACCCGATCGTGACGGTGTCCCCCGGCTTGTACTTGGCCAGTTCGGCGGTCAGCTTGGCCTGGGTGTCGATCGAGGCGCCGTTCAGCGTCTGCAGCTCGTCGAAGGCCTTGAGCTTGTCCTTGGCTCCGGAGTTGGCGTCGACGCTGATGACGCCGAAGCCCTTGGGGTACTTCAGCTGGCAGAAGGCCGCGGCGGTGGCGTTGTCCTGCGAGCTGGCGAACTCGGCGGTGTCCAGCTGGTTGATCTGGTCCTCGGACTGGCCGGGCGGGTAGATGGCCGCGCGCGGCACGACCACCCGGTCGTGCTGCACCCAGCCGATCAACGCCTGGAACGCGGTGACCCGCTTGGTCGTGATGTCGACGGTGGTCAGGTTCAGGTTGCCCGTCGTCTTGTTGGACGCGCGTCCCTTGATGACGATGATCGTGCTGCCGTTGTCGTCGGCCCCCAACGTGTTGAGGGTGGGCCCGGGGCTGAGCACGACGTAGGGCACCGGCATCAGGACGGCCAGCACGAACAACACCAGGAAGAGCACACCCGCGACGAGAAGGGTGCGGGCGCGACGTGTCACCGCGTCACTGTAGAACGTGGCTGCGGCGCGACCGACGGCGACCGTCGGGGCACTGCCGGGGCCCGCTCAGCGTGCTCGGCCGCGATCCGATCCACGGCCGGGCGCCGTAGCGCTTCCAGATACGCCTGGTGCTCGGCGATCGCCTGCTTGGGTCGCGGCGTCTTGGCCGGACGGCCCCGCCACCACACCCACACGGCAGCCAGGGCGGTCGCGACAACCGGACCGGCCAGCCAGAGCGCCCACGCGTATTGCGCCACATCTGCGACGGTACGCCCATTGCTGACGTTCGCTCCTGGCGCAACGCCGAACCGGAACCCACCGGCACCCACCGTGTCCCTCGTTCGTCAGCACTACCGTGAGTCATATGAGCGGCAACTTGCCTTTCGGCTTCGGCGCGAGCGATCCGAACCAACCCGGCGGCACTGGTGGATCCGACGATCCCAACGATCTTGCCGGCAAGATCCCGTTGTTCGCCGAGCTGCAGAAACTGCTGTCCTGGTCGGGCGGTCCGGTCAACTGGGACCTGGCCCGGCAGGTGGCGATCTCCGGGCTGGCCGGCGAGCACCGCAGCGTGGACGCGGCCGATCGGGCGGCCGGCGCCGAGGCGCTGAAGCTGGCCGACCTGTGGTTGAACGACGTCACCGACCTGCCGTCCGGAATCACGGCGATCGAGTCGTGGACGCGCGTCGACTGGATCGAGAAGACGCTGCCGGTGTGGTCGAAGCTGTGCGATCCGCTCGCGTCCCGGGTGGTCGCGGCGATGGGGGCGTCGCTGCCCGAGGAGATGCAGGCCATGGGCGCGTCCGCCGGGCCGATGGCCGGCGTGATGAACCAGGTCGGCGGCCTGATGTTCGGCGCCCAGGTGGGCCAGGGCCTGGCCGGGTTGGCGCACGAGGTCGTGTCGGCCACCGACGTCGGCCTGCCGCTGGGACCGGCCGGCACGGCGGCGTTGCTGCCCGAGAACGTGGCCGCGTTCGGCGACGGCCTGGAGCGTCCGGTCGACGAGGTCCGGCTCTACCTGGCCCTGCGCGAGGCGGCCCACCAGCGACTGTTCGGCCACGTGCCGTGGCTGCGGCAGCGGCTGCTTGACACGGTCGATGCCTACGCGCGCGGCATCACCGTCGATACGTCGGCCATCGAGCGGGCCATGGGCGAGATCGACCCGACGAATCCGGAAAGCCTGCAGAACGCTTTGTCCGGTGGGCTGTTCGAGCCGCAGGAGACACCCGAGCAGCTCACGGCGTTGCGCCGGCTCGAGACGCTGCTCGCGCTGATCGAGGGCTGGGTCGACGCTGTCGTCTACGCGGCGGCCGGCGAGCGGATGCCCGGGGCGGCGGCGCTGCGCGAGGCGTCGCGCCGGCGGCGGGCCACCGGCGGGCCGGCCGAGCAGACGTTCTCGACGCTGGTCGGGTTGGAGCTGCGGCCGCGCCGGCTGCGCGAGGCGGCGGCGCTGTGGTGGGCGGTGACCGAGAAGCACGGCGTCAGCGGCCGCGACGGCGTGTGGGCGCATCCGGACCTGCTGCCCGACGCCGACGACCTCGACGACCCGCTGGGCTTCGCCGAAAAGCTCGGCGCCGATGACGTCCCTGAGCTGGGCGAGGGCACGGACTAACTGGTGCTCGCCCGTCGCTGCGTCACCTATCCGGAAAGGTGTCCGCGCTAGACGTGGTCAGAGCATCGCGACGCGCGGACAACTTTGAGCGGACACCCCTCCCCGAGAAAGTCATCCGCGCTTGGCGCTGCCCTGGCGTCACGAAGCGCGGACGACTTGCACCGAGCGTGCGGATAACTAACCGACTTCGTCGGAGTAGAGGTCGCTGCCGTCGTCGTCGGACAGGTCGATGGGCAGCTGGGCGGCGGCGCTGATGCCGTCGAGGTAGCCGCGGGCCCGTTCCGCGCGCGGGTAGCGCTGCACGAGCCGCCAGAAGTCCGGACCGTGCCCGGGGACGCGCAGGTGGGCCAGCTCGTGCACCAACACGTAGTCGAGCACCCAGCCGGGCAGATCGCGTAGCCGGGTGGACACCCGGATCGTGCCGTCGGCCGGCGTGCAGGAGGCCCACCGGGTGCGCATCGTGTCGACCCACCGCACGCTGGTCGGGTTCGCCCGGCCGCCGAGATAGCGCGCGGACAGCTCGCGGCACCGGCGGGCCAGCGCCGCGTCGCTACGCCGCGGGCCCCGGCTGCGCTCGCGCTGCTCGCGGGTGGTGACCCGTTCGACCATCTCGTCGACCCAGCGCCGCTCCTCGCTGCGGCTGAAGCGCGCCGGGATGAGCACCACGATGCGCGCGCCTTCGCGGTAGGCGGACACCGTGCGGCGCCGCCGAGCGCTGCGGCGCACCTCGACGTCCGGCGGCACGGGCTCGATCACGAGGTCACGTTAGCTGGCCGGACCGACGCTTTGGGTGGCGATAGTGACCCAACCACGTCACCGGCACGACACGATCCGGAAACTCCACAGTCCGTCGCCGACTATCCACAGGCTGCGGTCGGGTTATTCGCACGGTATCCACACCACTATCCACAGGTGTGGACATGCGGTTGAGGGTCACGGTCGGTCAGCCACGACTACCTTCAGTACGCAATACGGCACGAAAAGGAGCCAACTTCGGCCTGTGGACAACCGCCGACGCGATCTCGGCGACTCTGCCATCGTGTGCTCGGTGAGCGACCCGCAGCCGATGTGGATGTGAGCGAATCGTGATCCACAACCCTGATCCACAGGTCGAGCCGGTTCCCGGGCCCGCGCTCAACCCGACCCTCAACCCCTCCGCGCGGCTGCTCTGGCGTGCGCCCGGGCAGGTCCAGATCGAGCTCGGGACGCGGCGGGTGGTCGTCGACGGCCTCGACCAGGCGACCGTCCGTCGATTGGACGTGCCGACGTCGACGCTGGCCGCCCTGCGCGCCGCGGGCCTGCTGATCCGGCCGCAACCGCGGCTGCGCGCCACCCAGATCCCCCGCCTGGCCGCTGAGCTGGCCGCGCTGCGGGTGCGCTACGGCGATCGCGCCGAGGACGTGCTGGCCAGCCGCCGGACCGCCACCGTCACCGTCATGGGCACCAGCCGGATCGCGCCGATGATCGCCACGCTGCTCGCCGCCGCCGGGGTGGGCCACGTGTCCGTGTCGGGCGCCGGCGACATCCGGCTGCACCAGGTCGCACCCGGCGGCGTCCCGCCGGGCGACGAGGGACAGCGCTTCACCCGGGCCGCCGTGGCCGCTGTCCGGCGCGCCGCCCCGGACTGCGACGCCAGCCCGCACGCGGCGCCGACGCGGGGCGATCTCGTGGTGCTCGCCTTCGACAGCCCGGTCGATCCGGAACTGCGCGACGCGCTGCACGGCCACGGCGTGCCGCACCTGGTGGCCCACGCCGGCGCCGACCACGGTCAGGTCGGTCCGCTGGCCCTACCCGGAGTCGCCAGCTGCCTGCGCTGCGCCGACCTGCACCGGCTCGACCGGGACGGCGCGTGGTCCGCGCTGGCCGTCCAGCTGGCGGTGCCGCCGAAGCACGGGCCGCCGTCGGACGTCAGCCTGGCCAGCCTCGTCGCGAGCGTGAGTGCCTTGCAGGCACTGGCGTTCGTGGACGGCGCGGACCCGGCCACGATCGAGGGCACCCTCGAGATCGAGTTGCCGGACTGGCGACTTCGCCGCCGTACCTGGCCACCGCATCCGGACTGTGACTGCGGTGCCCACGCCGCCCAGAGCGCCGGTTGGGCAGAATGAGCCTGTGGCCGACATCCCGCAACGGCGTTCCACGCGCACCGCCCGGCTGGCGTCACTGCCGCTGGGCGTCGCCGGTCGAGCCACCGTCGGGCTGGGCAAGCGGCTGGCCGGCAAGTCGGCCGACGCGGTCACCGCCGAGATGCAGCAGCGCACCGCCGAGCAGCTGTTCACCGTGCTGGGCGAGCTCAAGGGCGGGGCGATGAAGCTCGGCCAGGCCATGTCGGTGTTCGAGGCGGCGCTACCCGAGTCCTACGCGGCGCCGTATCGCGAGGCGCTGACCCGGCTGCAGGAAGCGGCGCCCCCGATGTCGGCGGACGTCATGCACCGCGTGCTGGCCGAGCAGTTCGGCCGGCGCTGGCGGGATCGGTTCACCTCGTTCGACGACGTGCCCGCCGCGGCGGCCAGCATCGGCCAGGTGCACCGGGCCGTGTGGGCCGACGGCCGCGACGTCGCCGTCAAGATCCAGTACCCGGGCGCCGGGCCGGCGCTGATGGCCGACTTCACGCAGCTGTCCCGATTCGCGCGGCTGTTCAGCCGGATGTCCCCCGGGCTGGAGATCAAGCCGCTGCTCGCCGAGTTGCGCGAACGCGTCATGGAAGAGCTCGACTACAACCTCGAGGCCGACGCCCAGCGCACGTTCGCCGCCGCCTACGCGGACGACGCCGAGATCCTGGTGCCCCGCGTGGTGGCCAGCGCGCCCAAGGTGATCATCACCGAGTGGATCGACGGCACGCCGCTGTCGCAGATCATCGCCCACGGCGACAAGGAGCGGCGCGACCACTGCGGGTACCTGCTGGCCCTGCTGCACTACTCGGCGCCGCAACGGGCCGGGCTGCTGCACGCCGATCCCCATCCCGGCAACTTCCGGCTGCTGGCCGACGGCCGGCTCGGCGTCGTCGACTTCGGCGCCGTCGCCCGGCTGCCCGGCGGCATGCCCGCCCCGCTCGGCGCGATGATGCGCTACGCCATCGCCGAGGACGCCGAGGCGGTCATGGCCGTCATGGTCGAGCAGGGGTTCATCCGGCCCGACATCTTGGTCGAACCGCGCCAGATCATGAGCTACCTGCGGCCGATCATCGAGCCGCTGGCCCGCGACACGTTCACGTTCACCCGCAAGTGGATGCGCGAGCAGGCAGCGCGCATCGGCGATCCCCGGCGCGAGGAAGCGCAGATCGGTCGGCTGTTCAACCTGCCGCCGTCCTACCTGCTCGTGCATCGCGTCACCCTTGGCTCCACCGCCGTCGTCTGCCAGCTCGAGGCGACGGCCAACTACCGCGCGCTCGCCGAGCGCTGGCTACCCGGATTCGCGGAGGACACGCCCTCATGACCGAGACGGTCTTCACCTACGGCACGCCCCAGCTGAAGTTCGGCGACGGGGCCTCGGCCGAGATCGGCTACGACCTGGCGGCGCTCGGCGTCCGGCGGGCCGCCCTGGTCACCGATGCCCGGGTGGCCGAGACCGGCGCGCCGGACCGGATCGCGGCGCAGATGCAGGACTTCGGCGTCGAGGCCGTGGTGTTCGACGGCGTGCACGTCGAGCCGACCGACGACAGCATGCGGTTCGCGATCGAGTGGGGTCGCGAACACGGCCCGTGGGACGCGCTGGTGGCTGTCGGCGGTGGATCCAGCATCGACACCGCCAAGGCGATGAACCTGCTGCTGACTAATCCGGGTGAGCTGCTCGACTACGTCAACCAACCAGTCGGCGGCGGGCAGGCGCCGACCCAGCCGCTGCTGCCGCTGGTGGCCGTGCCGACGACGACCGGCACCGGGGCGGAGAGCACGACGGTCTGCATCATGGACGTGCTCGAGCAGCACGTGAAGTCGGGCATCAGCCACGCCCGGCTGCGTCCGACGCTCGCCGTGGTCGATCCGTCGTTGACGATGACGCAGCCCGCCGGGGTCACCGCGTCGGCCGGCATGGACATCCTGTGCCACGCCCTGGAGAGCTACACCGCCCGTCCCTACACGTCATTCGACCGCAAGCGGCCCGAGCAGCGCGTGCCGTACTGCGGCGCCAACCCGGTGGCCGACATGTGGGCCGAGCGTGCGCTCGGGCTGCTGGCCGGCAGCTTCCGCGCGGCGGTGAAGGACGGCGGCGATCGGGCCGCTCGCGGTGACATGGCGATGGCGGCCACCTTCGCCGGGATGGGGTTCGGCAACGCCGGGGTGCACATCCCGCACGCCAATGCCTACCCGATCGCCGGACGCGTGCGGACGTTCCACCCGGAGGGTTACCCCGACGACGAGCCGATGGTGCCGCACGGCATGTCGGTGTCGCTGACCGCGCCCGAGGCATTCCGGTTCACGTTCGAGGCGGCGCCGGATCGGCACGTGCGGGCCGCGCAACTGCTCGACCCGGACGTCGCGCCCGGCCCGGACGCGCTGCCCACGGCGCTCATCACGCTGATGCGCGACATCGGCATCCCGGCCGGAGTGGCCGCCGTGGGATTCGGCGACGCGGACGTCGACGATCTCGTCGAGGGGGCGCTCAAGCAGCAGCGGCTGCTCGCGATCGCGCCCAAGCCGGTGACCGCCGAGGACCTGGCCGGCATCTTCCGCCGCTCCATGCGCCTCTGGGACTGAGTTACCACCACTCTTGATCTAGCTTGGCCTCGATCGAGCGGACGTACTTGCGGGTGCAGGAGTCGCAGATCCACTTGGTGCGCGGCCCGTCCCGGGTCTCGACGAGGTCGGCACACCAGGTGAGCGGCGGATCGCCGTCGCTGTTCGGATCGGCCATCCGCCCACACATCGAGCAGATTTCCTGCATCCGTCAATAAGAGCGCGGCCGCCGGACCGAAGTCCAGCGGCCGCGCTGTCAGTGGCACGGACCCGTGCCGTTCGTTGTCGGTTTTGGTCGCCAGTCGTCACATACGCGTACTGGTGACCAAAACCGGTCCGATTACGAGCGCTGGTGCGTCGAGCGCGCCAACCACTGCAGCCGGCGCTGACGCCGAGCGGCGCGAGACTCGCTCGCCACTCGGTGCTCGCTGGCCTGGCGGCGCAGCTCGGACATATGCTCGCGCGCGAGCGCTTCATGCATGCTGTACATCTTGGTGCTCCTCATGGAAGTCGTGATCGTGATGTGGCGCGGGGCGGCGGTGCTCATGCGGCCACCTCGCGGTCGTTCTTGCGGGGACGTCCCCGCGGCCGCTTGCGGGCGATGATCTGCCCGCGTTCGAAGATCTCTCCGCCCCAGACTCCCCAGGGCTCGCGACGCTCGAGGGCGCCGGCGAGGCAGGCGAGACGGGCCGGGCAGTCCCGGCAGTACTGCTTGGCCGTTTCCAGGTCGGACGGGGTGTCCGCGAACCAGAGATCCGGGTCCTGCACCCGGCACGGCACGTTGTCGGGACATTGGGGCGAGATCGGGTCGAGTAGCGCCGAGTCGAGTACGGCGCCGAGCCCGAACGCGGCCTGAGCGTCGAGGTCGACTAGGCCGGTCGCGCAGCCGGTCAACACTGCGGGTCACCTCCAGGTAGGTCGTGGGTCGTGGGTCGTGGTGGGCAGGTGTCGTGGGCGGCTAGTAGTGGGCGGACAGTGTGGACAAACAACCAGGCCGCGGTTCCCGTATGGGAGCCGCGGCCTCGAGGAGAGCCTTGTCGCTGATGCCTGATCAGCGAGGGACTCCTCGAGGCGGGCTGCCCGGCTTGGCAGCGGAACGGTGACCGTTGCCGGTCGGGGTCTGCTGGAGATCGGTGACGTTCAGGCGCTGATTGGGCACCGGAATTACCCGGGCCGACATGAGCAGCCGCTGCCGCCAGACAGACTGCTGCCCGGCGCCGAACATCGTGAACGCGATTTCGCGCCCCGCGTACGGAGTGGCCGGGAACGTTGTGCTGTTCACTGGGACCACCTCCTTCATCGCGGGCGGCGCGCCGAACTGCGCGCCTGGCGTCTTACACGAGGAGAAGATTATCGGAGCACGTGTGACCTGGGCAATCCGATTAATTCCCTAGACGGGATCCCTAGACGGGAAGCTCCGCCGACTAGGGAACCTTAGGTCGCGATCTCGGCCAGCGCCACGGAATTTGGATCAGCGCCGCCGAGCACGGCCAGCACCGGCTCGGCGTAGCGGTCCAGCTTGGCCGGGCCCACGCCGGAGACCTGGGCGAGCGCGGTGCGGCTGTCCGGCTGGGCGTCGGCGATCGCCACCAGCGTCGCGTCGGAGAAGACGACGAAGGCCGGCGCGCCCTGGGATTCGGCCTGCCGCTTGCGCCAGGCGCGCAGCCGCCCGAACAGCTCGGCGTCCTCGGCCGCGGGCTTGACCGTCTTGGACTTCTTCCGCGGGACGGGGGTGCCGGCCGGACGAAGCCCGTCCAGGAACCGGCTCGGGCGGCGGCCGCGCCGCTGGCCCGGACTGCGGGCCAGCGCCCAGGACAGGGCCAGCCGCTCGCGGGCCCGGGTGATGCCGACGTAGAGCAGCCGGCGTTCCTCGGCCAGCTGCTCGTCGGTGGTGGCGTGCTGGATCGGGATGGTCGTGTCGGTCAGCCCGACCAGGAACACCGCGTCCCACTCGAGCCCCTTGGCGCTGTGCAGCGAGGCCAGCGTGACGCCCTGGACGGTCGGGGCGTGCTGGGCGCTGGCGCGTTGATCCAGCTCGGCGACCAGCTCGGGCAGGTGCGTCTGCGGATCGGCGGCCAGCAGGTCGTCGGCCAGGCTGACCAGGGCGGCCAGCGACTCCCACCGCTCGCGGGCGGCCCCGCCGGGCGGCGGGTCGTCGGGATGCCAGCCGACGCTGGCCAGCACTCCGCGCACCGCCTCGGGCAATGGCTGCCCGTCGGTGTCGCCCCGGGCAGCGCCGCGTAGCAGCAACCGGGCCTCGCGGATCTCGGGCCGGTCGAAGAACCGTTCACCGCCGCGGAGGACGTACGGGACGCCGGCCGCGGACAGCGCCGCCTCGTACACCTCGGACTGGGCGTTCACCCGGAACAGCACCGCGATCTCGGCGGCCGGCGTCCCGGCGTCGATCAGGTTGTGGCACTTCAGGGCGACCGAGGCGGCCTCGGCCGGCTCGTCGTCGAACTCGCTGAACGTCGGCGTCGGGCCGGGTTCGCGCTGACCGACGAGCTGGACGCCGCCGCGGATCAGCTGGTTGGCCAGCTCGACGACCTGCGGGGTGGACCGGTAGTCGCGGTGCAGCCGCACCTCGACCGCCTCGGGGTAACGGGTGCGGAACTGCAGCAGGTGCCGCGGCGTCGCGCCGGCGAAGGAGTAGATGGTCTGGTTGGCATCGCCCACCACGCAGATGTCCTCGCGGCCGCCGAGCCAGGCGTCGAGCAACCGCTGCTGCAGCGGTGAAACGTCCTGGTACTCGTCCACGACGAAGTGCCGGTAACGCGAGCGCACCTCTTCGGCGACGTCGCCGTACTGCTCGATCGCCCCGGCCATGATCAGCAGCAGGTCGGAGAAGTCCACCTGGCCGGCCCGGCGCTTGGCCTTCTCGTAGCCGTCGTAGACCTCGGCCACCGTGGCGGCGTCCAGCGGCGGGGTGCGGGCTGCCTCGACCGACCGTTTCGGGTAGTCCTCGGGGCCGGCCAGCGCCGCCTTGGCCCAGTCGATCTCGGCGGCCAGGTCGCGCAGCTCGGTGCGGTGCAGCCGCAGCCGGGCCCGGGCCGCGGCGTTGCCGACCAGCCGGATCGGGTTGGCGATCACCTCGGGCATGCCGCCACCGAGCACCCGCGGCGAGAAGTACTGCAACTGGCGCAGCGCGGCCGCGTGGAACGTCCGGGCCTGCACGCCCTGCGCACCGAGGTTGCGCAGCCGGGCGCGCAGTTCGCCCGCCGCCCGCGCGGTGAACGTGACAGCGAGCAGTTGCCCGGCCGGCACCGCCTCGGAGCGCACCGCGTAGGCGATGCGATGGGTGATGGCCCGGGTCTTGCCGGTACCCGCGCCGGCCAGGATCACCACCGGGCCGCGGACGGCGCTCGCGGCGGCGCGTTGCTCCGGGTCGAGCCCCTCCAACACGACCTCGGCGTTCATGCCCCGATGGTGCCACCGGGGTGTGACGGTTCGGTCGGCAGGTCACGCCGTCCACGGAACGGGCTGGCCAACAAGATCGCCCCGGACGCGGCGAACAGCCCGAGCATCAACCACAACGTCGTCCGGGTGCCGAGGGCCCCACCCAGCACCCCGCCGAGCATCGCGCCCACCGGGATGGTGCCGAAGTTGACCACCTGCATGCTCGTCGAGATCCGTCCGAACAATTCGGCCGGGCAGTACCGCTGGGTGAAGCCGGCCGAGATGACGTTGCCGCCCACGATGCCGGCCACCACGACGCCGCCGCCGACCACGAAGAAAGCCAGCCGGGCACCGGGTCCGGTCAGTGGGATCAGCAAGCCGAACGGTGCCAGCCCGACCTTGGCCAGCAACAGCGCCCGCGCCGTGCCGAGTCGCCGGGCCAGCCACGGCGCCACCGTCGCGCCGAGCACGCCGCCAACGCTGCCGGTCGCGATCAGCAGCCCGACAGTGCCCGAGCCGACGCCGACCTCGCGAACGAGGAACACCACGACGATCGCCTGGTAGCCGGTCAGGGCCAGGTTGGCCACCCCGCCGAACACGACGTACGGACGCAGGAACCGGTCGCGGGCCACGAAGCGCAGCCCCTCGCCGATCTCGTGCCGCAGCCGTTGCCGGGTCCTCGTGCGCACGGGCTCGACGCCGCGGATCGCTCGCAGGCACACCGCCGAGACGAGGAAGCTGACCGCGTCGGCCAGCAGCCCGGTCGCCGCGCCGACGGCCTGGGCCAGCAGTCCGGCCAGCCCCGGCCCGGCGATCTGGGCCGCCGACTCGCTGCCCTGCAACTTGGCGTTGCCGTCGACCAGCTGCTCGGCCGGAACCAGCGCCGGCAGGTAGGTGCGGTACGCGGTGGCGAAGAAGACCTTGGCCGCACCGGCGAGCAGGGCGACGACCAGCAGCTGGGCGATCGTCAGCATCCCCAGCCAAGCCGCGATCGGCACGCTGACGAACACCGCCAGGGACACGGCGTCGCAGACCAACATCACCGGACGCCTGGGCAGCCGGTCGACCCACGCCCCGGCCGGCAAACCGATCAGCAGCCACGGCAGCCAGGCGGCGGCGCTGAGCAGGCCGATCATGACGACGCTCGCGTGCAGCGAGATCGCGACGAGTGGCAAAGCCACGATCGTGACCGAGCTGCCGAGGCTCGAGGTCGTCTCGCCCAGCCAGAGCAGCCGGAAGTCGCGCCGCCAGGTCGTCGGCGCCGGGCCGGACGCGGGCGCCGGGCCAGCTCGGTCCAGGACGGCGGTCATGGCCGGGCCGGGAAGCCGTGGGCGAACACGAACACCGGTTCGCGGTCGACGCCGTCCTCGGGCAGGTCGCGGTCGGCCCAGCTCCGGATCAGCCCGATCAGCTCCTGGCTGAACCGCGCCAGCTCGTCCGGCGACAGGCGCAGCCAGCTGTCGGTGGAGAACGGTCCTTCCGACCAGGCGGCGTGTATCTCCGGGCTGGCCGCTCGCCACGCGTTGAGCAGCTGGAGCTGCCGGTCTACGCCGAGCGAGGCGGCGGCCAGCGCAACCGCCTCGCCGGCCGGGTCGTCGGCGAAGTCGCGGACCGACCACCGCAGCGCGCTCGACACGAGCCGCCACCAGCGCTCGCGCCGGTCCCGTGCCAGCTCCGGAGCCTCCTCGACCAGCTCGGAGGCGGCCAGCACCTTCATGTGGTGGCTGATGTTGCCGATCGCCTCGCCCGTGCGCTCGGCCAGCACGCTCGCCGTCGCCGGACCCTCGACCTTGAGCAGATCGACGAGCCGGCGACGCAGCGGGTGCGCCATGGCGGCCAGTACTCGCGAGTCGGTGATCTGGCGGACGTCGGGCTTCTTCGGCATACGCGCAAGAGTACTTGCACAATATCTCTTGTGCAATATCTCTTGTGCTCTGACTTCGCTGATGATCGATACGGTCGGACGGTGCCGCGCCGCTACCAGCCGATCGCCCCGGACCGGCTGCCCGACGAGTTGACCGGTGTCCTGCTCGCCGTGGATCTCGCCGGCCCGGCACTGCGCGTAGCGGTGGACGGACCGCACGCCGCCGACCCGGGCGGGATGGCCGAATCCCTGCGCGAGCCACTGCTCGCCGGCGGGCGGCCGTTCCTACACATCCAGGCGTCGACGTTCTGGCGGGACGCCTCGCTGCGCCTCGAGCACGGCCGCCACGACCTACAGTCCTACCGCGACGATTGGCTGGACGCCGGTGCGCTGCTGCGCGAGGTGCTGGCGCCGCTCGGACCGGGCGGATCGGGTGCGTACCTGCCCTCACTGCGCGACCCGGCGACGAACCGGGCCACCCGCTCGCCCCGGTTGGCCGCAGTGGCGGGAACCGTCGTGGTCGTCAGCGGTGCATTGCTGCTCGGCCGGGACCTGCCGTTCGACGTCACCATCCACCTGGCGATAGGCCCGGCCGCTCGGGCTCGACGCACCGCCGACGACTGGGCCTGGACGCTGCCGGCCTTCGACGAGTACGACCGCGACGTCGACCCGGTGAACACTGCCGACGTCGTCGTGCGCCTGGACGACCCCCGCCACCCGGCCATCAGCCGCTCGACGTAGCTACCAGCGGCGGGCGAGCCAGCCGTCGATGAGGTAGCGCGAGATGGACAGGCGCGGCGAGACGAAGTGGATGCGGGCGTCCGGGTCGGCGGGCGTGCCGTTGTCTGCCCCATCGGCGGCTTGCTGCACTTCGTCGCGGGTGAACCAGTGCGCCTCGGCCATCTCCTTCGGATCGAGGTGCAGCGACGGATCACCGGACAAGCGCGCGACGAAGCCGACCATCAACGATGACGGGAACGGCCACGGCTGCGACCCGATGTAACGCACGTCGGTGACCGCGACGCCGACCTCTTCGAACACCTCGCGGGCGACGGCCGCCTCGAGGGACTCCCCCGGCTCGACGAATCCGGCCAGCGTCGAGAACCGCTTCTCACCCCACTGGGGGCCCCGTCCGAGCAGGCACAGGTCGGCCCCGTCGTGCACGAGCATGATCACCGCCGGATCGGTGCGCGGGAAGTGCTCGCTGCCGTCGTTGGTGCACACCCGTGTCCAGCCAGCCTGTGCTTCTTCGGTGACGGCGCCGCAGCGCGGGCAGCGCTGGTGCCGGGCGTGCCACTGCTCCAGGGCCACGGCGCTGGTCAGCAACGCGGCCGGCAGGTCGTCGGCGGCGGCGCCCACCTCGCGCAGGTTCGCCCAGCCGGTCGCATCCTCGGACGAGCCGGACGAGCCGGACGAGTCCGAGGACGAGACCGGGACGGTGACCGTGAAGTACGGCACGCCGTCGACGACGCCCAGGAACCGCCGCGCCAAGGAACCGTCCACAGTGGACGGATCGCGCAGCGCCAGACGCACCGCTCCGTCGCCGCGCTCGACCGGCGTGGTCACGTCCGGGCTGATCACCAGCACCCGAGCCTTGGCCCACGCTTCGGCCAGCCACGCGGCATCCGTGCGGTGCAGCGCCGCCCGGTCGTACTCGGCCCGGGCCAGCCGGGGCGGGTGATCCAGCTCGTCCGGCATCACGCGAGAGTCATCACTCGACGGGCGTCAGCGCCGCGAGCGGTGCGCGCACCGCGTCCGAATCGCCGACCACCACGGTCGCGAACCGGGTCGGGGCGAAAAACTCCGCGCCCGCCGCGGCGATCTCGTCCCGGGTGACCTTGGCCAGCCGGCGCGGATGCTCGGCCAGCCAGTCCGGTCCGAGGCCGACGCCGGCCAGCGACGCCAACGTGGACGCCAGTCCGGACTGGGTCGCCGTCGACAACGCCAGCGTGCCGATCGCGTACTGGCGCGCCGACTCGATCTCGTCGTCGGACGGCGCCAGCGACGCGAGCCGGCCGAGCTCGTAGTACGTCTCGAGCATGGCCGGGCCGGTGACCTCGGTGGCCACGTCGGCCTGCAGCTGCAACGTCGAACCCAGCGAGTGATGGTCGAGGCCGCTGTGCGGTCCGTAGGTGTAGCCCTTGTCCTCGCGGATGTTCTCGGTCCACCGCGACGAGAAGTACCCGCCGAAGATCAGGTTGGCCAGCTGCAGCGCCGGGTAGCCCTCGTCGTCACGGCGCAGCGCCGACGTGCCCAGCCGCAGCGACGACTGCACCGAGCCCGGACGGTCGACGAGCAGCAACGGTCCGGACTCGACCGTGGGCAGCGCCGGGACCCGAGCGGTGGCCGCCGTTCCGGTCCAGCCGGCGAGCGTCTTCGCGACGAGATCGGCGGTGCGCGCGGCCGACACGTCGCCGACGATGACCAGCGTGGCGTTGCCCGGACGGGCCAGGTCGCCGTGCAGCCGCCGGACCTGGGCCGCCGTCACCGCTTGGACGTCGTCGGCCTCGGGCAGGTCGAGGGCGTAGGGGTGATCGCCCCACATGCGGTGAGCCAGCGCTTCGGCAGCCACCACGCCGGCCCGCGAGCGGGCGATGGTGAGCCGCTCGATCAGCCGCTCGCGTTCGGCCAGCACTTCCCGGTTCGGGTAGGTGGCGCCGGTCAGCACCTCGGCGACGACGTCGAGGAAGCCGCGCAGGTTGGTGGCCAGCACGTTGCCGGACAGCTGCAGCCGATCGGCGTCGACGCCGAAGCCGATGTCGCCGCCCAGGCGCTGCACCGCGGCGGCCAGTCCGGCCCGATCGTGCCCGGCCGTACCGGTGAGTACGGCGTCGGAGAGCAGGGTGGCCCGCGCGGCGTGACCGGCCCGGGCCGACAGGAACGGCATCCGCAGCCGGACCTCGACCAGCGGCACGCCTGGCTTGCGGACCACCAACAGGTGCAGCCCGGAGTCGAGCGTGCGGTCGAGCGTCGCGAGCTTGCGCACCCGGCGGGCGGTGCCCAGCGCCGGAACGGTCACATTCAGGGCCGGGGCGCTCATGCGGCACCTCCGGCGATCAGCTCGACGACGGCTCGTCGATCCGGGCGCAAGGCAGCGGCGGCGGTCTGCACGTCCAGGTCGTTGATCGCGCTGAGCCGCTCGGGCAGTTCGCTGATCAGCTCGGCCCGTCCGGATATCAACTGGAACTTGGCGAAGTTCAGCGACCGGGAGATCACGGCGTCCATCTCGCGGTACAGCGCGCTGGCGAACTTGGTCCGCACCCGATCGAGCTCGCCCGCGTCGAGGCCGTCGTTGGCCACTCGGTCGAGTTCCTCGTCGATGCCGGTCAGGATGCGGTCGAGCGAACCGGCGTCCGGGTAGTGCGCCGTGATCGTCAGCGGCGTCGGGTTGCGCTCGTCGAACGGATCGCCGAACTCGCCCAGGTAGGCCGACACGTCGGTGACGAGGTGATCGCGCTGCACCAGCCGGCGCTGCAGCCGCGACGCGTCGCCGTCGGACAGCACCTCGGTCAGCAGGATGTTCGCGAGGTGGGCGTCGAGCTCGCGCACCGGGTCGGCCACCCGATAGCCCAGCGCCACCGCGGGGATGGGGGCGTGCGCATCGGTGGTGGTGGCCCGGCGTTCCTCGGTCAGCGGTGGCTCGCCGAAGTCGGGGCGCTTCGCGACGCGGCGCTGCGCGATGCCGCCGAAGTGCTTCTCGATCAGGGCCAGCGTCTCTTCCGGATCGAGGTCGCCGGCCACGGTCAGCACGGCGTTGCCCGGGGCGTAGTAGCGCTTGAAGAAGTCGGCCGCGTCGTCGACCGTGGCGCTCTCGAGATCGACGAAGTCGCCGTACCCGTTGTGCGCGTTGGGGAACGTGTCGAACAGCACCGGCGGCAGCTCCAGCCACGGGAAGCCGCCGTAGGGCCGGTTCATGACGTTGACCCGGATCTCTTCCTTCACCACGGCGATCTGGTTGGCCAGGTTCTCCTCGGTGATCCGCGGGCTCAGCATCCGGTCGGCCTCGAGGAACAGCCCGCGCTCCAGGGCGTTGGACGGCAGCGCCTCGAAGTAGTTCGTGTAGTCCGGATGGGTGCTGCCGTTGAACGTCCCGCCGCTGGACTGCACGTAGCGGAAGTGCGCCAGCTTCTCCAGATTCGCCGAGCCCTGGAACATCAGGTGCTCGAAGAGGTGCGCGAATCCGGTGCGTCCCTCGGGTTCGGAACGGAATCCCACGTCGTACAGCACGGCGACCCCGACGACCGGAGCGGACCGGTCCGGCGCCAGGACGACGCGCAGCCCGTTGGGCAGCGTCGCGTGCACGAGTTCGAAGGACGGGGTGGGCAGGGTGATCGCGTGCGGAGCAAGCGTGGTGGCAGGCACCCACCCACCGTACTGGCCCGCTGAATGGGGTTGTCCGCGCGTCGCGACGCTCTGACATCGCGAAGCCCGGACAACTCACGTGGGACTGCCCGGCCATCCGCAGGATGATCGCGAGCGCTAGCGGATCTTCCTGCACTCTGTCCGTGGGTGGAGGCCTGGTTCTACCCGTGCGGCGACGCGCTCGCGGGGCCTGGCGAACCACCATTTCCGGTATGCGAAACGACTTGGTGGTGATGGTCCGCGACCTGCACAAGCACTACGGCGGGCGGACGGTGGTGGACGGCGTCGACCTCGACGTCGCCCGGGGCGAGATCGTCGGGCTGATCGGCGCGAACGGCGCCGGCAAGACGACGACCGTCGAATGCATCCAGGGTTTGCGCCGTCCGGACAGCGGCACGATGCGCGTCCTCGGCTACGACCCGGCCACGCAGGCCGACCAGCTGCGGCCGCACATCGGCAGCCAGCTGCAGGACTCGGCGCTGCCGGACCGGCTGCGGGTGCGCGAGGCGGTGGACCTGTTCATGACGGCGCGGGCTCGCGACGCCGGCGAGCTGCTCGACCGGTTCGGGCTGACGCCCCGGCGTAACAGCGCGTTCGGGTCGCTCAGCGGCGGCGAGCGGCAGCGGCTGTTCCTGGTGCTGGCCCTGCTCAACCGGCCGGAGCTGGTGTTCCTCGACGAGCTGACGCAGGGCCTGGACCCGGCGGCGCGGCGCAACGTGTGGGCAGCCGTCGCCCAGCTGCGCGACGAGGGCGCCACCGTCGTACTCGTCACGCACGAGCTGGACGAGGCCGAAGCCTTGTGCGATCGGGTGATCGCGATGCGGGACGGCCAGGTGCTGGACGCCGGGCCGCCGGCCGACCTGGTCGATCGGCACGCGCGCTGGGCCACCGTGCGGTTCACCTGGACAGGTACAGCCGAGCTGTACACCGAGCTGCGCGCCTTGAGTGGAGTGCGCACCGTCGAGCGCATCGACGACCGGCTGGAGGTGCGCGGCGATCGCAGCATCATCGCCTATGTGGGCGCCATCCTGGTCCGCCGCGGCGCCGTCCCGCCCGACCTGACTGTCGAGGTGCCCGACCTCGAGGCCGCCCTGCTCGGCCTGCTCGACAACGACACCGACGTCTCGACCACGACACTGGAGCTCGCTCGTGAGCATCGCAGCGAGCGCCAGCGAACCGGCAGCGAACAGCGAGCGGAAGCGAGCGATGCGATGAGCGCTTGCGCGAAGAGCGAAGAAGGAGTTGTGGCATGAGTAGCGCAATGGGCCGGTTGATCCGCGCCGAGCTGAAGCTGATGGTGCGCGATCCCCTCGTGCTGACCTTCGTGTTCGCGTTCCCCATCGTCACCATGTTGATCATCGGTGGCTCGTTCGGGACGACTCCCGACCCCGACTTCGCCGGTGCGAAGCCATCGCAGTGGTACGTCGCCTCGTACCTCACGGTGGTGATCGCCGCGACCGGACTGATCATGTTGCCGGTGCACCTCGCCTCCTATCGGGAACGCGGTGTGCTGCGCCGGTTCTCGGCCTCCGGCTTCCCGCGGTTCTCGTTCGCGGCGGCGCAGCTCGTCGTCGGGCTGATCGTCACCGCGGTGGCGGCGGCGATGCTGCTGATCGTGGCCGCGCCGGTGTACGGCATCCCGGCGATGCACCTGCCGGCGCGGGCGCTCGCGGGCATCGCGGTCGGCGCCGTGGCTTTCGTCAGCGGCGGAGTGCTGCTCGGCTCGCTGATGCCGTCGGCCCGATCGGCGCAGGCGGTGGGATTGCTGCTGTTCTTCCCGTCGTTCCTGCTCGGCTCGGGCGGTCCGCCGCCGCAGGTGATGGGCTCGGCGCTGCGCCACGTGGCCGACGTGTTGCCGCTGACGCAGGTGACCAAGTCGATCCGCGAGCCCTGGCTGGGGCTGGGCACCGCCACCAACTCGCTGATCATCGCGGCCGGGCTGGCCGTCGCCGCGACGGTGCTCGCGGCCCGCCGCGCGGCCCTGTGACCGTGGCTGCGTACGGGCGGGCCCCCGGGTCCGCCCGTACGATGCCCGGCGTGGCTGCCCCGACCGACCAGCTGCCGCGCGGCGCCGATTGGGCGACGGTCGGCATCCTGACCGTGTTCGTCGGGATCGCCGCGGGCCAGCATCCGCACCCGCACCGCAGCCTGGCCGTCTCGGTGGTCGCCGCCGTGCTCACGATCGGCCTGGGCGTGCTGATGGTCCGAGCGCCGAAGCCGCTGTCGGTCGGGTGCGCCGTGGCGGCGACCGGCACGATCACCCTGCTGTGCCATCCGATGCCCAGCAGCGTCGGCTGGTTGGGCACCTGCGTGATCGCCGCCTGGCTGACCCTGGCCGTCGGTCGGATCGCCGGGTTGGCC
>DASXYE010000354.1:0-4855 GCA_036502695.1 Jatrophihabitantaceae bacterium
GATCACCGCGATCGCCACCGCCTTCGCGATCATGACCGCGCTGCGGGAACGCGACCGCACCGGCCGGGGTCAGGTGATCGACCTGGCGATCATCGAGCCCATGCTGGCCATGCTCGGCGGGCAGCTCACCGCCTACGACCAACTCGGATTCATCCAGCCGCGTATGGGCAATCGCTCGGCCAACAACGCGCCGCGCAACGTCTACCGCAGCCGCGACGGGCACTGGCTGGCCGTGTCGACCAGCTCGCAGAACATCGCCGAGCGGGTCGTCACACTGGTCGGCCGGGCCGACCTGGTGGCACAGCCCTGGTTCGCGACCGGACGCGGCCGGGCCGAGCACGCCGACGAGCTCGACGCCGCGGTGGGGTCCTGGATCGCCGCGCGCGACGCCGACGACGTGGCCCGGGCGTTCGACGAGGCGCAGGCGTCCGTCGGCCCGGTCTACGACGCGGCGGGCATCGCGACCGATCCGCAGTTCGCCGCGCTCGGCACGATCACGACGGTGGACGACGACGAGCTCGGACCGTTGCGCATGCAGAACGTGCTGTTCCGGATGTCGCAGACGCCGGGCGCCATCCGGTGGGCCGGTCGCGCGCACGGCGCCGATACCGATACCGTCCTGGCCGAACTGGGCTGCGATCCCGATGAGATCGCCGCCCTGCGCGCCAAGGGGGTCATCTGATGTTGACCTGGCTCTACGTGCCCGGTGATCGTCCGGACATGTACAGCAAGGCTGCTGGATCCGGCGCGGACCTCGTGATCGTCGACCTCGAGGACGCCGTCGCGCCCGCCCACAAGGACGCCGCCCGGCGGGCGGTGTGCGAGTGGTTGCCCTACGCCGCGCCGAACTCGGTCGAGGTCCGGGTGAACGCGGTCGGTTCGCCCTGGGTGGTGCACGACCTGGAGGCGCTGGGTCGTCCGCCGGCGCTGGCGGCGGTGCGGCTGCCCAAGGTCGAGTCGGCCGAGGACGTCCGCGCCGCGGCCAATCTCACCGATGTCGGCATCTCCTGCCTGATCGAGTCGGCGCTCGGCGTCGAGCGGGCTTTCGAGATCGCGACGGCCGATCCCCGCGTCGTGGCCATCGGGTTGGGGGAGGCCGACCTGGTCAGCGACCTGGGCACGTCCGAGCTGAGCTGGCCGCGGTCGCGCATCGTCGTGGCGGCCCGGGCGGCCGGCCTGATCCCGCCGGCCATGTCGGTGTACCCGCACGTCGACGACCTCGACGGGCTGGCCGCGTCCTGTCGCGACGGGCGCGCGAGCGGCTTCCGCGGTCGGGCCGCCATCCACCCGCGCCAGCTGCCGGTGATCCGCGAGGCGTTCCGCCCGAGCCCGGACGAGGTGGCCGACGCGCAGGCCGTGCTGGCCGCGTTCGCGCAGGCGGCCGACGCCGGGCGGGGCGTCACCGTGCTGCCCGACGGGCGCATGGTGGACGCGGCCATGATCGGCCGCGCCCACCGGACCCTCGACGACGCCGCACGCGCCTAGTGTCCCGGGCACGTTGAGCCGGTAAGCGCGGACTCGGGTAGGTCCGTGACCCTCGTGCGAGGTTTATTCACGCTGGAGGCAACCGAAGTCCGATCGCGCGGCTTATAAAGGGTGTGGAGATGGAGTCGCTGGTGCCGCCTGAGGGGCGATCGGCTCTGCCGCCGACTGTGGCGTTCGGCGAATGGGAGGTACGTCGACATCGGGCTCCTGACCATGCGGCAGCAGACGGCGGTTGCCGCGTACTACTACCTCGATCTCCCGGTTGATGAGGTTGCGGTCGTCAGGACTGCTCGCCGGGCACGGTGAAGTCCACTCTCGCCGCCGCCCGGGAACGGCTTCATGCGCTACTGCAGAAGGACACAGACGATGCGAGCTGACCTGCATGACGAATTGGACCGGCGGCTGCACGCTGACGGTGCCCGCTGGCGGGCTGCAACTGTGCTTCAGGACGAATCCGTACTGCGGCCGGGCCACCTTGCTCCGCTCGACGAGGTCCGCGCCGGCCGGTCGCGGCGATTCCGCTCCCGCCTGGCGATCGCGGCTAGCGTCGCGGCCGTCCTCGCCATCGCTCTCGGCGTGCTGCTGTCAAGAACCTCGCCGAACGACCCTCCCGCGCGGCCGGCCGGCCTAGCTCACCCGCCCGTCGGCCTCGGTACCGGCTATGGGCAGGTGTCCCCCGGTACCCACGCCTGCGACGCCTCGGAGTTCCGGCTACTCACGGTCAGCCACCGCACTGCCCAGGGGGCCGTCATCATCACCGTCTCGCTCGAAGACATCGCTGATTCTGAATGTTCCATGCCGGGACATGGGCCTCTCGCACGCCTACTCGACTCGCGCGGCGACCTACTCACCGAGGGCGCCGACGCCACCGCCAGTGCGCTCCTGCCGCGCGTGATCAAGCCGGGAACCCAGGTCGACGTCTCGGCCCGCTGGTTTTCCACGTGCCACCTGCGCGCGCCGGCCGCACAGTTGCAGCTGCGTCTTCAAGGCCCGCCATACGAGAAGGGGGCCCGCCAGTTCGGTACCTACGTCACCGTGCCGCTGCACGACGTCCCCGCGCCCGGATGCAGCACCCAAGAACAAGGCGACCCTGAAAACATCGACGGCGTGGTCATACCCGTCAGATAACGGGAGACCTGTCTTTGTGTTCCGCGGTGCGCGGAGTATTCCGCCGTGTGCGGATCTTGTGCACGAGGACATGCGTTGGCGGCGGGTTCCGCAGGCTGCGGAGTTCTCGTCGCAGCGGATCGGCCGGTGACCGGCTTGCGCAGCGTGTTCTGGATGTGGTTCTGCACGGTGCGGTGCGAGACGACGAGTCGCTCGGCGATCTGCCGGGCAGCCAGGCCGGTCGACACCATGCGCAGGATCTCGAGGGCTCGGATCGGGCTAGCGGACCGCCAGCTCGCCCAGTTCGGACCAGTCGTCCTGGTCGAGCTTGAAGTTCACGATGCGCGGGGTCTCGACCAGGTGCGGCGGCAGGTCGCGCTGGGCGCCCTTGAAGTGATCCGACTGGACGTGCGCGACGGCGGCGTCGTCGTCGCGGAACGCCTCGACGATCACGTACTCGGTCGGGTCGTCCAGGCTGCGCGACCACTCGAACCAGAGGCACCCGGGTTCGGCCCGCGTCGCCGCGGTGAACTCGCGGGTGATGTCGGGCCAGCGCTCGGCGTCTTCAGGGCGGACCCGGAACTTCGCGGTTATGAAGATCACGGGTCGGATGCTAGTGCGAGGCCTCACCCGGCGGCGTCGCAATCTGCGACTCGGCGGTGGACGCCGCGGCGTTGCGCGCGGCCGTCATCCGCACGGCGGCGATCCCGAGCACGCCGCCGGCCGTGGTGAAGATCGGCAGTAGCCACAAGGCGAACGGCACACTGGTGCCTTCGGCGATCACTCCGATCGCGGTGGGGCCGACGAGGAAACCGGTGTAGCCCAGCGTCGACACCATCGCGATCGCCGGACCCGGCGCCGCGCCGTCCGCCGCCGTGCTGAACACGACCGGCACCATCACCGACAGGCCGATGCCCAGTAACGCGAAGCCGATCACCGTGCCGATCAGGCTGCCCGTCGCCAGTCCGGCGGCGAGGCCCGCCGCGCCGATGGCGGTCAGCAAGGCGATCGAGCGGGCCCGGCCGAGCGCGTGCACGACCCGGTCGCCGGCCAGCCGCCCGCCGGTCATCGTCGTGCTGAACGCCGCGTAGGCCAGGCCGACCTGCCCGGGATGGGCGTGCAGGTTGTCGCGCAGCAGCACGCCGCTCCAGTCGGCGACGGCGCCCTCGCTGAGCAGCGCGAACAGCCCGGCGACACCGAGCAGGACGAGTCGCAGCTCGGGCAGCGCCCGGCGCTTGCCGGTGGTCGGCGCCGTCTCGGCGTGATGCGGGGGATCGGGCAGGTACGCGCGTCCGGCCAGCAGCACGCCCACCAGCACGACGCCGGCCAGCGTGCCCTGCTGGGCCGAGATCGGGATGTCCGCCCCGGCGCCGAGTCCGCCGATCAGGGCGCCGGTCAGCGAGCCGAGGCTCCACGCCGCGTGGAACCCGGACAGCACCGGTCGCTCGTAGGCGTGCTCGACGGTGACGCCCTGGGCGTTCATCACCACGTCCAGTCCGCCGATCGCGGTGCCCCAGACGAACAGCGTCAACCACAGCGTGGGCAGGTTGTGCGCCAGGCCGGGCAGCCAGGCGAACGCGCAGAACAGCACCAGGCTGAACCGGGTCAGCCGCGCACTGCCGAAGCGGGCGCTCGCCCGGCCGTACAGGTTCATCGACAGCACCGAGCCGACCGCCGGGGCGAGCAGCGCGAGGCCGAGCGCCGCCGACGACAGGTGCAGGTCGTGTTTGACCTCCGGGATGCGCGGCACCCACGAGCCGAACAGGAAGCCGTTGGTCGCAAACGTGATCGCGACCGCGGCCCGGGCCCGCTGCCGGGCGCGGACGGGGGCGGTCGTGGTCACGCTCTCACTGTGCTGGACGGGTCCGGGTCGGCGCGAGTGCGTTTATCCCGGAAGCAGTGTGAACCGGCGCACGGCGGCCCAGCCCGGTCGCCAGCCCACGGCGGTGAATGCCACATAGCGGCCGGTCGCAGCCAGACGCGCCGACCCCTGTCCCGCGGCGATCGTGCCGGCCGGCGTGTAGGCCAGGCCGTCCGCGCTGACGTCCACGCGCACCGCCGTCCGGCGCCCGCCGAACCACTCGACCTCGGCTCGGCCGAGCGGTTGCGCCGAACCCAGATCGACGACCATCCGCGCCACGGGGCCCGGCGTCCACGCGGTGTGGTCGTTGCCATCGACGGCGGCGACCGGGTCGGACATGCCCGGGGGCAACGGGTTGGACGGAAAGGTGATCCGGCCGAGGGCCAGGTCGGTGAGCGGGTA
>DASXYE010000355.1:0-9568 GCA_036502695.1 Jatrophihabitantaceae bacterium
AGCAACTCGTCGCACAAAGGCAGAGTGCCCGTGCCAGCGTGGTTTCTGCCGGTGGTGCGCGGCCCAGCCGGCGAGTACAACTCTCCCTAGCACGTCGGCGCCTCGTCGCGCCGATCACGGGGGTGGTTATCGTGCGCAGAAGCCTTCTTGTTCCGTTCTTCTCCGTCGCGGGTCTGACCTTGGCGGCCTGGATCGGGCCGGTGGCTGCTCAGGCGGCTCCGGCGTCCGGGGTGGTGACGTGCGGTCAGACGCTGACCGCCAGCACTCGACTCGCGAACAGCCTGGTCGGCTGCACCGGAGACGGCCTGCTGATCGGCGCGGACAACATCACCGTCGATCTTGCGGGGCACTCGATCAGCGGGGTGAACGCGGCCGGCAGCGAGGGAATCGCCGACGACGGTCACGGCGGCGTCCGGATCAGGAACGGCACGATCGCGCACTTCTTCCTCAACGGAGTGGGCTTGCGTGGTGCGCCGGGCAGCGCGGTGAGCAACGTGACGATCCGCAAGATCGGGGCCGGCGGCAACGAGCCCGAGGCCTCGGCCGGTGTGCTGGTCCAGGACTCGCCGAACAGCTCGGTGACCGCGAGCACGGTGATCAATGACGTGTCGGCTTTCCAGTCCGACGGCGTGGACGTGTTGTCCTCCGCGGGGACCACGGTCAGCGGGAACCGCCTGGCGAACAACGCCTGGGACGGCATGGTCGTCATCGATTCGCCCCGTACCCACGTTCTCGGCAATGCCCTCGACGGGAACCAGAACCAGGGCATCGAGGTGAACGCCGGGTCCGACGGCACCCTGCTCGCCGGGAACCACGCCCGGAACAACGTGGCCAGCGGGCTGGTCGTCGGAGCAGTCTCCGGCGCCCGGATCGAGGGCAACGTCCTGAGCGGCAACGGCGACAGCGGCTTGTTCATGTTCGACCTGCAGAACAGCCGGGTGAGCGCCAACCGCGCCGGTGGCAACGGGGTGGGCATCGACCTGGAAGGCGGCCAGAACGGCTCCGCCGGCAATCGCGTCGCCGGCAACGACACGAGCCGCAACACTGCCGGACTGGTGGTGGGCGGCGGCGCGAACGGCAACGTCATCGTCGGCAACGTCGCCAACGCGAACCAGGGCGGTCCCGACGACGGCGGTGGCATCATCCTCGTCGCCGTGACGGGCAACACGGTGCGCGGCAACGTCGCCAACGGCAACCGCGATGTGGGCATCGGAGTGTTCGAGGACCAGCCCGGAGACTCGGCCGGCAACGTCCTGACCGCCAACGTCGCCGACGTCAACCGGAACCACGGAATCAACGCGGTCGACGGCACCATCGACGGCGGCCACAACATCGCGCACGGCAACACGCCCCGACCGAACTGCCTAGGCGTGTCCTGCGGCTAACCCTTCGGGTCTAGTGCTCGTCTGCGTCTCGGGCATGCTTGGGCAGTAGGAACACGAGGACGAAGGCGGCGGCCAGCGGTATCAGGCAGACCCATGACGTGACCCGCAGGGCGTCGGTCGCCGGGTGGTGCGAGAACCGGGCGAAGAAGATGGTGCCGAGCACGGCGACGCCGAGCGAGGTCGACAGTTGTTGCGAAGCTTCCATGACGCCGGACGCCGACCCGACCTCGTTCATGCTGACCGCCGCGAGGATGAACTGGATGATCTGCCCGAGCACGGCGCCGACGCCGGCGCCGACCAGCAGCAGACCGGGAACCAGGTCCCAGGACGAGGCACTGTCCACGCCGGTCAGCATCATGGCGAGCACGCTTGTGCCCGCCGCGATCAGCGCGATGCCGATGTGCAGCAGGTGACGTCCGAGCCGCTCGACCAGCATGCCTGACACCACCATGCCGGCGATCATGCCGATGACCATGGGCGTGAGGCTCAGCCCGGCATGGATCGGCGACCAGCCTTCACCGAGTTGCCCGTACAGCGAGACGCAGAGCAGCAGACCACCGAAGGCGCCGAACATGCACAGCATGACCGCGATGCCACTGAGGTACATGCGGTTGCTGAGCAACGATGGCTCGACCAAGGCGTTGTGGCTTCGACGGCGCTCGTAGCGCACGAAGACGAACAGCAGGATCGCGCCGGCCGCGAGCGAGGCGAACGTCCAGGCCGGCCAGCCGTCGGTCTGCCCCTGGATGAGCGGATAGATGATCGCGACCAGCGCCAGGCCGACGAGCCAGACACCGCAGATGTCGAGCTTGAGGTTGGGGTGGCTGACGCCGCCTGGCAGCGAACGGATCGCGAACGGAAGCGCGATCAGGCCGATCGGAACGTTGATGAGAAAGACCAGTCGCCAGCCGACGTTCCAGAGGTTGGCATCGATGAGCGCACCGGCCAGGACCGGCGCGCCGAGCATGGCCAGACCGGTCGTCGGACCGAACAGGCGGGTCGCCCGGCCCAGCTCCTCGTCGTCGAAGACCTCCTTCAGCAAGCCGAAGCCCTGCGGGATCATCAGCGCGCCGAACGCTCCTTGCAGGGCGCGAAAGGCGATGAGCAGGCCGATGCCCGGGGCCGCGGCGCAGGCCGCCGAGAAGACGATGAACCCGACGGAGCCGAGCAGGAACATCCGGCGCCGGCCGAAGATGTCGCCGAGCCGGGCGCCCGCGATGAGCAGGACGGCGAACGCCAGCGTGTACCCGGCGCTCAGCCACTGGATCGTGCTGGGGCCACCGCCGAGGTCGTCGTGAATCGAGGGGCCGGCGACGTTGACGATCGTGGCGTCGAGCAGATCCATCGTGTTCGCGGCCAGCACCACGGCCGCCACGATCCAGCGCAGGCGGTAGTGCGGCGCGGTGCCGGCGGCAGCGATGGTGGGGGCGGTGGTCATGCGTTTGTCCTTCGGGCGATAGGTCAGAATTTGGCGAACGGCGTTCGGGACGAACACCGTTCGTTCCGTACACTGTAAGTTGAGGGCGGCGCTAGCGTCAAGCCGCTCGCCGTCGGTCCGGTCAGCACCGCAGGAGGCCCCGCAGCCATGACTCCGTCCAGCCGCCCGCGCTCGACGCGCGACCGCCCGGCGAAGGCGCCGCTGAGCGTCGAGGCGATCGTCGATGCGGCCCTCGCGATCCTCAGATCGGAGGGCTTGGCGGCGTTGTCGATGCGTCGAGTCGCGACTGCCCTGGATACCGGGGCCGGCTCGCTCTACGTCTACGTCGACGGCCGGGACGGCTTGCTGGAAGCCGTGTTCGATCGGATCATCGGCGCGGTCGAGCTCGAGACCCCCGACCCGTCCCGATGGCGCGGCCAGCTGCACTCGCTGCTGAAACGCATGCGCGATGCGCTGGTGACCCATCCCGGATTCGCCGCCGCGACGATGATCGACCCGCCGCGGACCGAGGTGGCCATGGGGCTGCTGGAGAACCTCTTGGGCATCCTGCTGGCTGGTGGGCTCGACGCCCAGGACGCCGCGTGGGCCGCCGACATCCTGGCGGCCCAGGTGACCTACGCCGCGATCGAGGCCGAGCTTCGGCAGCAGGACCCGAGCGCGCTGGTCGACGAGGTCACGGCGAACTTCGCCCGCCTACCGGCCGACCGGTTTCCGCTGATCACCGGCCACGCCGCCGAGCTCGTCGCCGGCGACGTCGATCAACGATTCCGGTTCGCCGTCGACGTGGTGATCGACGGCGTGCTGGCCAGAACATCAGGCGGGCCGCAGCCGGCGGGCTGACGCAGTAGTCCCGAGCGGGCGCGTCCCGGGCATCGCCGACGGGAGTCGCCAGCTACCCCCCGGCTCAAACGCTAGCGGCCCCCGGCTGCGAACGCACGACCCCGCAACTGTGCGGCGCCGGCACGGGTAAGTCTGCGGGACACGTTGGGGAAACGTCAAGTCCAAGAAGACAATGGTTACGCTACGCATACAGCGGGGACCCGTCGTGCCGGGGGGCAGGACAGCGTCAAGCCCCCGCCGTAGCGACCCATCACTATCGATGAGCCACCTCAGCGTAGACCCCATCCGTACGGTCAGCCGCCCGAACGTGATCACGCACAGCGACCGTCGCTTGCCGACGCGTCACAACAACGAACCACGGCCGAGGCCGGTGATAGTGGCACGGCTGCCCCCCTCGCTCGAAAGCCGTGCCACCACCCGGACGCGTAACGAGCCACGTAGATCGCTGATCGCTCCGGCCCTGTCGTTCATCGCCTGCTACGTCGCCGTCACCGTCATGGGCCTGGTGTTCCTGCCGCACCAGCCCACTCACCAAGAAGCTCACGACCGACGCGCCGGGCCGGGCCAGCTGGCTGAGCCTGCTCGTCGCACTGGCCGCCTACGCCTGCGAAGCCCTCTGGATCTGCTCCCGCTGGATCCGACGGCACCGACCCGGCCGGACACCCTGAGCAGAAGCAGGACGGCCGGCCCTGACTCGAACAGGTGTTTGACTCAGCGGGTACGCTGGAGGCATGAGCGGGGCCTTTCAGGGATCGCTGCTGGATCTCGGTGAGGATGCGTGGCCGGGACCGTTGGGCGCCACCGTCGAGCGCACCGTTCTGACCGAAGGTGCCTGGGTGGACGTGCGCCGCGGCTGGATCGACGGCGCCGACGCGCTGTTCGAGCGGCTTCGCGGCGGCGTGCCGTGGCGGGCCGAGCGCCGACCGATGTACGAGCGGGTGGTCGCCGTCCCGCGCCTGCTGTGCTTCTACGACGAGGACGACGTCTTGCCCGATCCGGCGCTCGAGGTCGCTCGGGGCGTGCTGACCCGGCACTACGCCGCCGACCTGGGCGAACCCTTCCGTACAGCCGGGCTGTGTTTATACCGGGACGGCGCCGACAGCGTGGCCTGGCACGGCGATCGGATCGGACGGGGCGCCGAGCACGACACGATGGTGGCCATCGTCTCGCTCGGTGCGCCCCGGGCGTTGCGGCTGCGGCCGCGCGGCGGCGGGTCGCCCAGCCTGCGCTTCGACGTCGGCCACGGCGATCTGCTGGTGATGGGCGGCAGCTGCCAGCGCACCTGGGAGCACTGCGTGCCCAAGACGGCGCGCGACGTCGGCCCGCGCATCAGCGTGCAGTTCCGTCCGCGCGGCGTGCGCTGACTGCTCGCTCCAGCGCGGCCAGGGCCGGGGCGAGCAACGGATTGGCGTTGCCGCGCCGGTGCACAGCCACCACGTGGCGGCGGGCGCCGCGCCCGGCCAGGGCGAATCCCCGCGCGTTCACCGCCAGGCCGGGCACGAGGGCGACGCCCAGCCCCGCGGCCACGAGTCCTTGCACCACCGCGTAGTCGTTGCTGCGGAACGCCACGTTCGGCGTGAACCGGGCAGCGGCGCACAGGCGTTCCAGGTTGACCGCGCCGGGCGATCCGGCCAGCGGCGCCACCCACCGCTCGTCGCGCAGGGCGGCGAGGCGCACTGCGTCGGCCGCTGCCGGATGCCGCCGCGGCAGCAGCACCTGCAACGGATCGTCCAGCAACCGATGCTCGACGAGCGATGGCGCCCACGACGTCGGCACCAGGTCGTACCGATAGGCGAGCGCCAGGTCGAGCTCGCCCGCGGCGACGGCCGGCAGCAGGCTGTCCAGCTCGCCCTCGTCGAGGCGCAGCTCGATGCCGGGCCGGCGCCGGGTCAGTTCCGCCAGCGCGGCGGGCAGGATGCGGGCTCCGGCCGTCGGGAAGCTGCCGATGCGCAGTACGCCGGCCTCCCCGCGGGCCAGCGCCGCGACGTCGCGCTCCAGGTCGGCCAAGCCGGTGAGCACTTCGCCGGCCCGTTCGGCCAGCCGCGTGGCGGCCGGGGTCGGGGCGACGAAGCGGGGGCCCCGTTCGAACAGCACGATGCCGGTGGACCGTTCCAGAGCGGCGATCTGCTGGGACACCGCCGACGGTGTGTACTGCAGCTCGGCGGCGGCGCCGGCGAACGAGCCGTGCGCGATCACGGCGCGTAGGGTCCGCAACTGATTCGGATCCAGCATCAGCTCAGCTTATGCTCAACCGCACAAAGATTCGGTGTGCTTACTTTGCTTCCGGCTGGCCCAACGGCGACCATGGACGTATGACCGCCGACTTCGACTGGACGCTGCACCCCGACGCCGAAGCCCTCGTCGACCGCATCGTGGGCGACGCCATGGCCAAGAGCCAGGTCTTCGCCTGCCTGGCCGCCGAGCTCGGTCCGCGCACGTCGACGCGCATCCAGGACTGGCTGGACACCGTCGGCGGGCCGGTGCTGGCCGACGAGCTGCAGGACGTCGGCTACGTCGAGAACGACGGTGTGTGGCGGCATCCCGGGGCGCAGCTGCCGGCGATCGTCATCGGTGAGAGCTACCGCATCGACCTGCGGGTCGACGACGCGGCGGCGTTCGCGCACGCGCAGCGCTCGACCCGGGCCGTCGAGGGTTCGCCGCGCTCGGGCTACCGGCGGGCGGTCGTCCTGGACGACAACGACGTCGAGGTGGGCGGCGTCGAGCGCCGATCGTGGTCGGCCGGGGTGACCCCGCAGCAGTTCACGCCGCAGCAGGCCGCGGACGCGACCGAGGCCTGGCGCGCGCTCGCCGAACGACCCCGCGCGCTGACCGGCGCCGACGGCGTCGAGGCGCAGATCCCCTTTGCCGAACGGGCGGTTTCGCTGGTCGGCCCGGATCTGGCGGCCGCGTACTTCCTCGAGATCGAGCGCGAGTACTGGCAGCGCTCGAACACGGCGGGCGCCATGCAGCACGCCCGGCAGGATCGCCTCGGGCTGGGCTGGGGCAACAACGACCACCACACGTTCCGGTCGTCGCGGCCGGCGTTCAACGGGCTGATCCGGTTCCTGCAGGCGCTCGGCTTCGGCCTGCGCGAGCGCTTCTACGCCGGCGACGAGGCCGGCTGGGGCGCGCAGGTGCTCGAACACCCCGGTAGCGGTGGGGTGATCTTCGCCGACGTCGACCTGACACCGGACGAGGTCGCGATCGACTTCTCGCAGTCCCCGCTCGCCGCCGGCGACACGTACGGCACGGTCGGGATGTGGTGCGCGCTGCACAACGAGTCGCTGCTCGCCGCCGGCATGCACCACCTGGAAGGCCAGTTCGACTTCGACGGCCTGCGCTACCAGCTGGCCGAGCGGGGTATGGCGAGCATGAACCCGTTCTCGGACTTCCCGCACCTGCGGCAGGCGTTCACCGAGGCGGAGCTGTGGACGGTGCCGCGCGCGCGGCTCGCGCCGCTGGTCGCCGCAGGGCAGCTGAGCGCCGAGCGGGCCGAGGAACTGGCCACCGTCGGCGGCGCCGGCTCGCACCTGGAGAACCTGGCCCGGCGCGGCGGGTTCAAGGGCTTCAACCAGCACAACGTGTCGGTGACCATGAAGGCCACGCACCCGCGCGACTACCGCCCGTCCTAGCCCGGGACAATAGGTGTCGTGAGCGAGCTCGCGGACGCGTTACGCCGGGCCGGCATCGCTGAGGTCGACGTCTCGACGCGGCGGCGGGCCGAGTACTCCAGCGACGCGTCCAACTACCGGATCGTCCCTGCGGCGGTGGCCTTCCCGCGGCACGCCGACGAGGTGGCCGCGGCGCTGATCGTGTGCCGCTCGTTGGGCGTCCCGCTGACGGCCCGGGGCGCCGGTACCTCGATCGCCGGCAATGCGATCGGTACCGGCCTGGTGCTGGACTTCTCGCGGTACCTGAATCGGGTCGTGTCGGTCGACGCGTCGGCGCGGACGGCGGTGGTCGAGCCGGGCGCGATCCTCGACGACATCACGGCGGCCGCGGCTCGGCACGGGCTGCGGTTCGGGCCGGATCCGTCCACGCACGCGCGCGCGACCATCGGCGGCGCGCTGGGCAACAACGCGTGTGGTTCCCGTGCCCTGGCGTACGGTCGCACGTCCGACAACGTCGTCGCGCTGGACGTCCTGGCCGGCGACGGGTCGCGAGTCGGCGCCGTACCGTCCACTGTGGACAGTCTCGTCCGATCGCGTTTAGCCTTGATCCGCACCGAGTTCGGCCGGTTCACCCGGCAGGTGTCCGGCTACTCGCTCGAACACCTGCTACCCGAGAACGACGCCGACCTGGCCAAGTTCTTCGTGGGCACCGAGGGGACGCTGGGCGTGATCACTCAGGCGACGGTGCGGCTCGTCGAGGCGCCCCGGGCAGTGGCGCTCGCTGTGCTGGGCTACGCGGACATGGCAGCGGCCGCCGACGCGACGCCGGGCTTGCTGCCGCACCGTCCGGTGGCCCTCGAAGGCTTGGATGCCCGGCTGGCCGAGGTAGTGCGAACCCGGCGGGGAACGGTGCCCGACCTGCCCCGCGGCGGTGGCTGGATCTTTGCCGAGACGGCCGGCGACACGTCGGACGAGGCGGTGGCGGCGGCCCGGCGGCTGATCGCCGACTCCGGGTGCCTGGATTCCGCCGTGGTCACCGGCGCGGCGGCCCGCGCGCTGTGGCGTATCCGCGAGGACGGGGCCGGGCTGGGCGGCCGGACCCCGGCCGGCGACCCCGCTTGGCCCGGCTGGGAGGACGCCGCCGTCCCACCGGAGAAGCTCGGCGCTTACCTGCGTGACTTCGAGGCGCTGATGCGCCAGCACGACGTGGACGGCCTGGCCTATGGCCACTTCGGCGACGGTTGCGTGCACGTGCGTATCGACTTTCCCCTGTCGTCGCGGCCCAATGTGCTGCGCGAGTTCGTCGTGGACGCTGCCCGGCTGGTGGGCGGCTACGGCGGTTCGATGTCAGGCGAGCACGGCGACGGGCGGGCCCGGGGCGAGCTGCTGCCGCACATGTACTCACCCGAGGCCATCGAGACGTTCGCCGCGATCAAGCACGCGTTCGATCCGGATGACGTGCTGAACCCGGGGGTCATCGTGCACCCCGCCCCACTCGACGCCGACCTGCGCGTGCCTTCGGCGAAGCCGCTGCGTGGGCTCGGCTTCGCCTACCCGCACGATGGCGGTGACCTCAGCACGGCTGTACATCGCTGCGTCGGGGTGGGCAAGTGCCGGGCTAACACGGGCGGCGTGATGTGCCCGTCCTACCTGGCGACCCGGGACGAGAAGGACTCGACCCGTGGCCGGGCCCGGGTGCTGCAGGAGCTGGCGAACGGCTCGCTCGTCCGCGGCTGGAAGGCGCCGGAGCTCGAGGAATCACTCGACTTGTGCCTGTCCTGCAAAGGATGTGCCAGCGACTGCCCGACCGGCATCGACATGGCCACGTACAAGGCTGAGGCGTTGTACCAGCGCTACCGCCGCCGGCTGCGACCCGCGTCGCACTACGCGCTGGGCTGGTTGCCGCGCTGGGCCCGGCTGGCCTCGAAGACCCCGCGCCTGGCCAACGCCACGCTGCGCCGGCGTTCCCTGGCCGCGGTGGCGAAGCGCTTGGGCGGCATCGATCGGCGCCGTCCGCTGCCCGAGTTCGCGCCGCAGACGTTCCGCGCCTGGTTCGCGAAGCGCCGGCCGGCCGGCAACGGCACGCCGGTCGTGCTGTGGGTCGACACGTTCACCGACCACTTCACGCCGGCCGTCGGGCAGGCCGCCGTGCGCGTCCTCGAAAGTGCCGGCTACGAGGTGCGGATCACCGACAAGCCGGTGTGCTGCGGGCTGACCTGGATCTCGACCGGCCAACTCGACGGGGCTCGCCGGCAACTGCGCCGCACCCTGGATGCCCTGGCCCCGCACGACGG
>DASXYE010000356.1:0-10540 GCA_036502695.1 Jatrophihabitantaceae bacterium
GGCCGTCCTGGCCACGACGGGCATCATCCTGGCCGCGATCTACGTGTTGTGGCTCTACCAGCGCACCATGCAGGGCACGGTCAGCGAGAAGGTCGGCAAGTTCAAGGACCTCAACGCCCGTGAAGCGTTCGCCGTCGGGCCGCTCATCGCCGTCATCCTGTTCCTCGGCATCTACCCGAAGCCGATCATCGACATCATCAATCCGGCCGTGAAGGCAACCCTGCAAAACGTCCACCAGACCGACCCGCCACCGGCATCTGGGACGGCCATCGGAGGTGTCAAATGAGCGCCCTGGCGGCGGCTCCCGCGTCGACGGTGCACGCACCGTCGATCGCGTATCACGCGCTCTGGCCGATCCTCATCGTGCTGCTGGCGGCGTGCCTCGGCGTGCTGATCGAGGCGTTCGTGCCGCGCGCCGAGCGCTTCGTGATCCAGGCCGGCCTCGCCGTGACCAGCCTGCTCGGCGCGCTGATCGCGGTGTTCGCCCTGCACGCCACGTCGCTGACCACCGTGGGCGGTGCGATCGCCGTCGACGGCGTGGGCCTGTTCATCCAGGGTTCGGTGCTCATCCTGGCGATCATGTCGGTCATGCTCATGGCCGAGCGGTCCATCGAGGGCAGCCCGATCGTCGCCGAGGCGGCCGTCGTCGTCGGATCGCCGCGCGACCGGGAACTGCAGCGCAGCAACCGGGTGCAGACCGAGATCTTCCCGCTGGCGCTCTTCGCCGTGGGCGGCATGCTGATCTTCCCCATCGCCAACAACCTGCTGCTGATGTTCGTCGCCCTCGAGGTGCTGTCGCTGCCGCTGTACCTGATGGCCGGCATGGCCCGGCGGCGCCGGCTGCTCTCGCAGGAGGCGGCGGTCAAGTACTTCCTGCTCGGGGCGTTCGCGTCGGCGTTCTTCCTGTACGGGCTGGCGTTGCTGTACGGGTACGCCAACACGGTCGACCTGCCGGGCATCCTGAACGCCGCACAGACGTCCACCAAGTCCGACGTGCTGCTGTACATGGGGCTCGCGCTGCTCATCGTCGGGCTGCTGTTCAAGGCCGGCATCGCGCCGTTCCACAGCTGGACGCCGGACGTGTACCAGGGCTCGCCCACGGCGGTCACCGCGTTCATGGCGTCCTGCACGAAGATCGCCGCGTTCGGCGCCATCCTGCGCGTGCTGTACGTCGGCTTCTCGTCCACCAAGTGGGACTGGCGACCCATCATGTGGGCGGTGGCGATCGCGTCCATGGTCGTCGGCGCCATCTTCGGCCTGACCCAGACCGACATCAAGCGCGTGCTGGCCTACTCGTCCATCGCGCACGCCGGCTTCATCCTGGTCGGGCTGATCGCGCTGTCCAAGGACGGCATCTCCTCGACGCTGTTCTACCTTGTGACATATGGCTTTTCGACGATCGCCGCGTTCGGGTTGTTGACCCTCGTGCGTGATTCCGACGGCGAAGCGACCCGGCTGGCGCAGTGGTCGGGGCTGGCCCGCAAGAGTCCGATCGTCGCCACGCTGATGACGCTCTTCCTGATGTCGATGGCCGGGATCCCCTTGACGAGCGGGTTCGTCGGCAAGTTCGCGGTGTTCCGCGCCGCGTACCACGACGCCGCGCCGCTGGTCGTCATTTCGCTGATCTGCTCGGCGGTGGCCGCGTTCTTCTACCTGCGGATCGTGGTGTTGATGTTCTTCGCCGATCCGCCGGAGAACGCGCCGACGGTGGCCATCCCGTCGCCGACCACGACGTTCGCCCTGACGCTCGGCACGCTGGCCACGATCGTGCTCGGCCTGTTCCCGCAGCCCGTCCTGGATCTGGCGTCGCACGCGGCGAAACTTCGAGGGTGACTCCAGCCCAGTCTGCGATCGGGGTCGAGTTCGCCGACGCCGGGCTCGAGCAGTCCGTCCGGGCCGGGCTGGACGCCGTCGAGGAGCTGCTGCGTTCGTCGGTCCGGACGGATGACGAGTTCATCGCCGAGGCCGCGCGCTACCTGGTCGACGCGGGCGGCAAGCGGTTCCGTCCGCTGATGACCGTGCTGGCCGCCCATTTCGGCGACGCGTCCGCCCCGAACGTCGTGCCGTCGGCCGTCGTCGTCGAGCTCACCCACCTGGCCACGCTCTACCACGACGACGTCATGGACGAAGCCAGCGTGCGCCGGGGCGCCCCGTCGGCCAACGCCCGGTGGGACAACACGATCGCCATCCTCACCGGCGACTTCCTGTTCTCGCGGGCGTCCGACCTGCTCGCCGATCTGGGACCGGCCGCGGTCCGGTTGCAGGCGCGCACGTTCGAGCGGCTCGTCACCGGGCAGATCCGCGAGACGGTCGGCCCCCGGTCCGGCGACGACCCGATCGAGCACTACCTGGGCGTGCTGGGCGAGAAGACCGGCTCGCTGATCGCGACGGCCGCCGAGTTCGGCGCGCGGTTCGCCGGCGTGGACGAGCGGGTCGTCGAGATATTGCGCCGGTTCGGTGAGCGCATCGGGGTCGCGTTCCAGATCTCCGACGACATCCTGGACGTCGCCTCGGACTCGGCGGAATCCGGCAAGACCCCGGGTACCGACCTGCGCGAGGGGGTGGCCACGCTGCCCGTGCTGTACGCGCTGCGCTCGCCCTCGTCCTCGCCCCGGCTGCGCGAGCTGGTGTCGCACCCTCTGGTGGACGACGCCGAGCACGCCGAGGCGTTGGCGTTGCTGCGTGCGTCGACGGCGCTGGACGAGGCGCGGGCCACGGTGCGGCAGTACGCCGACGCAGCGCGGGGGATGCTGGCCGAGCTGCCCGACGTCGCCGCCCGGGCCGGCTTCGCCGCACTCACGGACCGGGTAATAGACCGCACGGGGTAGCCGCTCGTCGCGGATTTCTGCGCGAGTGACGGATCTGCACCGCGAGTGACGGACGGAGAAGCGTCACTCGACGCGTGATCCGTCACTCGGCGAGGGGCACCAAGCAGTGGGCCGGTGCGCAAGAAGATCACGTCCCGATCCAGATCTTCCTGCGCGGGCTGCCCCCAGAGGCTGTATGTGCAGGAAGATCGCATCGGCGTGGTGATCTTCCTGCGGCAGCGCGGCCGATCTGCCGCTGCGGCAGAGTGCCTCTAGTCCAGCTACTGCGGCGGGCCGTACTGGCCGGGCGGGGCGCCGTACGGCTGCTGCGGCGGCGGGCCGTACTGCGGTGCTGCCCCCTGCGGTGGCCCGTACCCGGGTAGGGGTGGCCCGTATCCGGGAGGTGGCGGGGCGTACGGCGGGGGCGGTGGTTGCATTGGCGGCGGGCCGGCCGGATACATCGCGGCCAGCATCTGGTTGGCCGCCCGGACGTCCTTGTGGAACCGCTTGTGCACCCAGAACCGCCGGTCGAGCTGGATCTTGCCCCACAACCCGCTGGGGTCACCGAGCCAAGTGCCACGCGGCAGCCGGGCAACGACCCGCTTGGGGAAGGTCGGTGTGAACACGCCGGCCCGCAAGATCACGATGGCCCGGTCGGTGACCACTACGACGGCGTACCGCGCCCCGATCAGGATGATGATGAACGCCAGCAGGATGAAATACGGGTTCGGACCCGACTGGGCCAGGAACACCGTCTGGATCTGCTCGCCGGGCTCGAGGTAGGGCACCGACCGCCGAGCCAGCTTGTCGCGTAGGGCCATGGCGGCCAGCATAGAGACGACCGATCGTGCAACTTTCGGCCGCCTCACGCGGCCAGAAGTTGCCTGATCGTGGGTAGAACCAAGGATGTGGGCAGGACGGCTCGGTTTACGAATCGGCGGGCGGCGGGCTACGAACTCGGCGTGCTACTCGCCGCGCGCAAGCTCGACCACGCCCCCGGCCGCGACGCTGTCGTGCTCGGGCTGCCCCGGGGTGGATTGCCCGTCGCCGTCGAGGTGTCGGCCGCCATCGGTGCGCCGATGGATGTGTTCTGCGTCCGCAAGCTGGGCCTGCCGGGCTACCCGGAACTGGCCATCGGCGCGGTGGCCACCGGCGGGGTGCGGGTGTTGAACGACGACGTCCTGGGGGGTGTCCCGGAGGTCGACGCCGACGCCGTCGAGGCGATCACCGAGCGCGAGCTCGCCGAGCTGCGCCGCCGGGAGGCCGCCTACCGGGGCGGCCGGCCGCCCCTGGAACTCGAACACCGCACGGCGATCCTGGTCGACGACGGGCTGGCCACCGGCGCGACGATGCGCGCGGCGGTCCGAGCGGCTCGCCAGCTCGGTGCCCGGGTCGTCGTCGCGGCGCCGGTGTCGTCCTGGCAGGCCGTGGCGCAGCTCGAGGCCGAGGCCGACGAGGTCGCCGTGGTGCACGTGCCGCGACGGCTCGGCGCCGTGGGCGCGCACTACGACGACTTCCGCCAGGTCAGCGACGACGAGGTTCGCGCGCTACTCCGCGCGTAACGTGATCGCGGTGATCGGCGTCTCGCCGCTGATCAGGATCCGGGCGTGGCCGTTGTGGTCGATGGCGACGATGTGGCCGGTGGTGTCCACCACCAGCAGCCAGTGGCTGTCCGGCGTCCACACCATGGTCGTGCTTCCCGAGCTGTCCGCCTGGACGGACGTCGACCGATCGGCACCGGTCGTCAGGTTGACGAGGTGCACGGTCGTGCCGGCGGGTCCGATGCTCGAAACCGCGGCAGTGCGCCCGTCGGGGCTGATCGTGCCGGTCCCGCCACCGGCGGTGGATGCCGGGCGCAACACGTGGTGCACGCCGGTTGCTCGGTCGACGGCATCCAGGGTGCACCGGTAGTGCGGGTCGCACTCCAGGGTCAGCAACCGGGTGGGCCCGACGGCCAGCAACGCACCCGACGTGACCCGCTGCACGGACCCCGGCCGCACGTCGTACACGCCGCCGATCCCCTCGGTGAGCAGGTAGCCGGCGCCGTCCGATCCACTGGCGCCCAGCGGCAGGGTCGTCCCGGTGGGCCGACCGTCGACGCCGACCAGCTCGGATCGGGCCTGATAGGAGCCAGGCTGGTCCGACACCCAGAAGTGCACAGGATCCGGGCCGGGATAGATCGCCGTCCCGCGGGCCAGCCCGCCCGGCAACGGCCGCGCCGGTCGACCGTCCGGGATCAAGAAGCCGGGCACGTTGTCGAACGACTTGAGCATGACCTGGTGCGGGCCGGCGACGAGGGAGGTCGGTGCCCCGCTGCTCAGGCCGACTCCAGCCGTACGAGTGATCCGTCCGGAGGCCAGCTCGATGCGCAGCAGCGAATCACCGCCGCTGGTGAACAGATCGACGCCGCGGGGGACGTTCAGCAGCGGGTGCCCGAGATCGCGGACCGTGACGAGGGGGACCCGCGACGGCGGGATCGGGTGGTTCGTGGTCGATGGCGTTGGCGTGGGCGGGGTGCGGCTCGGGGTAGCGGCCGATGCGGCTCGGGGCTTCGAGTGGTGTCGACTCACCGTCACGGCGATCACCACGGCGGCGAGCACCACGACGACCAGCGTGTACCAGACGGCGCGGGGGATCTGCGACGGCGGGCGTCCCGCGCCGACCGGGTCGCCGGGCCGGCCGCCGTCGAGCCATTCGATCTCCCCCAGCTCCGGCTCGGGTTGCTGCGACCCCGTCATAGGACGCATTGTCCGCTGTTGTTGCCGGATGGACGCCGACGCCGGTGCTATTCCGAGCGCTACTGGACGCGTAGCGCCAGCTGGGAAACCGACGTGCCGGCCCCGGTCAGCACCCGAACGTGGCCGGCCCGGTCGATCGCCACGATCCGTCCGCCCTGGCCGATCGTGATCAGCCAGCGGCTGTCGGGCGTCCACAGGAGCGCCGGGGTGCCGTTGTCGGGATTCTGCCCCAGCCGGACGACGGTTCGATCCGCCCCGGTGGCCAGGTCGACCAGATGCAGCGTCGTGGATCCGTCGCTGCTGTCGCTGTAGCGGGCCACCGCCGCGGTGCTGCCGTCGGGGGAGATCTGTCCGCGGTCATAGGGATGATCGCCCGTCGGTCCGAGCACGTGATGCTCGCCGGTGGCGCGGTCGATGACGTTCAGCGTGCACCGATGCTGATCGTCGCACTCGTCGGTGAGCCACCGGGTCGGCCCGACGGCGATCAGCGCACCGGTCGTGATCCGCCGCAGCGACCCCGGCCGGGCGAGATACACGCCGCCGGTCAGAGGCACCACCAGGTAGCCGGTGTCGTCGGGATCCCCACTGGCCGGGAGCGTGGGACCGGTCGGGTGCCCGTCCAGGCCGACCAACACGGCCTGCGCATTGCCCACGTTGGTCATCAGCCAGACGTGGTCCAGGTCCGGGCCGGGGGCCACGGAGCCGCCGCCCTGCGCCAGCCGATCGGGCAGCGACTGCGGGCGCTTACCGTCCGGGATCAGCAGGCCGGATCCGGGGTCGTACGACATCAGCAGCAAGCCGTGCCGGGTCGCCACCATCGACGCCGGGGCCGTGCTGTTGAGCTCGACGCCGCTGGTCCGGGTGATCCGCCCGGTCGCGAGCTCGAGCCGCAGCATGATGGCGCCGTCGCGCGCGAACAGGTCGACGCCGCGAGAGACGTCCAGCAGCGGATGACCGAGGTTGCGCACGGTGACGGACGGGGTGGGTGTCGGCGGGTCCAGGTGGATCGTGATCGACGGCGTGGGGGGCGTGCTGCTGGGCGTCGGGGTAGCTACGGCCCGGTGCTTCGGATGGCTCTGGCTCACCGTCACGGCGATCACCACGGCGGCGAGTACCACGACGACCAGGGCGTACCACGCGACGCGGGGAATCCGCGACGGCTGGTGTCCCGGGCCGTCCGGGCCGTTCGGGCCGTCCGGGTCGTCCGGGTCGCCGTCGAGCCACTCGATCTCGCCGAGCTCCGGCTCAGGTTCGTTCGGCCCCGTCATAGGAACGCATTGTCCGCTGTCAGGGCTTGTCCCGTAATCCCACGCTCTGCTGCGCGGAGCAGGAATCACGGGACAAACCCTATTGCGGGAATCGGCGGGTGTTCGAGATCGACGGATGCGTCAGTCCGGCCGGGCCGGCGCCGAAGACGCGCAGCACGTTGCCGGTGATCGCCCGGATGTAGGGCGTCGGGCACCGCTCGTGCTGAGTGCGCGGGCACGGATTCAGCGCGTTGATCCAGTCGTTCGTGCCGGTGGCCAGCACGCCCGCGTGGCTGTGCCGATCGGTGTAGTACGTCAGGTCGGCGTGGCTCGCCCAGGACATCACGCTGTCGCCGGACACCGGCGAGTGGGCCAGGATCTGAACGCCCGGCGGGTTCGGCTCGTCGGGGTTGTAGCCGTCGAAGTCGAACTGCACGACGTGCGGCAGCGCATCGCCGGTGTGCAGCCCGGTGTGCGCGAACGGCCAGGCCTTGGCGTCGGCGATCACCAACGGGAAGTCGATGTTGTAGCCGCCGTAGGTGACTCCGGTGATCTCGCTGGCCGGCTCGGCCGCCGGTGGCTGCTCCCAGGTGTTGCCCGTCGCGTCCTTGGGATGGGTGTGCCGGATCGGGTCGGCGTCCGGATCGCGGTAGTCCACCATCTGCCGATCGGCGGCCCCGGCGGCGTCCGGCTGCACGCGGACGTGGCGCAGGATCGGGCTGGCCGCGAAGAAGACGAAATTGACGCCGTGCTTGATGCCGTCGATCGCGGCGGCGCGTTCGGCGCTCGACCAGCACTCGGCGTGGCCCAGCGACAGGTACGCCCGGTGGTTGCGGATGAGTTCCGGGTGCTCGTGGAAGGTGATGTCCGTCCAGTAGGTGACGTCCAGGCCGCGCTGTTCCATGAAACTGATCAGGGGCAGCTCGTTGAAGATCAGCTCGCCGGCCCCGTCGCCGTTCGCGTACGGCCGGTCGTAGGACATGACCCGCGCGCGGTCCTCGTAGGTCGGGTCGACGCCGGGCGGCCCGCCGCCGTACATGCTGTAGCCGCCGTAGGTGTTCCACGCCTGCCAGGTGAACACGCTGCTGTCGATGACATACGCAGCCTGGCTGGATGGATCCCACACGGTGAGCGGCACGTACTTCTGCTGTCCCGGGTCGGCGACCAGCTTGAGCAGGTACGCCCCGGGCGGCCACTGGGCCGTGATCGAGATCGTGGTCGTCGTCCGCCACGTGCACTCGACCCGGTTGATGCCCGGCGTGCGCGGACAGGTCGGCTGCTTGTGGCCGGCGATCGCGCCGGACCGCCAGACCAACCGGGCCTGCGCACCGCCGTAGTAGCCCAGGCGGTACGCCTCGACGTGGAAGTGCTTGGCCGCGGTGTCGACCCGGAGGTTCACCTGATCGCCGACGGTGGCCGCCGTCGTGTCGGCGTAGCCGGCGATGTCCGGCCCGCGCCGGTGCTGCAGCCGCCAGGCGTTCGTGCCGGGCTTGGCGTTCTCGGCGCTCACCCAGTCGGCCTGCGCCCCGTTCGGTCCGGCGTGGGCGTCGGCCGGCGGGGGCCAGCTCGGGGACGGGGTCGAGCTGGGCGAGGTCTCGGTGGTCGCCGTCGCGGACGTCGTCGGCGGCGGATCGGCGGCCTTGTGATCGTGCTGGCAGCCGGCGAGCAGCGCCATGGCCGACAGCGTGGCGGCCGCGACCGCCAGCGCGCGCCTCACGACCACGCGGCCAGCTCGGGTTGGGCGCTCAGGTGGTCACCGGCCAGGGCCGGCCGGCCGATCAGCCAGGCCAGCACGGCCCAGTCCGGACCGCGCACGGGGATTCGGTCAGCGGCGTCGGACCCGGACGTCCACACCGAACCGTCGAGGCCGGTGGTCGTGGACCCGTTCGGGTCGATCTCGATGCGCAGCGGCGTTGTCGCTCGTTCGCCGACCTCCTCGGCCAGCCGCGGCAGCAGGTAGTCGACGAAGGCGGCCGGCCAATCGGCCGCGCCGTAGCGGCCACCCAGGTCGGTGCGGTGGATCTCGACCTCGCGCCAGCGGGTGTTCAGCCAGGCGCTGGCGGGTCGTTCGCCGTCGGTCGGCCGCTCCCAGGCTCCGGCGTCGGTCAGCGCGCCGAACAGCCGATCGAGGCGGTCGGCCGAGTCGCGGACGTCGGCGAGCAGCTCGACGGCGCTGCGTTCGGCCCCGGCCTCGATGTCTTCGGCCCGGCCGGTCGGACCCTTCGGATAGCGCGGCACGATCTCGTCGCGCAGTGCCCCGGCGTACGTCGCGGTGATGCCGTCGGCGTTGCGGGCGAGGTGCGTGAGCACGTGCCCGCGCGTCCAGCCCGGCAGGACGGACGGCGCGCGCACGTCCGCGTCCGACCACCGTTCCTCGTCCAACCCGGCGAGCAGCCCGGACGTGGACGCGCGGATCTGCGCGAGTCGAGCAGCGACCTCAGCCATGCGGCCATCATGCCGGGCGCCGCGACCGGGACGCAGAACGGGGCGGTCACCGGTTTCCCGGCGACCGCCCCGTTCGGAGCGAGCTGAACTACTTGAGCGTGACGGTGGCGCCGGCGCCCTCGAGGGCAGCCTTGGCCTTGTCAGCGGCCTCCTTGTTGACCTTCTCGAGCACGGGCTTCGGGGCACCGTCGACCAGCGCCTTGGCCTCGCCCAGGCCGAGGCTCGTGAGGGTACGAACCTCCTTGATGACCTGGATCTTCTTCTCGCCCGCGGCCTCGAGGATGACGTCGAACTCGTCCTTCTCCTCGGCGACCTCGGCCGGCGCGCCGCCGCCCGGGCCGGCCGGAGCGGCAGCGGCGACCGGAGCGGCCGCGGTGACGTCGAAGGTGTCCTCGAACTGCTTCACGAAGTCCGAGAGCTCGAGCAGGGTCATCTCCTTGAAGGAGTCGAGCAGCTCGGCGGTGCTGAGCTTCGCCATGATGGCGTCCTTTCTTTCATCGCCGGTAGAGCCGGCAGTTGGGTTGTGTTACTCCGCCGGCTCGGCGGGAGTTTCGGTGGCGTCGGCGGCGGGCGCCTCGGCCGGGCTTTCCGCGGCTGCGTCCGCAGCCGGTGCCGCGTCGGCGACGGGCGCCTCCGCGGACTTCTTCTCCTCGAGGGCCTTGGCCAGGCGCGCCATCTGCGACAGCGGGGCCTGGAACAGGCCGGCCGCGCGGGTGGGCAGCGCCTTGAGGATGCCGGCGACCTTGGCCAGCAGCACGTCACGCGACTCGAGGTCGGCGATGCGGGTGACCTCGGCGGCGGACAGGGCCTTGCCATCGAGGATGCCGCCCTTGATCACGAGCAGCGGGTTGGCCTTGGCGAAGTCGCGCAGCCCCTTGGCGGCCACGACCGGGTCACCGCTGATGAACGCGATGGCGGTCGGACCGACCAGCAGTTGCTCGTCGATCGTCACACCGGCGTCGGCGGCGGCCCGCTTGGTCAGGGTGTTCTTGACGACGGAGTAGGTCGTCTCGTTGCCCAGGGCCCGGCGCAGATCGGTGAGTTGCTTGACCGACAGCCCGCGATACTCGGTGATCACCGCCGCGGACGAGTTGGTGAACTGGTCCTTGATCTCGGCGACGGCCGTGGCCTTCTCGGTATTCGGCATGCTTCCTCCTCTCCAGATGCAGTCAGGCTGGCTTGTCGGCATCAAGAGACGAGAAACGCCCCGGCGCAGGGCGCACGGGGCGGGCGGGTTAGGCACCGAACCGTCCAACCTGCGCGGGCCGCTCCGGCGCTCCGGAGGCGTTCGGTCGCGTGCGCG
>DASXYE010000357.1:0-15940 GCA_036502695.1 Jatrophihabitantaceae bacterium
CGCGCGCGGGCCCGCCTGTACGGGCTGCAGCGGCTGGCCGATCAGGGCGAGCTGGACGCCTCGGCCCACGAGCACGCCGCTCTGCTCGACGCAATGGCGTCCGGCGACGCCCTGGCCGTCGAGAAGCTGATGCGCCAGCACTTGGGCCACGTCCGCGGCATCTGGGCCCGGTCGTCCACCGATCGCGCAACATCTGACGGTCCTACGCCGCCGAACGTTGCCCAACCCGCAGATGGCTGACGTTGTCGTCGTCGGGGCGGGGATGGTGGGTGCTTCCTGCGCCTACTACCTCAGCCGGGCCGGGCTCGACGTCACCGTCGTCGATCGCGGCCCGGTCGCCGGTGGCACGACCGGGGCCGGCGAAGGCAACCTGCTCGTGTCCGACAAGCTGCCCGGGCCTGAACTGGACCTGATGCTCGTCTCGCTCGCCCGCTGGGCCGAACTCGACGCCGACGTCGGTGGGTTCGAGTTCACGCCGAAGGGTGGCCTGGTCGTCAGCTCGTCCAGCCTGGAGTCGCTGGTGGCTGCGCACCGGGCCGTCGGCGTGACGGCGACGGTGGTCGACCCTGGTGAGTACGAGCCGGAGCTCGTGTCGGGGCGGCACGGAGCCTTCTACCCGCAGGATGCCCAGGTGCAACCGGCGCTGGCTGCCGCCCGGCTGCTGCACGCCGCTGGCATCAAGGTGCAGCACGCCGAGGTGTCCAGCCTGGCTGTGCAATCCGATCGGGTGGTCGGCGTCCGGACTCGCGACGGCGTGATCGCCGCCGAACACGTCGTGAACGCCGGCGGCGTCTGGGCCGGCGAGCTGTCGCAGGCGTTCGGCGCGGCCATCCCGGTGAGCCCGCGACGGGGCTTCGTCCTGGTTACCGAGCCGCTGCCGCCGATCATCCGGCACAAGGTGTACGCCGCCGAGTACCTCGACAACGTGGCCAGTGGCGACGCCGAGTTGCAGTCCTCGGCGGTCGTTGAGGGCACGCCCTCCGGGACGATCCTGATCGGGGCCAGCCGCGAGCGGGTGGGCTTCGATCCCCGAGTGCCCCGGGAGGTGCTGCGTCGCCTCGCGGCGCAGGCCGTCGAGCTGTTCCCGGTGCTGGCCGGCGTCCACACGTTGCGCGTCTATCGGGGCTTCCGCCCGTACAGCGCCGACCACGTACCGATCATCGGACCCGATCCGCGGCGCCCCGGGCTGTACCACGCCTGCGGGCACGAGGGGGCCGGCATCGGGTTGGCGCCCGCGACCGGCGAGCTGATCACGGCGGCCGTCACCGGGGGCACGCCGCCGGTCGATCCAACGCCGTACGCCCCAGTACGGTTCGCGGCATGAGCGGCATGACGTTCACCTTCGACGGGCGACCGATCGCCGCCGAGTCCGGACAGAGCGTCGCCGCGGCGTTGTGGGCCGCGGGCATCCAATCCTGGCGGCGCACCCGGCAAGGCGACGAGCCGCGCGGATTGTTCTGCGGTATCGGCGTTTGCTTCGACTGCCTGGTCGTGATCAACGGTACGAGCGGCCGGCGCGCCTGCCTCGTCGAGGCGCACGACGGTGATGTGGTGGAGCGGGCGTGATCCGTTACGACGTGGCCGTGGTGGGCGGCGGTCCGGCCGGGCTGGCGGCCGCGGCGGCGGCCAGTGGTGACGCCCGGGCGGTCGTCGTCGACGCGGGGTCTCGACTCGGCGGTCAGTTCTGGCGGCATCGAGCCGGCGCCGAGCCGCCGGCCCTGTGGCGCCTGCGGTCGTCCGCGGACCACCTACCGGACGCCCCGGTATGGTTCGCCGAACCAGTCGATCCAGTCGATCCAGCCGAATCAGCCGAATCAGCCGAATCGAGCACGGGATTCCGGCTGCACACGCCGGCCGGTGTCGTCACCGCCGATCGGATCGTGCTGGCCACCGGGGCGCACGACCGGTCCGTGCCGTTTCCCGGTTGGACGTTGCCCGGCGTCGTCACGGTCGGTGCCGCCCAGGCGTTGCTGAAGGCCCACGGGGTGCTGATCGGACGGCGCGTCGCCGTGGCCGGGGCCGGCCCGTTCCTGCTGGCCGTCGCCGCCGGGCTGGCCACCGCCGGGGCCGAGGTGGTGGGCGTCTTCGAGGCCGGCTACCTGCGCGGGTACGCGAAACATCCCCGCGCGCTCGGCCCCGCGAAACTCGCCGAGGGCGCCCGCTACGCCGCCGTGCTCGCCCGGCAGCGGGTGCCGTACCGCCGCGGCCACACGGTGACTGCCGCCCACGGAACCGACGCGCTCGAGGCGATCACGGTGACGGGTCGCGGCCGTGAGCGACGCCTCGACGTCGACGCCCTGGCGATCAGCTACGGCTTCACGCCGCAGGTCGAGCTGGCGATCGCCCTCGGCTGCGACACCCACCTCGATCGGGACGGCAGCCTCGTCGTCACCGTCGACGACGACCAGCGCACCTCCATCAAGGGCGTGTACGCCGCCGGCGAGATCACCGGCGTCGGCGGCGCCGACCTGGCCCAGCTCGAGGGCCGTATCGCCGGCCGGGCCGCCGCGGGGAAGGTGCCCGACCCGGCACCGCGGCGGCAGCGGGCCAAAGCTCGCCGGTTCGCCCGGGCGATGCACGACGTCCACCGCCGGCCGTCCTGGATCGAGCATCTCGCCGACGACACCCTGATCTGCCGCTGCGAGGAGGTCCCGTACGCCGAGGTACGGGAGGCCGTGGAGCTCGGTGCCACCGACACCCGAGCGGTCAAGCTGCTGTGCCGCGCCGGCATGGGCTGGTGCCAGGGACGGATCTGCGGGCCGGCCGTCGCCGAGCTGACCGCCCACCTCAACGGCCGCCCGCCGACGAGAGACGATCAGGCCGCCTTCGCCAACCGCGCCATCGCCCAGCCCACCACGCTCGGTGACCTCGCCGGGCCGTAGTTGCAGCTACATGGTCCCGGCCCCTGGACCGCCGAGGGCGGCCCCGCCGGTCCCTTGGATCCGAGAGCGTCGCTGACACGACCGGTCCGGCCGCCCCACATTCTTCCGATCTATCGTCGATGACCGCGGTGCGTCCGGTCTTCTCGGGCTGCACGATGTTGAGCGCGTAGCCGAGGAGCGCCAGCGTGGCCTCCGCCGCCGATGCCGGCGTGACCTTACGTTCGACCACCGCGGCCAGTCGGGCGTGCTGCGCGTCGTAGAGCCGGCGTTCCCGGGTGCGATACAGCCGCCATCGCGTCGCCGTGTACGCGCGGCGCATCGTCCACTCACCGTTCCGGACGAACTCGTGCGCGAGGTCGATGGACCGCAGCCGACCCCGGCCGATCCAATCCAGTTGGGACAGGCCAGTGGACATGAGCTGCTCCACGGCCGTGTCCAGATGCCAGGCTCCGGTCTTTACCGTGTCGATCTCATACGTCTCGCCGGCGTCGCTGATGCGCCCGGACAGCCACAACTCCGCGAGGACGGCGCCGCGGATTGCGATGTCCCACCGGAGATTGGGATCCAGCTTGCCGCTGCGGTCGATGCCCAGCCGCATCAGCCAGGGGGCGATCTCGTCCACGCCCACCGCGTCGAGCTCCATGCGTCCTCCCTGGCTGCTGCAAGAGCATTGTGCCCGGGCCGTCGATATGACCCGACGATCATCGGCCCGTACACTCGGAAGCGTGGCGCGCGGCGACGGCAAGCTAACCCACGACATCCATCCCGACGACAAGCGACCGCAGGATGCCTGCGGGGTCTTCGGCGTGTGGGCGTCCGGCGAAGAGGTGGCCAAGCTGGCCTACTTTGCCCTGTACGCCCTGCAGCACCGGGGGCAGGAAGCGGCCGGCATCGCGGTCAGCGACGGCTCGAGCGTCGTCGTCTACAAAGACCTCGGCCTGGTGTCGCAGGTGTTCGACGAGGCCACGCTGAACACCCTGCAGGGGCACATCGCGGTCGGCCACACCCGCTACTCGACCACCGGATCCACGAACTGGGAGAACGCCCAGCCGAGCTTCCGCACGACGAATGCCGGCACCGGGTTGGCGCTGGGCCACAACGGGAACCTGGTCAACACCGCCGACCTGGCCGCCACCGCCGGCGGGGTCGCCGACACGATCGGCTCCACCACCGACAGCGACCTCATCACCGGGATGCTGGCCGCCAAGCCCGACGTCTCGGTCGAGCAGGCCGCGCTCGAGGTGCTGCCGCAGCTCCGCGGCGCGTTCTGCCTGGTGTTCATGGACGAGCACACGCTGTACGCCGCCCGCGATCCGCAGGGCGTGCACCCGCTGGTGCTGGGCCGGCTGGCCCGGGGCTGGGTGGTCACGTCGGAGACGGCGGCCCTCGACATCGTCGGGGCCAGCTTCGTCCGCGAGATCGAGCCCGGCGAGCTGATCGCGATCGACGACGACGGGCTGCGTTCGAGCCGGTTCGCCAACCCCGATCCCAAGGGCTGCCTGTTCGAGTACACCTACCTCGCCCGTCCCGACACGACCATCGCCGGGCGCAGCGTGCACGCCGCCCGCGTCGAGATGGGCCGCCGGCTGGCCCGCGAGCATCCCGCCGAGGCCGACCTGGTCATGCCGGTGCCCGAGTCGGGCACGCCGGCCGCGATCGGGTACGCCGAGGAATCGGGCATCCCGTTCGGCATGGGCCTGGTCAAGAACGCCTACGTCGGACGGACGTTCATCCAGCCGTCGCAGACGATCCGCCAGCTGGGCATCCGGCTCAAGCTCAATCCATTGCGCGACATCATCCGGGGCAAGCGCCTGGTCGTCGTCGACGACACGATCGTGCGCGGTAACACCCAGCGTGCCCTGGTGCGCATGCTGCGGGAGGCCGGTGCCCTCGAGGTGCACGTGCGGATCTCGGCCCCTCACGTGAAGTGGCCGTGTTTCTACGGCATCGACTTCGCCTCGCGGGCCGAGCTGATCGCAAACGGCCTGGACGACGACGGCATCCGGGCCTCGATCGGCGCTGACTCGCTGGGCTACGTCTCGCTCGAGAGCCTGATCGCGGCTAGCGAGCAGCCCAAGACCCGGCTGTGTTCGGCCTGCTTCGACGGCCACTACCCGATCCCGCTGCCCGAGATCGTCGGCAAGCACGTGCTCGAAGGCATCGAGAAGACCGTGGTCGGACGCGAGCCCGAGCAGGCGGCGGGATACGCCGCCGAGGACGCGCTCACCCGGCCGTAGGACCCACCCCGATCCGCCCGCCGATCGTCGCCGTCTCCCGTTCTTTCGGTTGAGTGGTGCGGTACGGCTTGAGTGGTGCGTTACAACGCACCACTCAACGCATAACGCACCACTCAACGGGCGACGACCGCTCAAGCGCTTAACCGACGCTGGTCTGACCACTTGACCACCGGACCTACCGCGACGTAACGTCCCGGGCATGCCGCTCACGTCCGTCACCCGCCGATCCGTTCCGGACGAGGTCTACGAGCAGATCGTCGGCGACGTCCTGCACGGCAACCTGGCCGCCGGCGAGGCGCTGCCCAGCGAGCGACGGCTGGCCGAGGTGCTGGGGGTGTCCCGGCCAGCGGTGCGGGAGGCGTTGCAGCGCCTGGCGCACAGCGGGGTGATCACCGTTCGGCAGGGCGATGCCACTACGGTCAACGACTTCCGGCGCCATGCCGGCATGGATCTGCTCGCGCACCTGCTCGTCCGCAACGGCGAACTCGATCCGGCGGTGGCCCGCAGCATTCTTGAAGCCCGGCTGTATATCGGACCGTACGTCGCCGAGCTGGCTGCTCGCCGGGCCGGTGCTGAGCTGCGGCCGAACCTGGACGCCGCCCTGGCTGCGCTGCGCGACGGACCCGACCCCGTCGCCCGCCAGCGAGCCGCTCTCGAGTACTGGGACGTCATCGTCGACGGCGCCGACTCGATCACGTTTCGCCTGATGTACAACGGCTTGCGGGGCGCGTACGAGCCGGCGCTGGTGGCGTTGGCCCCGCTGCTCGACGCCGAGACATCCCTCGACGCGTACCGGCGACTGGCCGCCGCGATCACCCGAGCGCAGCCGGCCGGTGCGCGCCGCGCCGCCGACGACTTGCTGCGGCCGGGCAGCGTCTCCCTGCTCGCCGCTCTCGACGCCCTGGAGGCCGCTCCGTGACCGTCGTCGAATCCGATGCGCTGATCACCGGCGCCGCCCGGCGTCGTTCGCTGACGCTGCGCGACGCCGCCCGCGAGTTCTGGCGGCATCCGTCGCCGTGGATGATCTCGACTTTCCTCGCCGCGGTGACGGTTGCGCGGCTGGCCGTCGGCGAATGGATGTGGACGGATGCGGTGATCGTCGGCGCGGCGCTCGTGACTTTCCCCTTCTACGAATGGGTGATTCACGTCTGCGTGCTGCACTGGCGGCCGCGCCGGATCGGGCGGTTGACGGTCGATTCGCTGCTTGCCCGCAAGCACCGCGAACATCACGCCGACCCGCGCGACATCCCGCTGCTGTTCATCCCGTGGCAGACGTTGTGCGTGATCATCCCGTTCGACACGGCACTCGCACTGCTGGCGTTCCCGCGAGTGGCGTCCGGCCTGACGCTGCTGGTCATGGTCGGCGCGATCGGGCTCACCTACGAGTGGACGCACTACCTCGTCCACACCGACTACCGCCCGGTGAGCCGGCCGTTCCGCGCGATCTGGCGGCACCACCGCCTGCATCACTACAAGAACGAGCACTACTGGTTCGGCGTGGCCACCAGCGGGGTGTCCGATCGAGTGTTGGGCACCGCCCCCGATCCGGCGACGGTGCGCACTTCACCCACGGTCCGCGACCTGCACGCCCGCGAATCCGGCTGGTGCCCGGGACCGCGCCGTGGTCGCCCCGAGGGCATCTCACCGTGAGCGCAGGCGTTCGTCGTTCAGCGCGTTGACGGCGCTCAGCGTGTCGCCGATGGTGGCGTAGTCGACCGCGACGAAGTTGATCAACGAGTGCCGTTCCGTCTGACATCGATGCGCCCGGTCGAGCACGAACTGCCCCGCATTGACCTCCCCGGCCGCGAGCCGCGATCCGCCGGACGTCGTGACGAAGTTGTTCAGCAGGAACAGTCGCTTGTCGGTGCCGCCGCGCAACGGATCGCAGCTCAGCGCGGCCGGCGACGACGCGGCGAACGGCGTCTCCATGCCGTACTGGTAGAAGTTGGCGTACCACGGTGCCGGCCCGGAGCCCACCTCGGCGAACGCCACCAGCCGCCGGTTCGAGCGCACCATCTCGCCCAGGGTCGGCCAGGCCGCGGACGGGTTCGACGACGGCGTGTACAGCAGTCGCTCGATGCCCGCCTCGGCGAACGCCGACGCGGTCTGCTCACCGGTGATGTCGTCCTGGATGATCAGCGTCACGACCTCGCTGGGGTTGGCGTCCAGCCACTTGCCGATAGAACGTAGCGTCGCCACAAGGGGAATCGCCCCGGCCCGGCATACCGCGTGGCACAGCCACAACCCGGGTTTGGGCGGGTTGGCGCGGTTGATCAGCGACGGCAACTGGGCCTTGAGGTCGGGCGGGAAATCCGGGTCGGCGGCCAACTTGGCGGCGATCTGCGACGGCTGTTCCCAGGTGTGCGTGTCGATCAGCAGGGCGCGCGCGCCCTCGTCCAGCTGGCTGGTGATGTCCGGATCCTGCAACGGGCCGATGAACCGTGACGCCGTCGTCGACATCGAGTTGTGGGTGGCCAGGAACGCGGCCTGGTCGTAGCGCAGCGAGCACATGGCAACCGAGCCGAGGCAGCGCATCCGGTTGTGCCCGGCGGCGGCCGGAGCCAGCGTCCCGCCGATCAGCGTCGCCAACACGACCACGCCCACTGCGCCGACGATCGCCCACTGGTGCTTGCGGGCCAGCCGTGCGCCCAGTTCGAGCCGCCGCCACAGCCAGCCCCCACCCATCAGCAGCACGCCAATACCCAAGGGTATGGCAGCGCCGATCAGGCCGGCCCAGAACAGCACGTCCGCGCCGCGGTGTTGCAGGTCCAGGACGAGCGAGCGCAGCGAAGGCGGCCAGCTGGACGGTCCGCGCTGCATGACCGAATCGACCCGCCAGCGCACGATCACCATCGCGAGCAGTCCGACGAGTCCGGACACCGAGAGCACGCCGCCCGCCACCCAGGCCCGGCGGTGCATGGCGGCGGCGCCGGTCAGCCACAGGAACGCGAACGCGGCCAGCCCGACGATCACGGCGACGATCTGGATGGGGCCGAGGGCCAGCTTGGTGAACGACCGGGCAGTGTTGATCCCGCCGAGCTGCACATCCTGGCTTTCCAGGTTGGGGACGATCTCCCAGGTGCCGTCGCCGACCAGGGTGCTCAGATCCAGGGCGGCGCCGGTGGCCTTGTCGCGCAGGACGAACGGGCCGACCGCCGCCAGCGCCGCGGCGATGTCGCCGGTTCTCAGCGCCGCGGCCACGGTCGGCCCGACCTCGGCCCGCGAACCGGCCGGCACGACCTTGAGCAGCACGTCCTCGACGGTGTGCTGGTCCTTGGCGTCCAGCTTGATGGTGGGCAGGTCCGCCGGCCGGCGTCCCGCGGCCAGATCGCGCAGGGCCGCGTCGAGCTGGGCGCGAAACGCCGGGAAGTCCGGGGTGCTGCGCTTCTGCAGGGACGCGACGAGATCGCTGAGGTAGATGTCGGCCAGGACGTCGATGTTGGACAGCACCGGGCGCAGATCCACAGTCAGGCTGAGCTTCGACTCGTCGCCGCGCAGGTACGCCAGCGCGTGCCCGATCTGCTCGTCGACCAGCTGGCGCAACGTGGTCGGCGGCAACACGATCTTCAGGTTGGACAGCACCGTGTCCTCGGGTACCGGCAGCTGGGCCAGCAGGTCGTTCGTCACCTTCGCGGCGGCCGGATCGACCAGCACCTCGTCGTACAGCCGGTCGTACGCGTGCTCATCGTCGAGGACGGTCTGGTAGTACCGCCGATTGAGGACGGTCGTGCGGGCCGTCCCGGCCACGGCCAGCGTCACGACGCACAGGCCGGCCAGCACGGCGGCGAACCAGCGCAGCCCGAGCAGGAGGCGGTGATCCATGACGCGGTGATCCACGGCGACCATCCTGCCCGGCCGGCGGCCGGTACCGTACGACCATGCCGTCCTATCGCGATGCCGGTGTCGACATCGAGGCGGGAGATCGCGCCGTCGAGCTGATGAAGTCGCAGGTGAAGCGCACGAACCGGCCCGAGGTGCTGGGCGGGCTCGGCGGATTCGCCGGGCTGTTCCAGCTCGACCTCAGCCGCTACCCGCAGCCCGTGCTGGCCAGCTCGACCGACGGCGTCGGCACGAAGCTCGCCATCGCGCAGGCGGCTGATCGCCACGACACGGTGGGCATCGACCTGGTGGCCATGGTCGTCGACGACCTGGTTGTCGTGGGCGCCGAACCTCTATTTCTGACCGACTACATCGCCACGGGCCGGGTCGTCCCTGAGCGGATCGCCGCGATCGTGGGCGGCGTCGCCGAAGGATGCGTACAGGCCGGCTGTACGTTGATCGGCGGCGAGACGGCCGAGCATCCCGGCGTGATGCGGGCCGACGAGTACGACATCTCCGGGGCCGCCGTGGGTGTCGTGAACGCCGACGCGGTGCTCGGCCCCGAACGGGTCCGCGACGGCGACGTGCTGATCGGGATGGCCTCGTCCGGGCTGCACTCCAACGGCTACTCGCTGGTCCGCCGGGTGTTCGAGGACACGCCGCTCGACACGCCGTTCGGCGGCGGCACCCTGGTCGACGAGCTGCTCGTGCCGACCCGCGTCTACGCCCGCGACTGCCTGGCCCTGATCGCCGAGTGCGAGGTGCACGCCTTCGCGCACATCACCGGCGGCGGGCTGGCCGGCAACCTGGTCCGGGTGCTGCCGGACACGGTCGAGGCGGTGGTCGATCGGGCCACGTGGACCCCGCAGCCGATCTTCGAGCTCATCGCCCGGACCGGCGACATCGCCCAGCCCGACCTGGAGCAGACGTTCAACCTCGGTGTCGGCATGGTGGCGGTTCTGCCCGCTGCGCAGGAGGCGGCGGCGATCAGTCTGCTGGCAGAGCGGAGCGTCGCGGCCTGGCGGCTCGGCGACGTGCGCCCCGGTGCCGGAACGGTCCGCCTGGCGGGCCAGTACGGCGGCCCGTAGCTGTCCGATCTTGAGGCTTATGTGCCGTTATGGCGCACGAACACCATCAAGATTCGGATGCGGTCGAACTCAGCGCGAGGCGCGTGCCCAACCGTCGTCCTGGTCCTCGTCTTCGTCGTGGCTCTCGAACGAGCCATCGGGAGACGTGGAGAGCTCGCGCTGCAACGCGTCGAGATCTGTGCCGTGAGTGCTGTACTTGAGCTCTCGGGCCACTTTTTGCTGCTTAGCCTTAGCACGGCCGCGCCCCATGGCTCGACCCCCTCACTCACACGGTCGTCCGGGCTGCGGCTGCGGCAGTCGCCGGGAAAGTTGTCATCTCGTGCGGTCAGCGTACCTCGCCGCAGGAGTCGCGCGCACGCGGCAAACCGTCCTGCGGCGTTACCTGGGCCACGCCGCGCCAGGACGGCGGTACGGGCGCCGCCGGGGACGCTAACCGGCAGGTCCGCGCCTACCGGGCTGAGTGGCGTGGAGCGGGCGTAACGCCGACGTCACACGCAGGTACACCGGGTAGACGGTTGGCACACAGTGGACATGTAAGAAAGTTTCCGTAGGAACTTTCTCGTCCGATGTGCATACTGGTCCGGTAATGCCGAACAGGACCGGTGTTACATAGTGCCCAGAAGGGGGGCCATGCGATGACGACTCCTCGTCACCGTCCGGAATCAGAGCCGCTGCTCACCCCGTCCGAGGTCGCGACGCTTTTCCGCGTCGACCCGAAGACGGTCACCCGGTGGGCTAAGGCCGGCAAGCTGACCTCGATTCGCACGCTCGGCGGCCACCGCCGCTACCGTGAGTCCGAGGTCCGCTCGCTGCTCGAAGGCAACACGAACAACACCGTGGACGCCTGAGGCCGAAGACTCCGAGGCACAGTCAAACGCCGCACCCGGACCAGTCCGGGTGCGGCGTTGACGTATGTCTGCATCGAGTACGGTGGATGCGTGCGTCACGCAACTGGTTGCGTAGCCCAACCAAGTACTGGATCGGTGGACGGTGACTGAGCGCGCTCACGAGAGCGACATCGCCGAGCTGGCCACCGTCTTCAGCGACCTGGTTCGTTCGTCCATCCGGACCCGGCGGCTTTTCCTGGCGAAGGCGCGGTACAACCTCGAGTGGTCGTCCCAGCTGCTGATCTCGTGCGTCGTCAACGAGGGGCCGGTGCGGGCCAGCGTGGTGTCCGAGATCATGGAGGCCGACCCCTCCACGGTGAGCCGGCAGGTGGCCCAACTCGTCAGGGACGGCTACCTCGAACGGCGGGCCGACCCCGACGACGGCCGGGCCAGCCTGCTCGTCCCCACCGAGCGCGGCCTGCAGCTGCACCGCGAGCATTTACGAGTGCGCAATGCGCACTTCGCGCGCATGCTGGGCGAGTGGGACGAGGGCGATCTTCGGCGGTTTTCCGAGTTGCTGCGCCGCTTCACCGCTGACTACGAGAAGCACCGCAAGACCTGGTTCGACGAGGACGCCGAGCCATCGCGAGACGCGGCGCAACTGGCGTCGCAGAGGGAGAGCTGATGTCCGCAACCGCGCCCGCCCCGACCCGAGAGGGCGCGCTGAGCCACCGGCAGGTGCTGACGATCCTGACCGGCCTGCTGCTTGGCATGTTCCTGGCCGCGCTCGATCAGACGATCGTGTCGACCTCGATCCGCCGTATCGGCGACGACCTGAACGGGTTGTCGGTACAGGCCTGGGTCACCACCGCGTTCCTGATCACCTCGACGATCACGACGCCGCTGTACGGCAAGCTGTCCGACATCTACGGCCGCAAGCCGCTGTTCCTCATCGCGATCACGATCTTCGTACTCGGCTCGGCCCTGTGTGGGCTGTCAACGTCGATGTACATGCTGGCTGCCTTCCGGGCGTTCCAGGGACTGGGCGCCGGTGGCCTGTTCGCGCTCGCCCTCGCGATCATGGCCGACATCGTCTCGCCGCAGGAACGGCCCCGCTACATGGGCTACTTCATGGCCACCTTCGCCACCTCGAGCGTGCTCGGCCCGCTGGTCGGGGGATTCCTGTCCGGCCAGGACCACATCTTCGGTGTCGTCGGATGGCGCTGGATCTTCTACGTCAACGTCCCGATCGGGCTGGTCGCGCTGGTCGTCGTCAACCGGGTGCTGCGGCTTCCGCACCACCGCACCGACCACAGCATCGACTGGCAGGGCGCCACCGCGCTGGTCGTGGGTCTGGTCCCGTTGCTGATCATCGCCGAGCAGGGCCGCGAATGGGGCTGGGGCTCCGGCGCGGCGTTCGCGTGCTACCTCATCGGCGTCGTCGGCCTGATCGCGTTCGTGTGGGTCGAAGGCCGGATGGGTACCGAGGCGCTGATCCCGCTGCGGCTGTTCCGGTTCGGCCCGTTCTCGGTGGGTGCCGGGATGTCGTTCATCATCGGCATCGGCATGTTCGGCGGCATCGCGTCCATCCCGCTGTACCTGCAGATCGTCAAGGGGGCCTCGCCGACCAAGGCCGGGTTGCTGACGTTGCCGCTGGTGCTGGGTCTGATGGTGGCCTCGATGGGCTCCGGTCAGATCATCTCGCGAACCGGCCGATACAAGATCTTCCCGATCATCGGCAGCGCGCTGACCGTCGTCTCGCTGTTCTTGCTGTCCACCGTGGGCGCCGACACGAGTCTGCTGGTCACGGACGTGTACATGGTGATCTTCGGCCTGGGCATCGGCCTGAACATGCAGACCATCCAGCTGGCCATGCAGAGTTCGGTGCCACCCCGGGACATCGGTGTCGCGACGTCGTCGGCCGTCTTCTTCCGCCAGGTCGGCGGCACGCTGGGCACGGCGGTGTTCTTGTCGATCCTGTTCTCGGCGGCGCCGCACAAGATCGGGCACGCCTATTCCTCGGCCGCGTCGACGCCGGCGTACCAGGCGGTGGTGCAGGCGCATCCGGACCAGGCCAAGGAGCTACAGACCAAGCTGGGCGGCAACGGGCTGAACGACACGTCGTGGGTGCAGAGCCTGAACCACACGCTGACCCATCCGTTCCAGGTCGGGTTCTCGCAGGCGATGGACCTGGTGTTCATGACGGGCGCATTCGTGCTGCTCATCGCCGTCGTGCTGTCGGTCTTCCTGAAGGAGGTCCCGCTGCGGCAGGTGTCCGGCCTCGAGGCGGCGCGCGCGCAGGCCGCGGCGGATGCGGCCGGGGCAGCGGATCCGGCCGGCGCGACGCACGAACCGGCCGACCCCGAGGCGGTGACGCCGGAGCGGGCGCCCGGCTGAGGTTCGGTTAACCGAACGGCAGCTCGGGCGCTAGCCCCAGTGTTCGGCCGATCGCCGGCGGCCACCATGTGATCGTGCGAATTCGATCACTGGCCGCCGCGGCGGTCGTGCCGGCTCTGCTCGTCATCGCCCCGGCGGCGGACGCCGGCTCGGCTGTCTCGTCCGGGCGGTCCGGGCCGTCCGGCTTGGACGGCGTGTGGCGCATGGACGGCTACGGCCAGGACTACGTCGTGGCCGGCGACACGCTGCAGGTGTACGAGACCACCGCGGTGAGCTGCCTGCCCGGCCTGCACGGCACGCAGTCGTCGCCGGGCCGGTTCGAGGTTCCCGACGACGACGCGATCACGATCAAGGCCGTCGGGCGCGACGCCGCCGTCGTGCACCTAGATTCGGCGACCAGCCTGCGGTTCCTGCACCGGATGGCCGCGCTGCCGGCGCAGTGCGCACGGCCGTCGGCGACCGATCCGCTGACCACGTTCGACGTCTTCTGGTCGACGTTCGCCGAGAACTACCCGTTCTTCGCGCTGCACGGTGTCGACTGGACGGCGATGCGCGATCGGTATCGGCCGACGATCACCGACGACCGGAGTCTCTACCGGGCGATGATCCGGATGCTCACGCCGTTGCACGACGCCCACGTGGGCGTCTTCGGACCCGATCCCGCGCCGTTCCACGTCTCGCGTCCCGGCACGATCGAGCCGGGCGACGACCTGAACAACGCGCTGCTCGGAATGGTCCGACGCGTCGACCTGCCCGGCATCGGCGTCCCGGCCGGCGCGCTCACCAGCTACGCGGACGGGCGCATCGCCTTTGCCGAGCTACCCGGCCGGATCGGGTACCTGCGGGTGGTCGGGTTCACCGGCTACACGGACGCCGACGACGAGCCGTCGAACCGGGTCGCGCTCGAGCAGGCGCTGGACGCAATCTTCCGCCATCCGGACTGGCGCGGGCTCATGATCGACCTGCGCATCAACGGCGGCGGGTCGGATCAGCTCGGCGTCGAGCTGGCCCGGCGGCTGACCGGCCGGCCCTACCTCGGCTACCTGAAGCAATACCAGCGCCGGGCCGGGCAATGGTCGGCCCCGCAGCCGGTGCTGGTGCGCCCGGCGGCGTCCACGTATCGGGGCCCGATCGCGATGCTGACCTCGGGGTCGACGGTCAGCGCCGGGGAGTCGTTCACGGAGGCCGTCCTGGCTCGGCAACCGGCCCCGCTGCTGGTCGGGCAGCCGACGCAGGGCGTGTTCTCCGACGAGCTCGAGCGGCACTTGCCGAATGGGTGGGTATTCGATCTCCCGAACGAGCAATACGTCACGCCGACCGGCGAAGCGTTCGACGGACGGGGCATCCCGTCGGACGTGACCGAACCGCTGGTGATTTCCGGCCCCCGTGATCCGCTGTTCGCGGCGGCCTACCGGGTGGCGCGCGGCGAACTTCCTACCTGAGTCGGACGCAGGCCGGGAGGCTTGCCGCATACGATCAGGTTCCGGTCGCCTCTCGAAACGGGGTACGCGATGCCCGCTGAGCACGTGGACGTCCTGATCATCGGCGCCGGCCTTTCCGGTATCGGCGCGGCGTGCCATCTGCGCCGCGAATGCCCGAGCAAGACGTTCGCCATCCTCGAGGCTCGCGATGCGATGGGCGGCACCTGGGACCTGTTTCGATACCCCGGCGTACGGTCGGACTCGGACATGTTCACCCTGGGCTTCTCGTTCCGCCCATGGACGTCCGCCAAGGCCATCGCGGACGGCTCGGACATCCGCGAGTACATCAATGACACGGCCCGCGAGTACGACATCGACGGCGCGATCCGGTACGGGCACCGGGTCGTGCGGGCCGATTGGTCCTCGGCGGACGCCCGGTGGAACGTCGAGGCCCAGCACACCGACACCGGCGAGATCGTGCAGCTCAGCTGTGCGTTCCTGTTCTCGTGCACCGGGTACTACCGGTACGACCAGGGCCACGTGCCGGCGTTCCCGGGTCAAGCCGACTTCGCCGGTCCAGTGGTGCATCCGCAGCACTGGCCGGCCGATCTCGACTACGCCGGCAAGCGAGTCGTGGTGGTGGGCAGCGGGGCCACGGCGGTCACGCTCGTGCCGGCGATGGCCGGGACCGCCGAGCACGTCACGATGGTGCAGCGCTCGCCGAGCTACGTACTGTCGTTGCCGTCGCGGGACGTCATCGCCGACGCATTGCGCCGGATACTGCCGGCGAACACGGCCCATTCCATCATCCGGTGGAAGAACGTGCTGGTCATGACGGCGATCTACCAGCTGTGCCGGCGGGCTCCGAAGCTGATGCGCCGCCTGCTGCGCAAGGGCGCCGAGACCCAGCTGCCCGAGGGCTACGACCTCGGCACGCACTTCAACCCGCGATATTCGCCGTGGGATCAGCGCATGTGTTTCGTGCCGGACGGCGACCTGTTCAAGGTGGTGCGGTCCGGCGCCGCGTCGATCATGACCGGCGAGATCGAACGGTTCACGCCGTCCGGGGTTCGGCTGACGTCCGGCGACGAGGTCGACGCGGACGTCATCGTGACGGCCACGGGTTTGCAGCTGCTCGTGCTCGGCGGCACGTCCCTGAGCGTCGACGGCACGCCGGTCGATCTGCCGAATACCGTTGCCTACAAGGGTTTGATGATCTCCGGCGTGCCCAACCTTGCACTGGCCATCGGCTACACCAATGCGTCGTGG
>DASXYE010000358.1:0-8126 GCA_036502695.1 Jatrophihabitantaceae bacterium
GGCGACGACGGCCAAGGTCACGGTCACCAACAACGGCGTTGCGCCCGTGCTGCTGCAGACCGACGCCCGCACGAACGGTCTGCAGACCCAGCAGCTGGCCCCGCAGTTCGCCTCGGCGACGCTGGACCTGCCGCTGACGCCGACCTCGACGGTGCCGGCCTTCCTGGTGCCGCCGGGCACGACCGGCGTCTCGCTGGCCGGGACGTCCAGCACGCCGGCGCAGGTGGAGCTCAGCTCGGTGGGCAACGGCATCGACGTGTTCGGTGATCTCAAGGACGCCCAGGCCGGCAGCACCGTCTCGGTGGCCAAGGTCAGTGAGCGGCACGGCACGGTCGGCACCGGTTACTGGTTCACGTTCGTGCAGCAGATCGGGCCGTTCGGCGACGGCGGTGCCCCGAGCGGAACCAGCACGCTGACCGCCTCGGCCACCACGCCCGGCTTCGACTCGACGGTCACCAGCTCGACCGGTGACCCGTACCGGGTGGCGGTCGACGCGACGGCGGCGGCCGGCCAGCCGACGGTGATCGCGCCGGGTCAGTCGAAGACGATCACGGTCACGATCAGGCCGTCCGGCCGGAAGGGCACGCACGTCAGCGGCACGCTCAACCTGGTCACCACGCCGCTCGGTGCTCCGACGTTCAACACGACGGGCGACCTGCTCGCGCAGCTCCCGTACAGCTACACGATCGGGTAGCACCTCGGCGCACTCTCGGAAGTTGTTCGACCCCCGGTGGCACATATAGCGCCGGGGCTCGAACAAACTGTTGGGGCCGGCGACGCGCGCGAGTTGTCCGCGCGTCGCGGTGCCCTGACGTCGCGAAGCGCGGACAACTCGTCGAGGGTCGAAGACGGCGCGGCCGCGTCGGGGAGGTCAGCCCCGGTCTTGCTCGCGGGCGCCGTCGGCCCGGGAGAGCTCGGCGCGCAGGAAGTCGCGGGTCACGACCTCGCCCAGGGCCAGTCGGACAGCGGCCAGCTCGCGAGCCAGGTATTCGAGATCGGCCTTGGCCTGCCGGTCCTGGCTGCGGTCCTCCTCGAGGTTGACCCGGTCCCGGTCGTCCTGCCGGTTGGTGGCGAGCAGGATCAGCGGGGCCGAATAGGCCGCCTGCAGCGACAGGATCAGGGTCAAGAACAGGAACGCGTACGGGTCGAAGTGCCAGCTCTTCGGGGTCAGCGTGTTCCAGGCGATCCACAAGATGATCACGACGGTCTGCACGATCAGGTAGCGGCCCGTGCCGAGGAAGCGGGCGACCCGCTCGGTCCACTGGCCGAACGCCTCCGGGTCGATCCGGGGTGGACGCAGGCCGCGGGGCTCGCGGGGCTGGTCCAGCCGGTCGCGCCGCTCAGCCACGATCGGCTCCCGTCGCCGCGCCGCGCACGTCGGCGGACTCGACCGGCTCAGCTGATTCGACCGGCAGCGGCGATTCGGCCAGCTCGGACGGGCCGGTGTCGATGTCGCGCCAGCCGTCGGGCAGCAGGTGGTCGAGTACGTCGTCGACCGACACTGCCCCGAGCAGCCGGTCGTTCTCGTCGACCACCGGCACCGCCACCAGGTCGTAGGTGGCCAGGTGCCGGGTGACGTCGGTGATCGGGGTGTCCGGGCGCAGCGCCGCCGGGTCCTTCTCGGCCAGGCCGCTGACCAGCACGGACGGCGCCTCGCGCAGCAACCGCTGCAGGTAGGCCGTCCCCAGGAACTTGCCGGTGGGCGTCGCCTGCGGTGGGCGCACCACGAACACCTGGGTGGCCAATGCCGTCGGCAGATCCGGGTTGCGCACCAGGGCCAGCGCCTCGGCCACGGTGGCATCCGGCAGCAAGATCACCGGCTCGGTGGTCATCAACCCGCCCGCGGTGTACTCGGCGTAGGTCATGAGTCGCCGCACCGGCTCGGCCTCGTCCGGTTCCATCAGCTTCAGCAGGCGTTCCTGCTCCTCGGCCGGCAGCTCGGCCAGCAGGTCGGCGGCGTCGTCGTCGTCCATCGCCTCGAGGACGTCGGCGGCCCGCTCGTCCTCGAGTGAGGCCAGCAACCGGACCTGCTCGTCCTCGGGCAGTTCCTCCAGGACGTCGGCCAGCCGGTCGTCGTCGAGCGCCCGCACCACCTCGAGGCGACGCTTGCCGGGCATGTCGCGCAGGGCCACGGCGACGTCGGCCGAGCGCATGCCGGCCAGCACGGCCAGCAGCGTCTCGGTGCCCTGGCTGGATTCGGACAGCGACAACCCGTCGACCTCGTTCCAGTCGACCTGGAACAGCTCACCGCGCCGCCGGGTGATCCGGCTACCGCTGCCGCGCACCGCCAGCCGGGTGATTTCCCAGTCGTTGATGCGGTTCTGCTCCATCCCGACGTCGACGATGCTGACCCGCCGGCCGTCCTCGCTGATCGTCACGGTGCGGTCGAGCAACTCGCTCAGCACGAGCAGCTCGCTCGGCCGCCGTTCGAACCGCTTCATGTTCACCGTGCCGGTGGTGAGCACCACGGCGTCGTTCTCGATACGGGTCACCCGTCCCATCGGGACGAAGATGCGATGTCGGTGCAGCAGCTCGACCACCAGGCCGAGCACGCGCGGCGGCTGCCGGCCGACGCGCAGGGTTGCGACGGCATCGCGGACCCGTCCGATCTGATCACCGTTCGGGTCGAAGACGCCAATGCCCGCTAGGTGGGCGATGAAGACCCTCGACGCTGCACTCACGTCTGTGAAGGCTAGCCCTCACCGTGCCAGTTTCCGGTGACCGTACGTGCCAGGATGGCCGGCGTGGTGGACGGCGAGGATCTCACCGCGCCGCCGCCCCGGGACGCGGCGCTGCTCGCCGTGGCCATCGCGGGCGTCTCGTTCTCCGGACCGCTGATGGCCGCCACCGCCGCGCCGGCGCTGGCGATCGCGTTCTGGCGCAACGCCTGGGGCGCCGGACTGACCGTGGCCTCGACGGTGGCCTCGACGGCGGCCCGGCGCGACCTGTCGCTGCGGGGCGTGCTGATCGCCGCAGCCGCCGGGGTGGCCCTGGCCCTGCACTTCGGCACCTGGGTGCCCAGCCTGACGATGACGTCGGTGGCCTCGGCCACGGCGCTGGTGTGCGCGCAGCCGATCTTCGCCGGGCTGATCGCGTTGTGGTTGGGACGCCGGCTGCCGCGCATCGCCTGGGTGGGCATCGTCGTCGCGGCGCTCGGCACGGCGTTCGTGGCCGGCGCCGACCTGTCCGTGTCGGCGCGGGCGCTCGGAGGAGATTTGCTCGCGCTGGCCGGGGGATTCGCCGCCGCGGTGTACGTGACGATCGGGGCGGCGGCGCGTTCGCGGATGTCCACGGCGGCGTACACCGCGGTCTGCTACACGACCTGTGCAGCCTTGCTGCTGATCGCCTGCGCGGTGGGTGGCGTGCCCGTGACGGGGTTCCCGGGCAACGCCTGGTTGAAGATCGCGCTCGTGACGGTGTGCGCGCAGCTGCTCGGGCACACGCTGATCAATGTGGTGTTGCACACCACCAGCCCCACCGTCGTGAGTCTGGCGCTGCTGATCGAGACGCCCGGCGCGGCGCTCGTCGCCTACGTGTGGCTGCACCAACGTCCGCCGTGGACGGCGCTGCCCGGGCTGCTGCTGTTGCTCGGCGGCCTGGCCCTGGTCGTCCGCGGCCGCACCGTCCCGGCCGACATCGACTGACCGCCGTGGTCGCCTCGCTCCCACCCCCGACTTTGCCCCGTGAAGGCACGCTGAACGGACCTGCCAGTGTGCTTGCAGGGGGCAAAGTCACACCTGGAACGAGCGGATCCGGTGGCATGCTGCCAGGCATGACCGACCAGCTGCGTCCCCGCCGATCGTGCCTCGCCGTACCGGGCAGCAACCCGCGCTTCCTCGAGAAGGCCAAGGGGCTGCCGGCCGATCAGGTGTTCCTCGACATCGAGGACGCCGTGGCCCCGCTAGCCAAGCCCGAGGCCCGCAAGAACATCGTCGCCGCGCTGAACGAGGGCGGGTGGGGCGACAAGATCCGCGCCGTCCGGGTCAATGACCTCACTACGCAGTGGACGTACCGCGACGTGATCGAGGTCGTCGAGGGCGCCGGGCCGAACCTCGACTGCATCATGCTGCCCAAGGTGCAGAACGCCGCCCAGGTGGCCACCCTGGACACGCTGCTGACGCAGATCGAGAAGACGATGGGCTTCGAGGTCGGCCGCATCGGCATCGAGGCGCAGATCGAGAACGCCCAGGGGCTGATCGCCGTCAACGAGATCGCCCAGGCCAGCCCCCGCATCGAGACGATCATCTTCGGTCCGGCCGACTTCATGGCGTCCATCAACATGAAGTCGCTGGTGGTGGGCGAGCAACCGCCGGGCTACGACGTGGGCGACGCCTACCACCACATCCTGATGTCGATCTTGATGGCGGCGCGGGCCAACGACAAGCAGGCGATCGACGGGCCGTACCTGCAGATCCGCGACGTCGACGGATTCCGCCGCGTCGCCGCCAGGTCGGCCGCCCTCGGATTCGACGGCAAGTGGGTGCTGCACCCGGGCCAGATCGACGCCGCCAACGAGGTGTACGCCCCGACCCAGGACGACTACGACCACGCCGAGCTGATCCTGGACGCCTACGACTGGGCGACGTCCGAGGCCGGTGGCAAGAAGGGCTCGGCGATGCTCGGCGACGAGATGATCGACGAGGCATCACGCAAGATGGCCCTGGTCGTCGCCGCCAAGGGCCGGGCGGCCGGCCTGCAGCGCACCAGCGCGTTTACGCCGCCCGAGCACTGACGGATGGATCTGCACCTGCACGGCGCCCGGGCGGTGATCACCGGTGGCAGCCAGGGCATCGGGCTGGCCATCGCACGGCGGCTGCTCGACGAGGGCGCCGACGTCGGGCTGATCGCCCGCGACACCGACCGCCTCACCCGCGCCGCCGCCGAGCTCGACGGCCACGACGGCCGGGTGGTCACGCGCAGCGCCGATGCGACCGATCCGGTTGCCCTGCACGCCGCCGTCGACGCGGTCGCCGGCGAGCTGGGTGGGCTCGAGCACGTGGTTGCCAACGTCGGCGGCAGCGCGCGAGGCACCGTCGCCGACCCGCCCGAGCAGGCCGCCGCCGCGATCGCCGCCACGCTGGCGCTCAACGTCGGCCACGCGGCAGCGCTGATGAGCGCGGCCCTGCCGCATCTGGGCGACGGCGGCTCGGCGGTGCTGATCTCGTCGGTCAGCGGGCTGCGTCCGACGCCGAGCACGAACTACGCCACCGCCAAGGCGGCCGAGATAGCCCTGGCCGTCGAGCTGGCCCACGAGCTGGCGGCGCGCTCGATCCGGGTGAACGCGGTCAGCCCGGGCTCGATCCTGATCCCCGGCGGCGGGCACGACCAGTTCCGGCAGGAGTTTCCGGACGAGTACGCCGCCTGGCTGGCCGGCGAATTCCCGTGGGGCCGGCTCGGCACCGCCGACGAGGTGGCCGACGTCGTCGCGTTCCTGCTGTCGGACCGGGCGTCGTGGATCACCGGCACGAACGTGGTGGTCGACGGCGGGCAGGGCCGTCCCGGCGCGCGCCGATTTCCGCACCGCGCCAGCGATGCCGGTGCGTCGTTCGGCTAGAGTTCGCCCGGTCTGCCCCGCACTTCACAGGAGCATGTGGACGATGGCTCGGACCTGGTTCGCCCCGCTCGTCGTGGTCACGGCAGCCGCGCTGATCGTCACCGGCTGCACGTCCGGCAAGAAACATCAGGACTCGACGTCACCGGCCAGCGGGGGCACCAGCGCCGTCGACCCGAACAACCTTGTCGCGCAGGTGTTTGCCGCGGTCGGCGCGGCGCAGAGCTTCCACGTCGTCGGTAGCGGCAAGGACCAGAACATGCCGTACAGCCTGGACGTGCGCTTCGGCAACGGCGGTGGTTCGGGCTACTTCACCCAGGGCAGCGCCCGCTTCGATCTGATCGGCCACGGCGCCGACACGTACGTGAAGACCGCGGCGGCCAACTGGCGGGCCACCATCGGCAAGAAGCCGGACGTCGCCGCGCTGGCGGCCCGGCTCGCCCCGCACTGGGTTCGCGTGCCGACCGACCAGCAGGCGTTCGGCCAGCTGCTCGACTACGTCAGCAAGGACCATTTCGTGCAGTCGTACCAGCAGAGTGCGGCGGCCGGGTCGGGGCCGTTCCGCAAGGACGGCGAGACCACCGTGAATGCGATTCCCGCGACGATCTACGAGGACACGAAGGACAACAGCAAGATCTACATCGCCGCGAGCGGGCCGCCGTTGCTGCTCAAGGTCGACAGCGCCGCGAGCGACGGCGGGGGTGGGCTTACGATCACGGACTACAACAAACCGTTCTCGCCGGCCCAGCCGCCGAGCAGCGACATCGTCGACTACACGTCGATCGTCAAATAACCCGGAGGGATTTCCTTGCGTACACCGATCGTGGTGGCGGTCGCATCGCTGTGCAGCGTCGGCCTGATTGCCGGCTGCAGCTCGTCGACGAAGGGCAACGACGACAACGGGCCCTCGACCGGAGGCCAGACCACGCCGTCGTCGACCGGACCGAGTACGAACGCCAGCGCCGCCCCGTCGGGCGGGCAGACCCTCTCGTCGGGCGACCGGCGCAAGCTCGAATCCGACGTGGCGGCCGCGATGCGTGCCGCGACCTCGTTCCACATGGTCGGCGCCGGCAAGGACGACGACGGCACGCCGATCCAGATGGACGTCCACTTCGGGCCGAACAAGAAGGTGGACGGCACGATCGTCTCGAACGGAGAGGCGACGAAGATCATCAATACCGGTGACGGATCGATCTACTTCAAGGCGCCCGACTCGGTATGGAAGCAGCAGGCCGGTGACCAGGCCGTGCGTCTGCTGCACGGCAAGTGGGTGAAGGCTCCGGCCGACGACAAACGGTTCAGCGATCTGACCAACAGCCTGGACAAGGACGACTTCATCGACAGCCTGACCTCCGACGACAGCATTTCCGACGATCTGCGCAAGGTCCGGCCGGTCATCGTGGACGGCACGTCGGCGATCGAGTACGCCTCGGCCAGTGACAAGTCGCAGATCTTCATCGCCGCCAGTGGCCCGCCGGTCATCCTCAAGGGCGGCACCTTGCCCGACGGCCTGCTGGCGTTCACCGACTACAACAAGGACTACCCGTTCGCGCCGCCGCCGGCTGCCCAGACCGTGGACGTCTCCAAGCTCGGGAACTGATTCATCCGGTCGGTGAGTCATGTCACCGGCGGTTCGGGCCATGAGGGGCGATACTTCTCGGTAACTTCCGTGACCCGAGGAGTGTTGCGCCATGGCTCGCCTCGCCCAGACCGCTGGTCTGACCGAGTTCCAGACCGAGATCCTGTCCACCGTCAAGACGTTCGTGGACAAGGAGATCATCCCGTACGCCACGGAGCTGGAGCACAAGGACGAGTTCCCCGACGCGATCGTCGACGGCATGAAGGAGATGGGCCTGTTCGGCCTGACGATCGGTGAGGAGTACGGCGGGCTCGGCGAATCGCTGCTGACCTATGCCCTGGTCGTCGAACAGATCACGCGCGGCTGGATGTCGATCTCGGGTGTGATCAACACGCACTTCATCGTCGCCTACCTGATCGCCCAGCACGGCACGGACGAGCAGAAGCAGCGGCTGCTGCCCAAGATGGCGACCGGCGAGGTGCGCGGCGCGTTCTCGATGAGCGAGCCCGAATGCGGGTCGGACGTCGCGGCGATCAAGTCGCGGGCCACCGCCGAGGGTGACGAGTTCGTGCTGAACGGGCAGAAGATGTGGCTGACCAACGGCGCGCGGGCCGGCGTGGTGGCGACCCTCGTCCGCGACGATCTCGGCGCCGAGTCGGTATATCGCAACATGACGACGTTCCTCGTCGAGAAGGAGCCGGGCTTCGGCGAGACGCGGCCCGGGCTCACCATCCCCGGCAAGATCGACAAGATGGGCTACAAGGGCGTCGAGACGACCGAGATGGTGCTCGACGGCGTCCACGTTCCGGCCGACTCCGTACTAGGGGGTACGGAAGGTCGCGGCAAGGGCTTCTACCAGATGATGGACGGCGTCGAGGTCGGCCGGGTGAACGTCGCAGCGCGCGGATGTGGCGTTGCAATAAGGGCATTCGAGCTGGCCGTCGCGTACGCCCAGCAGCGCAAGACGTTCGGCAAGCAGATCGCCGACCATCAGGC
>DASXYE010000359.1:0-40061 GCA_036502695.1 Jatrophihabitantaceae bacterium
TCGCGCGCGACATCCTGCATCGACCGGCCGGTGTCGTCTGCGTACCGGCGCAGCCCTTCGGCTTCCTCGTCGGTCAGCCGTAATGTCATCGCCATGCCCGTCATGATACCGCCGTGATACCACTCAGGCGAGCGGCGCGAAGGCCTCCGCTATTGGCTGCAGGATCGTCGGCTTGGCCGCGAGCGGCAGGTTGATCACGACCAGGTCGACGCCGGCGGCGGGAAAGGTCGTCGCGTGTTCCATCGCGGCGGCGATGCCCGCGTCGAGCCCGTCCCCGTCCTCGACCCGCACGTTCACCGAGCAGTCGATCTCGCCGGGGTCCCGACCGAGTTCCGCGGATGAGTCAGTTGGCCAGCACCGCCGGGTGCCGGTAGACCATGCCGGTGACCTGGCAGCCGATGCGGATGCGTCGAGTGGCCTGGCCCAGCGCGGCGAGGCTCGTCCAGGCTTCGAGGTTGGGGCCGGCCATGTCCCCGGACAGCGGGTAGAAGTGATCCCAGTGCCACGCCGGCTCGAACAGCTGGATGTCGTCGGCAGCCACCCAGACGCCGGGCAGCTCCTGCCAGGTCGTGTGTTCCGATCGGGTCTTGATCGCGAATCGCACGAACCGAGCCTATCCGTACGGCAGGATTGGCTCATGCCTCGAACGATTGCCACCAACACCTCCGTCGACCGCGACGCGCTGCTCGACTTCGTCCGGCCGCGCCACCACTTCGTGCTGATGACGACCCGGACCGACGGGACGCCGCAGGCCTCCCCCGTCACCGGCGGCGTCGATGCCGAGGGCCGACTCGTGGTGTCCAGTTATCCCGAGCGGGCCAAGGTCTCGAACCTGCGGCGCAACCCGCAATGCAGCGTGCTCGTGCTGTCCGACGACTTCGGCGGGGCCTGGGTGCAGGTCGACGGTCAGGGCGAGGTGCTGGACCTGCCCGAGGCGCTCGAGCCGCTCGTCGAGTACTTCCGGGTGATCTCCGGCGAGCACCCGAACTGGGACGAGTACCGCACCGCCATGACCGAGCAGGGCAAGGTGCTGCTGCGGATCACCCCCACCCGCTGGGGCCCGATCGCGACCGGCGGCTTCCCGGCGCGCCTGGCGAGCGAATAGAGCGCACCGCCGGTCCGCCGGAGTTAGGGCAGTTTCCAGTCGACGGGGTCGCCGCCGGCGGTGGCCAGCAGCTCGTTGGCCCGGCTGAACGGCCGCGAGCCGAAGAAGCCCCGGTCGGCCGACATCGGGCTGGGATGCGCCGACTCGATGGACGGGGTGGCGCCCAGCATCGGGCGCAGAGTCTGCGCGTCGCGCCCCCACAAGATCGCGACCAGCGGCGTCCCGCGGCCGACCAGCGCCCGGATCGCCTGCTCGGTCACGGCCTCCCAGCCCTTCCCTCGGTGCGACCCGGGCTGACCCGGCGCCACGGTCAGCACCCGGTTGAGCAGCAGGATGCCGTGCTGGGTCCACGGCGACAGGTCACCGCTGGACGGCTGCGGGTAACCCAGGTCGGCGCTCAGCTCGCGGAAGATGTTCTGCAGGCTGCGCGGCAATCCCACCCCGGGCGCGACCGAGAACGACAGCCCGACCGGGTGCCCCGGGGTCGGGTACGGGTCCTGCCCGACGATGAGCACCCGGACGTCGTCGAACGGCTGGGTGAACGCCCGCAGCACGTTGGCGCCGGCCGGCAGGTAGCTGCGCCCGGCCGCCACCTCGGACCGCAGGAAGTCGCCCATGGCGCCGATCCGGTCGGCCACCGGCTCCAGGGCGCTGGCCCAGCCGGCATCGAGGATCTCGGTCAGCGGGCGTCCCGGCATCCGGCCACGCTAGCGAACCCGAACCGACCCGTCAGCAGGTGTCCAGCATGCTCGACAGCGCCGTCTTCTCCGTGCTGGTGATGTGCAGCGCGAAGACGTACTTCACCTGGATCCAGTCGCGGGCGTAGAAGCACCACTCCGACTGGCTCGGCGGCTTCCATTCGGACGGGTCCTTGTCGCCCTTGCTCTCGTTGCTCGACGCCGACACGGCGATCAACTGCGGATCGGTCAGGTCGTTGGCGTACGCCTGGCGCCGGGCCGTCGTCCAGCTGCTGGCTCCGGACCGCCACGCGTCGGCGAGCGGCACGATGTGGTCGATCTGCACCTTCGACGGGACGGTGGTCGTCGTCCCGTCGTACACGCTGTACCAGCTGCCGCCGGTCGGGTAGCAGTCCGAGCCGGTCGTGACGCCGGTGCCGTCACGCTTGAGCACGACCTCGCGGGTGTCGCAGTTGGCACCGTAGGACGGCTGGGCGATCCAGTGCGGGAACTTGTCCCGGCTGTAGCCGGTCATCGAGCCCGGCGCCGAAACGGTGAGTGTGCCCAGATGGGTTCGCGACGTCGCCGCGTCCGGCGGGGTCGGTGGGTAGGCCAACGCCGGCGATGCGAACGCGACGGTGGCGACGGTGATCCCGACGATCGCACCGAGGGCGACGAGTCGTCGTACGGACCGGGTGGGCTCGGTGACGAGCATGATGCCTCCTGGCCGTCCTCCTGGGGGAAAGCGGACACTTCAGGCTGATCCGACCTGAAGATCATGTCCAGAACATCCGGCATAGGAGTTCATGACACTTGGGTGGCGGCTCGGTGACCGCACCGTGTCGGGCAGACTAGGTAGCGCGACGTAATCGGTTGTGCCGTTCGGAAGGGCGGGTGCATCCTGGTCGCGTCTGGCGGTACGCGATCGAGGGGGTGGTTCCCATGGTGAGTTCGCTTCGGGTAGCCCCCGCATCAGTCCCATTTCCGCGCTGACGCCGGCCTTCCGGCGCCGCGCATCGCGTCCGTCGAGGAGACCGCCCGTGCGAGAGCACGAGTCTGACCAATCCAGCTGGACCGCCGCCACGCACGGCCCCGAGCCCGTCCCGCACTGGGTCGTCACCGAGCCCGCCGCCGTCGACACCGAGCTCGGGCTGATCAAGACCGGCAAGGAAGCCGACGTGCACCTGGTGCGGCGGGCCGTTCCGGACGGCGCCGGCAGCCTGCTCGCCGCCAAGCGGTACCGCCCGGCCGAGCGCCGCCTGTTCCATCGCGACGCGGCCTACCAGGAGGGCCGGCGGGTCCGGCGCAGCCGCGAGAGCCGGGCCATGCTCAACCGCACCGAGTTCGGCCGCGACCTGCTGGCCGGGCAGTGGGCCACCGCCGAGTTCACCGCGCTGTCGACGCTGTGGCTGGCCGGCGCGCCGGTGCCGTACCCCGTCCAGCTGTCCGGCACCGAGCTGATGCTCGAGTTCATCGGCGACCGCGACGGGCGGGCCGCGCCGCGGCTGGCCCAGTGCAAGCCGTCACCGAGCGAGCTGGCCGACCTGTTCGAGCAGTGCCGCGACGCCATGCATCAGCTGGCCAGCGCCGGGTACGCCCACGGCGACCTGTCGCCGTACAACATCCTCGTGCACCGCGGCCGGCTCGTGCTGATCGATCTGCCGCAGGTCGTCGACGTGGTTGCCAATCCGCAAGGTCGCGAGTACCTGCGCCGCGACTGCTTCAACGTGTGCCGCTGGTTCACCGCCCGGGGCCTGACCACGGTCGAGTACGAGTACCTGTTGGACGACCTCATGGCACTCACCTAATCGCCGGACTCATCGCGTTCTCGGCTGAGTTGTCTCGAGTGCGTATCGCTGAGTGCGATGGCTCATCGGGTGATTTGGGTGGCGTGCCGGGAGCGCCGCGTACCACCGCAGTGGTAACCCGATGGATGCCGTCCGGACGCCTGCCTTTCGTCCCGGCGACGCCCCCGCTGCCCAAGGTTAGGCATCCCTGACCCCCCAACCACGAGGAGCCTGGGCAATGGCTGTGTCTCGTCGTCAACTACTCGCCGGCGGTGCCGCCGGAGTCGGCCTCGCCGTCGCCGGAACCGTCCCGTCGCTCGGCACGCCGGCCGGAGCGGCCACACCGAACCACGACCACCACGGCGGGGGGCGGCCGTTCCCGCCGCTCGTCGACGACCCGGACGGCATCCTGGCCCTGCCCGACGGTTTCCACTACCGCATCGTCGCCCGGGCCGGCGACACCGACCTGGACGACGGAGTGGGCAAGACGCCCAGCCACCAGGACGGCACCGGATCGTTCCCACTGCGCGGCGGCGGGGTGCGCCTGATCCAGAACCACGAACTCACCCCCTACATGAGTCAGTACGGGGTGCCCTGGGTCGAGGGGACGGTCTACGACCGCGGTGCGCCCTTCGGCGGCGGTTGCACGGTGGTCGAGGTCGACAAGCGCGGCCGGCGGGTCGCGGAATGGGTCGGCATCTCCGGCACGGCGACCAACTGCGCGGGTGGCCCCACGCCGTGGGGCAGCTGGATGACCTGCGAGGAGACCGAGGCCAAGGCCGGCAGCACATGGAGCGCGGGTGGGCAGTCCGGCGCGTACGAGAAGAACCACGGCTACGTGTTCGAGGTGTTCACCGACTCCTCGCGGCACCAGAACCCCTTACCCATCAAGGCGTTCGGGCGGTTCGCGCACGAAGCCCTGGTCGTCGAGCCGAGCCGCAAGCGGGTGTACCTGACCGAGGACGCCAGCAACCCCAACGGCCTGTTCTACCGCTGGACCGCCCCGCACGGCGTCACGCTCGGCCCGGGCGTCGGCGCCAAGCTCTCCCCCACCGCCGGCAAGCTCGAGGCGATGAAGGTGCTGCTGGACGACGGCAGCGTGCTGCCCGACCTGGCCTACATCACCTCCGCCCAGCTTGGCCGGCCCTTCCGCGTCGAATGGACCGAGGTGCCCGATCGGGACGCGACCACCACCTCGACCCGCAAGCAGCTCACGGCCGGCGTCGACGTCACGCCCAGCAAGAAGCTCGAAGGCGTCTGGGGTGACCAGCACGGCGCGTACGTCGTCGCCAGCTTCGCGTTCGCCCCGGCCGACCTGCCGGCCGACGCCACGAAGCACGACGGGCAGGTCTGGTACTACAACTACGCCGAGCAGACGATCAAGCTCGTCACCTACTTCCCGCACCTCACGGCGACCGACACGGCCGACCACGCGGTGAAGTACCCGGACCTGTACTTCGACGGGCCGGACAACGTGCACGTCACCCCGTGGGGCAGCCTGGTCCTGGCCGAGGACGGCGTCGGCGCCTCGCACGTGCTGAGCTCCACGCCGGGCGGCGCGACCTATGCCATCGCCCGCAACCAGTTGCTGTTCGAGGGCTCGTACTCCGAGTTCACCGGGCCGAACTTCGCTCCGGACGGCTCGGTGCTGTTCGTCAACATCCAGACTCCGGGCATCACCCTGGCGATCTCCGGGCCGTGGGGGCGCTACCTGGTTTAGCCGTACCGTCGGGGTCGTGCAGCACTACGACCTGGCGATCATCGGTTCCGGATCCGGCAACACGGTGGCCCGGCGGGAACTCGCCGACTGGCGCATCGCGATCATCGAAGAGGGCACGTTCGGCGGGACGTGCATCAACGTCGGCTGCATCCCGACGAAGATGTACGTCTACGCCGCCGACGTCGCCGAGACCGTGGCCGACGCGGGGCGCTACGGGGTCGACGCCTCGCTCGACGGCGTGCGGTGGCGCGACGTTCGCGATCGCATCTACGGCCGCGTCCACCCGGTCTCGGAGAGCGGCCGGGAACATCGCGTCGACGGCGCCAACACGACGCTGTACAAGGCCCACGCCGAGTTCGTGTCGCCGCACCAGTTGCGGCTGTCGACGGGCGAAGACATCACCGCCGACCAGATCGTGATCGCCGCCGGATCACGCCCGATCGTGCCGCCCGAGGTCGCCGACGCCCCGCACCACACGTCCAGCACGATCATGACCATCGACGAGGTGCCCGATCGGCTGGCGATCCTGGGCGGCGGGTACGTCGCCGCCGAGTTCGCCCACGTGTTCTCGTCGTTCGGCAGCCAGGTCACGATCATCACGCACAGCCACCCGCTGCTGCCGCACCTCGATCGGGAGATCGCCCAGCGATTCACCGACCTGGCGGCGAAGCGGTGGGACGTGCGGCTCGACGTCACGGTGTCCACTGTGGACGGTTCGCGGCTCACGTTGAGCGACGGCTCGACGGTGGACACCGACCTGCTGCTGGTGGCCGCCGGGCGCCGGCCCAACTCGGATCGGCTGAACCTCGAGGCCGCCGGGGTGGCGCTGCACGACGACAGGCGCATCGTCGTCGACGAATACCAGCGCACCACCACCGACGGGGTGTGGGCGCTGGGCGACGTGTGCTCGCCGCACCAGCTCAAGCACGTGTCCAACCACGAGGCGCGCGTCGTGTCGCACAACCTGGCACATCCGGACGACCTGGTGGCGGCCGACCACCGCTACGTTCCGGCCGCGGTGTTCACCCATCCGCAGCTGGCAACGGTGGGCCTCACCGAGGAGCAGGCTCGCGAGCAGGGACTGGACTACGTGCGCGGCGTCAAGGCGTTCGGCGATGTCGCCTACGGCTGGGCGATGGAGGACACCACCGGCGTGGCCAAGGTGCTGGCCGACCGGACGAGCGGGCGGCTGCTCGGCGCGCACCTGATGGGGCCGCAGTCGTCCTCACTGATCCAGCCGCTGGTGCAGGCGATGTCGTTCGGTCAGGCGGCGCACGACGTCGCGCGCGGCCAGTACTGGATCCACCCGGCCCTGGCTGAGGTCGTCGAGAACGTCCTGCTCAAGCTGAGGTAAACGCCGCAGCGTCGGTCGATCAGCCCTGCGGCGGGATCGCCGCGACGGCCTCGATCTCGAGCAGCCAACCGCCGTCGAAGATGTCGGCGACGATGACGGTCAGCGCCGGACGGTGCTCACCGAGCAGGCCGCGCCGCACCTCGGCGTTGATGTCGGCGTACTTGCGATCGCTCAGGAACGTCGTGACCTTGACCAGGTTCTCGATGCGCAGATCGGCGGCCCGCAGCACCGTGACCAGGTTGCGCCACGCCTGCCGGCACTGGGCTTCGAACCCGAACGGCAGGGAGCCCTCGATGTCGACCGGGATCTGGCCGCTGACGAACAGCAGCCCCGAGCCCGGGGGCACGGCAAAGCCCTGCGTGTAGCCGCCGACCGCCTTGGGCCCGTCGACCGGGTCGACCGGACCGAAGCGCCTCATGTTGTCCCCCCGTGATCCGGCACGGCGGTCGGAATGGCCGTTCAGGCCGTTGGCCCGCGGGTCCCGCTGCACCGTGATGTGCTCGCTCATGCCGGTAAACCTAGTGGGCGCCGGCCGGTCACCGAACCGCCCATCCGGAAGTTTTTGTTGGGACGCTGTATCGCGGCGGGTGACGCCGCCGTCACGTCCCGGAATCGCACCACTCGTACCCTGGACAGGCGATGGCGAACTACACCCTGACCACACTCGGCGCGGCCACCGAACTGCTCGATCTGCCGTTCGAGACGCCGCTGGCCGACTGGACCGACCGCCGGCTCGTGCAGGTGCCGCGCGGCATCTCGCGGCACGTGGTGCGGTTCATCCGCGGCCACCACGAGATCTTCGCGATCAAGGAGGCCAACGACCGGTACGTGCTGCGCGAGCATCGGCTGCTGCACGAGCTGGCCGAGCGGTCCGTCCCGGTCGTCGACGCGTTCGGCACCGTCGTCGACCGGCGGGCGGCCGACGGCGAGGCATTGCCGGCGTTGCTGATCACCAAGCACCTGCCGTTCTCGCTGCCCTACCGGTCGCTGTTCACCGGACGCGGGCTGCCGGACCTGCGCAGCCGGCTACTCGACTCGCTGGCCGAGCTGTTCGTCCGGATCCACCTGGCGGGCTTCTACTGGGGCGACTGCTCGCTGTCGAACACGCTGTTCCGCCGCGACGCCGGCGCGCTCGCCGCGTACCTGGTCGACGCCGAGACCGGCGAACTGCATCCCCAGCTCTCCCCCGGCCAGCGCGCGCACGACCTGGACATCGCCACCGAGAACATCGCCGGCGAGCTGTTCGACCTGCAAGCCGCCGGGTACGCCGCCGACATCGACCCGGTCGAGGCCGCCATGGCGCTCACCCCGCGCTACGAGGCGCTGTGGGCCGAGCTGGTCAGTGACGAGGTCATCGCCAGCGACGAGAGTTACCGGATCAACCAGCGCATCAAGCGGCTCAACGCGCTGGGGTTCGACGTCTCCGAGCTGGCGATCCAAACCGAGGAGGACGGCCGCAAGCTGCGGTTCGGCACGCACGTCGTCGAGTCCGGCCACCACCAGCGCCGGCTCTTCGAGTTGACCGGGCTGCGCGTGCAGGAGAACCAGGCGCGAGCCCTGCTCTCCGACCTGACCCGGTTCCGGGCCAAGTGGATCGAAGGCACCGGCGCCGACGTCCCCGAGGACCTGGCCGCCCGGCGCTGGCTGGACGAGAAGTTCTACGGCACGCTCGCGCTCGTGCCGCCGGCGCTGCGCGGCAAGCTGCCCGACGCCGAGCTGTTCTTCGAGATCAGCGAGCACCGCTGGTTCCTGTCCGAGGCGCAGGGCCACGACGTGGGCCGGGCGGCCGCCGTCGCGTCCTATGTGGACACCGTGCTGCGCTTCCTGCCCGATGCCAAGGTCGAAGTACTGACCGGCCCGCCCACCGAGGAATTCCCCGCAATCACGGGCTAGTCTCGGCCCGTGGCTGATGACTACACCGGCAAGGTTGCCGTCGGCGGACCGATGGACGTGCGGCGGCTGCCCGGCCTGACGATCGCCAAGCTCGCGGTCGGACCGATGGACAACAACGCCTACCTGCTGCGCTGCACCACCAGCGGCGAGGGCTTGCTGATCGACGCCGCAAACGAGGCCGACCGGCTGCGCGAACTGGTGCGCTTCGAGGGACCGCCCGTCTCGGCGATCCTCACCACGCACCAGCACCCCGACCACTGGCAGGCGCTGCCCGAGACCGCCGAGGACGCCGGCGCCGCGATCTATGCCGGCGAGGCCGATGCCGACGAGCTACCGGTCGCGGTCGACGAGCGGCTCGAACATGGCTACACCATCGACGTCGGCGAGCTGACCATGCAGATCATCGGGCTGCGCGGTCACACCCCGGGCTCGGTCGCCGTGCTGTACCGCGACCCCGACGGCATCCCGCACCTGTTCACCGGCGACTCGCTGTTCCCCGGCGGCGTCGGCAAGACCTGGTCGCCCGAGGACTTCACGTCGCTGATCGACGACGTCCAGGCGCGCATCTTCGGCGAGCTGCCCGACGAGACGTGGTTCTACCCCGGCCACGGCAGCGACTCGACCCTCGGCGTCGAGCGTCCGCACCTGGACGAATGGCGCGCCCGCGGCTGGTAGACGCGCAGCGTCGACTGATTCGCGCCGAGTGACGGATTGCTGAGTGAGTGACGGCCACTAGCGCCGTCACTCGGCGCGACATCCGTCACTCGGCGAGCTGGGCGAGTTCGTCGATGATCTGCTTGCGCCGGCCGAGGCCGATCGAGAGGTGGCCGTCGTCGGGCAGCAGGTGGGCGCGCGCCGTCGGGATGTGCGCCGCGAGCCACTCGCCGTGGGCGTAGGGCACCATGCGATCCTGGCCGCCCTGCCAGATCGCGACCGGACGGGTGATGGCGCCCAGCTCGAAGCCCCAGGGCTGCATGAAGGCCAGGTCGTCGTCGCGCCAGCCGGCGACACCGGCACTGACCGCCTTGCGGAACGAGGCCGCGGTCCACTCGGCGTAGTCGCCGGTGAGCGCCGCCTTGTCGACGTCGGACATCAGATCGCCCAGGACGGCCACGACGTCGTCGGCGGCCACGTCGGCCATGTCCTCGGCGGCCTCGGTCAGCCAGGCGGTGAGCGCCTTCTCGCCACGGGCGGCGGCCTCGAACTCCTCGACGTTCTCCTCGCCCTGCCCGGCCAGCCAGTCCAGGCCCTTGGCGCGGTACGGCGCGACCCCGGCGATGGTCGCCGCGGCCCGGCACCGGTCGGGCAGTACGGCCGCGCATGCGAGGGCGTGCGGCCCACCCCCGGACCAGCCCGATGTCACGAACGAATCCGCGTTCAGCTCATCGAGAATCGCCACCACGTCACTCACGCCCGCCGCGACCGTCCGGCCGTGGCAGACGTCCGAGCCGGCATAGCCCGGACGCGAGTACGTCACGAACCGCATCCCGCGCTCGGCGGCCGCATCGATGAGCGGCCGGAACGGCACCGCGGCCACCGGCGTCCCGCCGTGATGGATGAGCGGCAGGCCGTCCTGTGGACCAGCGACCATGACCTCGAGCGAACGGCCGTCGGGTGTGGCGACCTGTCGCCAGACCTCGTCGCTGGGCACAGCACCTCCTCGATCGAGTACCGGGCCGGATTAGCGTGCCACGGTTGCTCTCCGTGGTACACCCATGACAGGTGTCATGTTCGAACGTCGCGGCGCGGCAGTGGGCGGAACGGCCCGGCGATGGCACCGTTGAGGCCATGAGCGTCACCCCCGACACCGTGCCCACCGGCGGGGTCGCGCCGACCGCGCTGCGCGAGCCGCAGCACCGGGTCAGCCGGCGGGCGAGGTGGTTCTGGACGGTGCGGGCGCTGGCCGTCTGGATCGCCGTCCTGGCCATCGAGATCCCCGTGTTCATCCTCGGCGATCACCCGACCTGGTCCTACGCCGTGGTCACCGTGACGGCGGCGATCGCGCTCGGGCACGTCACCGTCATGCCGCAGTGGCGCTACCGGGTGCACCGCTGGGAGGTCACCGCCGAGGCGGCGTACACCCAGTCCGGATGGTTCACCCAGGAACGCCGCATCGCGCCGATATCGCGCATCCAGACCGTCGATCTGCATCGCGGGCCGCTCGAGCAGCTGTTCCGGCTGGCCAACGTCACGATCACCACGGCGTCGGCCGCCGGTCCGCTGAAGATCCACGGTCTGGACACGACGACGGCCGACCGCCTCGTCGAGCAGCTCACCGCTCGGGTGCAGGCCACCGGCGGGGACGCGACATGACGATGGTGACGGATCCACCGCCACACCTCGAGCCGCCGGACATCGCGCCGGTGGACGAGTGGCGGCGCCTCGATCGGCGGATGCTGATCATCCATCCGGTGATCGAGATCGCCCGCGCCATCCCGGCCCTGGTCGGATTGCTCGTCGCCGGCGCGAGCAGCGGGCACGGCGGGCAGTGGAGTCTGATCGCGACGGCGCTCGTGGCGGGCGCCGCGACGCTGCGGTACTTCACGACGCGGTACCGCATCACCGCCGTGCAGATCCAGTTGCGGCACGGGCTGTTCCGGCGGCGCACCACGGCGGCCCTGCTGGACCGGGTCCGGACGGTGGACGTGACCGCGCACGCGCTGCATCGCGTGCTCGGCCTGGCCCGGGTGGTGATCGGCACCGGGACATCCGACCGCAAGGGCCGCCCGGCGCTCACCCTGGACGGGTTGCGCTCGGCCGACGCCGCCCGGCTGCGCGACGAGCTGCTGCACCGGGCCGTCCCGGCACCGTCGGGCGACGCAATGCCGGCACCGTCCACTGTGGACACCGAGCTGTTCCGCCTACCTCGCTCGTGGGTGCGGTACGCGCCGTTCACGCTGTCCGGGGCCGTCACCGCCGCCGCGATCGGTGCCTTCGTCTGGCGGCTGATCAGCGAGGCGCACGTCGACCCGAACCGGTTCGGCCCGCTGCACACCGTGCTGCACCACCTGGACGTCGCGCCGTTGTGGCAGGACGTGGTCGAGGTCGGCGCCGCCGCCGCGGTGTTCGTCGCCGTCGCGTCCACCGCCGGATACGTGCTCGCGTTCTGGGACTTCCGGCTCAGCCGGCACCGCGGTGGCACGCTGCACGCGTCCCGCGGGCTGATCACCTCACGGGCGACGAGCATCGAGGAACGCCGGCTGCGCGGAGCCGAGCTGAGCGAGCCGCTGCTGCTGCGCGCGGTGGGCGGAGCCCGGACGCTGGCGATCACCACCGGCCTGCGCGTCGGTCGGGGCGCCGAGCGCGGCGGCACGCTGCTGATGCCGCCCGGGCCGCACGCCGAGGCCGTCCGCATCGCCGGCGAGGTCGTCGGCACCACCGCCCCGTTCACCGCGCCGCTCGTCGACCACGGCCCGGCGGCCCGGCGCCGACGCTACGTGCGCGCCGTCGGGGTCACGCTGGCCGTGGTAGCCCTGATCGCGGTGATCGGCCTGGCCGCCGGCTGGCCGGCCTGGACGGCGCTGGTCGTCGCCATCCTGGTGCCGCTCAGCGTGCCGCTGGCCGCGGACCGCGCGCGCAGCCTGGGCCACGCGCTGGTCGGCGGGTACTTGGTGACGCGGCGGGGCTCGCTGGTGCGCCGCCGGGTGGTACTCGCGGATGCCGGCGTGATCGGCGTGAACCTGCGCAGCAGCTTCTTCCAGCGCCGGGCCGGGTTGGCGACGCTGACCGCGACGACGGCCGCCGGGCGGCAGGGCTACCCGGTGCCGGACCTGGCCGAGCCGGACGCCGTGGCACTGGCCGACACGCTGGTGCCCGGCCTGCTGGACGAGTTTCGGTGCTGACCCTGTAGGAACATCGCATGGCAGCAGAGCGGGTCCCGGTGCTCGAGGTCGGCGGTACGCACGTCAGCGCGGCGCTGATCGACACCGCCGACTGGGCGATAGTCCCCGACACGCTCAGCCGCCGACCCCTCGACAGCCAGGCGTCGGCCGACGAGCTGCTCGCCTCGTTCGTCGGCGCGGCCCGCTCGCTCGACGCCGGCGGCCGGGCCCGATGGGGCGTGGCCATGCCCGACCCGTTCGACTACGCCCGGGGCATCGCCCTGTTCGAGAACGTCGGCAAGTTCGACAGCCTGCGCGGCGTCGACGTGCGGGCCGCGCTGTGCGACGGCATCTCGCCGCGGCCGGGATCCGTGAGCTTCCTCAACGACGCCGACGCGTTCGTGCTGGGCGAGTGGTTGCACGGCGCTGCCACCGGGTACGGGCGCTGCGCCGCGGTGACGCTGGGCACCGGCATCGGGTCGGGGTTCCTGGCCGACGGCCAGATCGTCGGCACCGGTCCGGACGTGCCGCCGGGCGGGCGGGCGCACCGGATCTTCATCGACGGACGTCCACTCGAGGACGTGGTCTCGCGCCGGGCGATCCGAGCCGCGTACGCCGCCGCGGGAGGCGACCCGGAGGCCGACGTGCACGAGATCGCCGACCGGGCCCGGTCCGGCGACGCCGCGGCGCGCACCGTGATCGACACCGCCATGCGGCAACTCGGCACGGCGTTGGCCCCGTACCTGCAGCGGTTCGGCGCCGAGGTGGTCGTGATCGGCGGCTCGATGTCGGCGTCCTGGGACCTGTTCGGCCCGGCGTTCGTGGCCCGGCTGCGCGGCCCGATCGCGGTGGTCGTCGCCGAGGACCGCGAGCACGCCCCGTTGCTCGGCGCGGCCCGCTTCGCGATCACCGCGCCGGCGTCCAACTGCGCGGACTGACGCTCGGCCAGGGCGTCACCCTTCGTCGGCCCGGCGAGTCCGTCCGCGGTGTGCGGATCCTGCCATCAGCGGACGAGCCGGCGCACAAGATCCGCACACCGCGGGAAACTCCGCACTCCGCGGAACACCGAGCGGGTTCCCTCATCCCGCCGAGTGCACCACGAGTCGAACGACCACGCGGAACGGTCACGGCGTCTAGCCGACCCCGATCACGATGCGCGGGTGCGCCGCCGGGTCGAGCCACTTCATGATCGAGACGAGCCGGCTCTGCGGGATCGCGACACATCCCGCCGTGGGTGAACCATCCGTCACGTGCAGGAAGAACGCGCTACCGGCGCCCTGGCGCACCGGGAAGCGGTTGTAGTCGATCACCACTGCGTAGTCGTACTGCGGCGTGATCGCGCGCAGGTGCTCGTTCGGATCGCCTTGGGTGAAGGCACAGCCGCTCGAACAGTGCTGATGCGTGTTGTACAGCGCACCGGGCTGGCTGATCCACCAGTCGCCGTCGTCGGTGTGGACGTAGGGCAGCGCGGTTCCGGGATTCGCCAGCGCGCCGAACGCCTGAGTGAGCGTGAAGCTGCCGATCGGCGTGGCCGACTTGCTCTCGCTCGGCTGGCTGCTCAGCCCGTCCGAACCGAGATGGGCGGTGACGGCGGAGCCCACGGCGTGCCAGCCCGTCACGTCCTTGCGCCAAGCCTGCAGCCTGGCTGTAGTACTCGTCGTCGATGACGCTACGACGGTGATCACTTGCCGGGCGCTGCCGGTGCTGGCCCGCAGTGGCAGCGGGTCCGGCCGGGTCGGCGTCGTGCGCCGAGCCGGCGGGGGCGGGGTCGCGCGCCGGGCCGGCGGGGTCGCCGGTGCCGGAGTGCGCGTAGCCGCCTGGCTGGTAGTCGACTCAGCCGTAGACGGCGTCGTGGCGGACGTCGGCGATCCCGACGGCGAGGTCGGCGCGGGCCGGGCGGCCGACGTACACGCGGCGAGGACGAGGGAACCGAGCATCAACGAGATGAGCAGGCGAAACGGAACCGGCACCCGCCCAGCGTCTCACGCCACCCCGATGAGCATGCGCGGGCGGGTGCTGGGGGCGAGCCACTTCATGAGCGACACCAGCTTGCTCTGCGAAATCGCCACGCACCCCGCCGTGGCCGAACCATCCGTTACATGCAGGAAGAACGCGCTGCCCGCGCCCTGGTGCACGGGGAAGCGGTTGTAGTCGATCACGACGGCGTAGTTGTAGAACGGCGTCTCGTACCGCAGGTGCTCGTTGGGATTGCTGTTCGAGTTGGAGCTGGTGTTGAACGAGCAACCGCTCGAGCAATGTTGATGCGTGTTGTAGAGCGAACCGGACTGGCTGATCCACCAGTCGGCGGCGTCGGTCTCGAAGTACGGCAGCCCGGTTCCCGGATTCGCCAGCGCCCCGAACGCCTGGGTGAGCGTGAAGCTGCCGATCGGCGTGGCCGACTTGGACTCACTCGGGTGCGTCGTCAAGCCCTGCGAGCCGACGTGGGCCGTCACGGCGGATCCGTAGCGCAGCCAGCCGCCGCCGGCCGCCTTCGTCCAAGCCTGCAGCGTGGCTGTAGTACTGCCCGTGGACGACGCGACCACGGTGATCACCCGGGTGGCCAGTCCGGTGTTGTAGGCGAGGGGCAGCGACTGCCCGCGCGGCTTCGGTTTGGGCTTCGGCGGGGGCGGCGGCGCGGCCTTGGTGGACGGCCGGGTCGGGGCGTGCGTCGCCGGATGGGTCGAGCTGGACGGCGGTCGCGTCGACGGCGCGGTGCGCGGGTGCGTCGTGGCCGGCGTCCGACGAACGGGAGGCGACGAGCTGGACGGCGGCGGGCCGGCGGCGATCGTGACGTCCACTGTGGACGATGTCGGCAACGCGGCCGGCTTGTCGGGCTTGCCCTTGGGCTGCGTCGACGCGAACGCCACGACGGTCACGGCGCAGCCACCGATCGCGACCGCCACCGCGCCGGTCGACAGCACCCGCCACGCTCTCATGCGGCCAGTGTGCCAGCTGAGGCTGGTGGGATCTGGCAGGCTGCGGTCATGGTTCTGGAGATTGCCACGTTCGACATCGTGCCGGGGCAGGAAGACGAGTTCCTGTCCGCCTACCGGACCGTCCGCGACGTCATCGCGTCGACGCCGGGCAACCGATCGGTGCGCATGACGCGGGTCATCGAGTCACCGTCACGGTTCGTGCTGCTCGCCGAGTGGGACACGATCGAGGCCCACACCGAGAACTTCCGGGGCACCGACCGATTCACCACCTGGCGGGCCGCGCTCAGCCCCTACTTCGCCGGCCCGCCGCACGCCGAGCACCACTCCGACGTCGAGTAGCTCACTCGGGCTCACTCGTCCAGGGCGGCTTCGATCAGGTTGCCGTCCGGGTCGGCGACGACCGCGCCGAAGTAGCCGGCCCGGTAGATCTCCCAGCTGCGGGGCGCCTGGCGGCCGATGCCCCCGGCCGCCAGCGCCGCCGCGTAGAACGCCTCGACGTCAGCCCGCGACCGAGCGACGAACGCGGCGTGCGCGCCGGTCGTGGGCGTCGTCCCGCTCACCAGCCAGAACGACGGCGCCGCGTCGGGCCGCCCGAATCCGGCGGCCTCGACGGGCGCGTCGTCCTCCTCCTCGTCGCCGAACTCCTGCACCCGGACCAGGCCGAGTGCGCCCAGGGCGGCGTCGTAGAAGGCCAGGCTCGTCGCGAACGAGCCGGCGCACAGCGTGATGTGGCGCAGAGCTGACACCGGCCCATGATGCCGGTCAGCCGGCGCCGGCCAGCACCAGCCCGTCGCCGTCGAGATCGTCGTCCAGCTCGTCGTCGATCCCCGGCGCCGACTGGTGTCGCTTGATCAGCACCGCGCAGGCGATCGCCCCGACGACGCAGAAGACCGCCCCGACCAGCAGCGCGTGGTGCAATCCGTTCACGTAGGACGACGCCGAGCCGGTGCCGAGCGCCGCCTTGGCCGGGATCAGCGCCCCCAGCGCGGCTACACCCACCGCGATGCCGGCCTGCCGGAACGTGTCGTTCACGCCGGCGGCCAGGCCGCTCTGGCCCTCTCCCGCCTCGCGCAGCACGACCTCGCCCAGCGCCGGGTTGAACATGCCGGTGCCGATCAACGCGACGATCTCGCCGGGCAGCATCATCACCCAGGAGGACGTCGGCGTGACGAGCAGGATCAGGCTCATGCCGATGCCCACCAGCAAGAGTCCGCCGACGATCAGCGAACGGGCCGAGACGCGGCCGTGCAGATTGGCCGTGCCGGCCGAGACGAACAACATGATCATCGTGCCCGGCAGGTACACCAGACCGGCGCCGACCGGGGACAGGTGCAGCACGTTCTGCAGGTACAGCGTCATGTAGATGAACACCGCGAAGAACGTCGAGGAGATCGCGAACGCTCCGAGCTGCGCACCGGTGAACGACGAGTTGCGGAACATGCGCAGCGGCACCATGGGCGTCGTGACGAGCGCCTCGGCCGCCACGAACGCGACCAGTAAGGCACCGGCGACGCTCAGCTCGACGATGATGCGGGTGCTGGTCCAGCCGTCCTCGTTGCCGCGCAGCAGACCCAGGATCAGCAGGAACAACCCGGCACCGAGCAGCGCCTGGCCGACGAGATCCGGCTTGCGGGCAAAGGGATCGCGCGCCTCGGGCACCTTGATCGCGGCGACGATGCACGCGATCCCGATGGGCAGGTTGACGAAGAAGATCGACGGCCAGTTCAGCCAGCTCGTCAGCGCGCCACCGACCAGCGGGCCGATCGCGAACGAGGCCCCGATCGTCGCGCCGTAGATGGCGAGCGCGCCGGCTCGTTCCTTGGCGGACGGGAAGGCGTCGCCGATCAATGCGAGCGCCGTGGCGAACATGATCGCGGCACCGACACCTTGCACGGCCCGCGCGATATCCAGGGCGACGATGCTGCCGGCCAGCCCGCAGGCGAGCGACGAGGCGGTGAACAGCGTCAAGCCGGCAATGAAACTGCGCTTGCGCCCGAACCGGTCGGCCAGCGACCCGGCGGTCAGCACGGTGGCCGCCAGCGTCAGCGTGTACGCGTCGATGACCCACTGCACCCCGGACAGTCCGGCGTGCAGATCCTTGGCGATCTTCGGGATCGCCGTGTTGATCACCGCGATGTCGAGCATGAGCATCGCGGTCGCGACGCAGGCCACCGCGAGGGTGCGGCGCTGCGTCCCGCTCAGTGCAGACATTGGAACTCTCCCCCTTGAATTGCATTCAAGAAGCAGAGCCGCAAGCCGGTGCAGTGATACGCCGCAGCCGACGGGGCAGCACCATCGGGCGGCCCGGAAACGTCAGATCGGGCAGACCTCGCGGCGCCAGGCCGCATCCCAGAACATCCACTCGTAGCGGGCGGTCGTGGCGAAGTGCCCGCGCGCTCTCGTCTCGTCGGCGGAGCTCAGCGTCGGGCCCAGCTCGTCAGTGAGCGCGAGCACTTCGTCGACAATGGCCTGGTAATCGTCGTCGGCATAGGTGTCGATCCAGCGCTGATAGCGCGCATCAGACGATCCGCGCTCGACGAGCGCAGCGCCCACTTCGGCGTAGATCCAGTAGCAGGGCAGTACGGCCGCAAGCCCCTCGGCGAACGTCCCGCCGTACGCCGTCGCGAGCAGGTAGCTCGTGTATGCGCGGGTGGTCGGCGCCATCGTGACGTTCGCCACGTCGACGCCGAGCTCGGGCAGCAGCGTGTCGTGCAGGGCCAGCTCGACCTCGACGGTCGTGGCCGCGTGCCGGGCGAACATCGCGACGCCCTGGTGGGTCGGCGCCTTCGCTGCGACGACGGTCAGGGCGCGGGCGAAGTCGTTCAGATATAAGGCATCCTGGCTCACGTAGTGGCCGAACGCGTCCGGATCGAGACTGCCGTCGGTCAGCCCGGTCAGGAACGGATGCTCCAGGATCGCCGCGTACGTACCCGCCGCCTCGGCCCACAACCGTCCGGTCCACCCGTCGCGCGTCACGCCTGCGATCATGACATCCCGATGACTCCTACCGCGCTGACGATCGCCGGATCGGACTCCGGTGGCGGCGCCGGGATCCAGGCCGATCTCAAGACGTTTCTCGCCTGCCACGTCCATGGCATGTCGGCGATCACCGCCGTGACCGTGCAGAACTCGCTCGGGGTGAGCGGCTTCTACGAGCTGCCGCCGGCCGCGGTCGCCGAGCAGATCGAATCGGTGGTCACGGACATCGGAGTGGGCGCCGTCAAGACCGGCATGCTCGCCTCGGCGCCGATCATCGGCGCGGTCTCGGCCACGATACGACGGCTCGGGCTCGACCCGATCGTGGTCGACCCGGTGGCCGCGTCCCAGCACGGTGACGCGCTGCTGCGACCCGAGGCGGTGGATGCGCTGCGCGCGATGATCATCCCGCTGGCCACTCTCGTAACCCCCAACCTGGGCGAGGTGAAGCTGCTCACCGGCCTGGACGTGCGCCATCCGGTCGAGATGCGCTACGCCGCCCGAGCGATGCACGAGCTCGGCCCGCAGTGGGTGCTGATCAAGGGCGGCCACCTGCCCGGCGGCGATGCGCTGGACGTCCTCTACGACGGGCAGTCGTTCACCGAGTTGGCCGCGCCCCGGTTCGACACGGCGCACACGCACGGATCGGGCGACACGCTGGCCGCGGCGATCTGCTCCGGGCTGGCGCACGGCATGGACGTGCCGGACGCGGTGCGGTTCGGCAAGTGGTTCATCAGCGGGGCGGTCGAGCACTCGTTCCCGCTGGGCGCCGGCCTAGGTCCGGTCGGCCATTTCTGGCGGGTTCGCGACCTGCCGTAGCCGCCGAGCGATTGCCCTTGTCGCGGCGGCCGGATCCTCGGCCTCGGTGATCGCCCGGACGACGACCACCCGGGTGGCGCCCCGGTCGAGCACGTCGTCGAGGCGGTCGAGGGACTCGATGCCACCGATGGCGAACCACGGCCGGGTGGCGATGTGCGCCGCGTGCTCGATCAGCGCCAGCCCGGCGGCGGGACGGCCCGGCTTGGTCGGCGTCGTCCAGGTCGGTCCGGCGCAGAAGTAGTCGACGCCGGGCTCTTTCTCGGCCGCGGTTGCCTGGTCGGGGTCGTGCGTCGATCGCCCGATGATCGGCTCGTCGCCGACGATGCGCCGGGCGACGTCGACGGGCAGGTCGTCCTGGCCCAGGTGCAGCACCGGCGCGTCGGCCGCCAGCGCGACATCGGCCCGGTCGTTCACCGCGAACAGCTTGCCGTGCCGTTGCGCCGCCGCGGCGAACGTCTCGAGCAGGCGCAGCTCGTCGCGGGCCTCCAGGCCCTTCTCGCGCAGCTGGACGATGTCCACCCCGGCGCCGAGCACGGCGTCCAGGAACGGCTCGAGGTCGCCCTGCTCGCGGCGGGAGTCGGTGCACAGGTAGAGCCGGGCATCGGCCAGGGCGGCCCGCGGATCGATCACCCCTGCGACGGTACCGACCGGGTCCGGCGAGGCCGTAGCGGCTGAGTTCCCGAGCGACCACTTCTCCCTCTTGATCATGAAAAGTGGGGTCGCGGCCGCTGGTTGCCGCAATCGGGTTCCGCACCGTGCGGGAAACCCCGCGCTGTGCGGAACGTCTCGACCGACGTGGGCCGACCGCGCCGGTTGCCGACCCTCGCGTCGTGGTCGGTTAGTGCCCCACCGGGACGCAGTGCTCGACGCCGGCGACCAGGCCGTCGGCGTAGCGCTGCTTGTCCGCGGCGTTCAGGCCGGCCATCCCCGGGCTGTTGCCGCCGGCCTCGTTGTAGATCCACGGCACGTGCGAGAGCAGCTGCACCATCCAGATGTTGCCGCCGGCCAGGCCGCGACCACCGAGGTCGTAGCCGGTGTCGCCCTGCAGCCGCACCTGATGGCCTTCGACCCGGGCGCGCTGGTCGTGGAAGATCTGGCCGTACCGGGCGCTGACACCGGCCAGCTTCTGATCGGTGAAGTAGTACTTCTTGCCACTCGAGGTCGCCCGATAGGTGCCGACCGACTGGTAGTAGACGATGTTGTTGCCTTCGGCGAAGGGGATTCCGCCGTTCGAGCCGGCCTGGTCGTGGATGCTCAGGGCCAGCGCCGCGTGGGCGTTGTCGGCGACCTGCGCCCGCTTCAGCAGCGAGGCCGGGGTGTCGATGGTCGCCTTGGTCATGACGACGCGGTACCCGGCGGTCTGCAGCTTGGCCCGAACCAGCTCGGCGACGGCGAACACGTCAGTCATCTCCGGCTCGTTCTCGTAGTCGGAGACGTTCAGTCCGGTGGCCGGGTCGGTGGCATCGATCGTGACGCTGTGCCCGGGGTCCAGCACGATGACCGGCCCGTCGGACGGCGGACGGCCGGTGTTGCCCAGGCTCGGCCGGTCACCTGCCAGACGGCCGGTCGGCGTCATGTCGCGGCTCGTGCGCGCATGCCTTACGTGCGCGGACGTAGCCCGGGCCGACGTTGCGGACGGCGCGCCGGTGCTGGGCCGGCTACCGCTCGAGGCCGGGGCGGCCGTCCTCGTGGACGACGTCCCGCACGCCGCAGCCGCGATGACGGCTCCCACCACCGCCAGAGCCACGACCACCCGTCGCACCCGCACGTCGTAGCGACCCATGCGCCTACCGTAAACGCCCCTGCGGCAGACCTCCGGACCCACGTCCGCGCGGCGCCACATCATCACGAGGGCGTAGGGTCGGGTTGCACGGGAGCCCGGTGAACCGGGCTGAGAGGGCTGGCTGGGAGCCGCCGACCGTCTGACCTGATCCGGGTAATGCCGGCGAAGGGAGTTGTGGCCCCCAGCCCTGTTCGGCATCGATTGGGGGCTGGGCCATGGCACCGGACGTGATCGTCGTCGGCGGCGGCGTCATCGGCCTCGGCATCGGCTGGCGCTGCGCCCAGCGCGGGATCGGCGTCACCGTCGTCGATCCGGCACCGGGTTCGGGCGCGACCTGGACTGCGGCCGGGATGCTCACCCCGGCCACCGAGCTGCACTACGGCGAGCAGGCGCTGCTGCAGCTCGGCCTCGAGTCGGCACGCCGCTATCCCACATTCGTCGCCGAGCTGCAGGACGCCACCGGCATCGACGTCGGCTACCGCCGCGACGGCACGATCGTCTCGGCCTGGGACCCCGCCGACCTGGCCGGCCTGCGCGACCTACAGGAGTTCGGCCGATCGCTCGGGCTGAGCACCGAACTGGTCACCGGCCGGGAACTGCGCGAACTGGAACCGGCCCTGGCCAGTGGCCTGCCCGGCGGGCTGGTGTCGGCCGACGACGGCCAGGTCGACAACCGACGACTGGTCGAGGCCCTGCTCATCGCGCTCGACAGGGCCGGCGGGCGCCTCGTCCGAGAACGAGCAGCCGGCGTGACCGGCGGCCGGGTCACCCTGCCCAACGGTGACGAACTCACCGCCGCCACCGTCGTGGTCGCCGCCGGTGCGTGGTCGGCCCGGCTGCCCGGCGTCCCGGCCGGGGCCGCGCCGGTGCATCCGGTCAAGGGCCAGACCCTGCGCCTGCACGGACGGCCCGGCGAGGTCGCGCTGAAGCACGTGGTGCGCGGCGTCGTCCGGGGCTCGCCGGTGTACCTGATCCCCCGGGCCAGCGGCGAGATCGTGGTCGGGGCGTCCAGCGAGGAGGCCGGCTTCGACGTGAGCCCGCGAGCCGGCGCCGTCTACGAACTGCTGCGCGACGCGCAGGCGCTCGTGCCGGTGCTCGGCGAGGCGACGTTCGACGAGGTGAGCACCAGCCTGCGACCCGGCTCCCCCGACAACGCCCCGCTGATCGGTCCCACCGCGGTCGACGGGCTGCTCGTCGCCACCGGCCACTACCGCAACGGCATCCTGCTCGCCCCCGTCACCGCCGACGGCGTCGCCGAGCTCGTCGCCGACGGTGCGCTGCCCGAGGTGCTCGCGCCGTTCACCCCGTCCCGATTCGAGAGGGCCTCCGCATGAAGCTCACGATCAACGGCGCTGACCGCGACGTCGATGCCACGACGCTGGCCCAGCTGCTCGACGCCGAGCTGGCCAGCACGCAGGGCGTGGCCGCCGCGGTCGACGGCGAGGTCGTGCCGCGCGCCGAATGGGGCACGTTCCCCCTGACCGACGGGCAAGCCGTCGAGCTGCTCACCGCTGTACAGGGAGGCTGAGTATGGACGACGCGTTCACCATCGCCGGCGTCGAGCTGCCGTCCCGGTTGATCATGGGCACCGGCGGGGCGCCCAGCCTGCAGGTCGTCGACGAGGTGCTCGCCGCCTCGGGTACGGCGATGTGCACCGTGGCGATGCGCCGCGTCTCCCCCGGTACGAGCGGCTCCATCCTGGACGTCCTCACCCGACACAACGTGCGCATCCTGCCCAACACGGCCGGGTGCCGGACTGCGCAGGAGGCCGTCCGCACCGCGCAGCTCGCCCGCGAGGCGCTGCAGACGGACTGGGTCAAGCTCGAGGTGGTGGCCGACGAGCACACCCTGCTGCCCGATCCGGTCGAGCTGCTCACCGCGGCAGAAACCCTTGTCGCACAAGGGTTTACCGTGCTGCCCTACACGAACGACGACCCCGTGCTGGCCCGGCGGCTGCAACAGGTCGGCTGCGCGGCGGTGATGCCGCTGGGCGCGCCGATCGGCACCGGGCTCGGGATCGGTAACCCGCACAACATCGAGCTGATCGTCGCCGAGGCGCGGGTGCCGGTCATCCTCGACGCCGGCATCGGCACCGCGTCCGACGCGGCGCTGGCCATGGAGCTCGGCTGCGACGGCGTACTGCTCGCGTCGGCGGTCACCCGGGCCCAGCAGCCCGCGACGATGGCCACCGCCATGGCCGCCGCGGTCACCGCCGGTCGGCTCGCCTACCGAGCGGGCCGCATCCCCAAACGCCATCACGCCCACGCGTCCTCCCCGACCGAGGGGATGGCGGTCCTGTAAGCCCACCCGCGGGAGCTCGGGCAGCCGGGCTGAGAGGGCGGCACCAGCGCCGCCGACCGCCGAACCTGATCCGGGTAATGCCGGCGAAGGGAGCGACATGACCACGGTTGCCGAACGCCCAGCTACCGCCGAAGCCGGCGTCACGCTGGCCGATCCGGTACCTCGCACGCTGCGCGCCACCGACGTGGCCGCCCTGTGGGGCAACCTCGGGGTGAGCCTGCTCGGATTCACCGGCGCCCTGTTCGTGCTCATCCCGGTGGACACGCCGATGTCGCTGGCCGCGGCCGCGACCGCGCTCGTCGTGGGCACCGTGTTCGGCACGTTGGCCGTCGCCGCCGCCGGGCATCCGGGCGCGGTCACCGGCTCGCCGTCGATGGTCCTGCTGCGCGGGCTGTTCGGCACCAAGCCGTCCTACCTGCCGACGTTGCTGAACGTGGTGCAGCTGCTCGGCTGGACGACGTTCGAGCTGGTCACGATCGGCACCGCGCTGCACCAGGTCGCCGACGACGTGCCGCGGTGGGTGTACATCCTGGGCGGCGGCGTCATCACCACGCTGCTCGCGCTGCGCCCGCTCGGCTGGATCCGGGTGCTGCGCAAGTACGTGACGATCGCCGTGCTGGTCGCGCTCGTGTACCTGTTCGTCCAGCTGCTGCGCCATCCGCTGCCCAGCCTGGCCCACGGTTCCTGGAGCGGGTTCTGGATCGCCGTCGACACGGTGGTCGGCGTCTCGGTGTCGTGGGTGCCGATGGCCGCCGACTACACGCGGCACGCCCGCTCGCCCCGCGCCGCGTTCGTCGGCACGTTCCTCGGCTACTCGATCACCCAGATCGCCTGCTACGCGCTGGGCCTGGTCGCGCTCGTCACCGTGGCGCACAGCGACTCGAACCAGATCTTCGGCTCGTTCATGGCGGTGCCGCTGGGCACGCTGGCGTTCGGCGTCCTCGCGGTGCGCGAGCTCGACCAGTCCTTCGCCGACACGTACTCGACGGCCGTGTCGGTGCAGAACATCCGCCCCCGGTGGGATCGCCGGGTGCTCGCCCTGGGCATCGGCACCGTCGCGACGATCTGTGCACTGGCACTGAACATCAACGACTACGAGAACTTCCTGGTGCTGATCGGGTCGATCTTCGTGCCGATGCTCGGCGTCCTGGTCGTCGACTACTTCGTAATCCGGCGCGGCCGCTGGGATCTCGGCGAACACACTCCGGCGCGGTGGGCCACGCTCGTGCCGTGGGCTCTCGGCTTCGTCATGTACCAGTTGATCAACCCCGGCACCCTGTCGTGGTGGACGCGCTGGTGGGGGCACGTCCAGTCCTGGCTGCACTTCACGCCGCAGACCTGGATGAGCGCATCGCTGCTCTCGTTCGCCGTCGCGGCCCTGGCGACCGCCATGATCGGAGCGCTGCGTAGCCGGTAACGCCCTGCACCACTGCGCAGAGTGCTCGCGCACAATGCGCATGTGCACATTCACGCCGAGGTCGCCGACGCGCTGACCTCCGGGCGTGCGGTCGTCGCGCTAGAGAGCACGATCATCAGCCACGGGTTGCCGCGACCGCAGAACCTGCAGGTGGCGCGCGACATCGAGGCCGACGTCCGCGCCGCCGGTGCCGTCCCGGCCACGATCGCGCTGGTCGACGGTGTCGCGCACGTCGGGCTGGACGACGCCGCGCTGACCCGGATCGCGACCGACGACGGCGTCGTGAAGGCCAGCGTTCGGGACCTGGGGCCGGTAGCGGCGCGGCGCGGCTGCGCGGCCACCACCGTCGCGTCGACGGCGCACCTGGCCGCCCAGGCCGGGATCACCCTGTTCGCGACGGGTGGGCTGGGCGGCGTGCACCGGCACGCGCGCGAGTCGTGGGACGAGTCGGCCGACCTGTACACGTTGTCCCGGACGCCCGTCGTCGTGGTGTGCTCGGGCGTGAAGTCCATCCTGGACGTGCCAGCCACCCTGGAACGTCTCGAGACGCTCAACATCACGGTGCTCGGTTATCGCACCGACCGGTTCCCCGGGTTCTACCTGGCCGACTCGGGGTACCCGCTGGACTGGCAGGTCCAGTCACCGGCCGAGGTGGCCGCCGTGGTGCGCGCCCGGCGGGAGCTCCATACCGAGGGGTACGGGTTGCTCGTGGCCAACCCAGCGCCGGAACCGCTCGACGCCGAGTTGCACGACCGCGTCCTCACCGCGGCGCTCGCCGCCGCCGATACCGCCGGCGTCCGCGGCAAGGACGTCACGCCGTTCCTGCTCGACTACTTCCACCGCGAGACGCACGGGGCGTCGCTCACGGCCAACGTCGCCCTGGTGCGGGCCAACGCCCGGCTCGCCGCCGAGATCGCCGGTCAGCTCGTTGCGGACCCGCCGCCATGACCCAGGTCATCTGCCTCGGCGACATCATGACCGACATCGTGGCCCGCCTGCCCCGGCCACTGGCCATCGGCTCGGACACCCCGACGAGCGTGTCCTTCCTGGGCGGTGGTTCCGCGGCGAACACCGCGTGCTGGCTGGCCGCCGCCGGCGTGCCGTCGGTGATCGTCGGACGGGTCGGCGACGACGAGCGCGGCCGGGTCGCCCAGCAACTGCTGCGCGAGTCGGGCGTGCAGCTCGCGGTCACGGTCGACCGCTACCGTCCGACCGGCGCGTGCGTCGTGCTGGTCGGCGACTCGGGTGAGCGGACGATGGTGCCCGACACCGGGGCGAATGCCTCGCTGCAGGTGGTCGATCTGCCCACCGACCTGTTCGTCGCCGGCTCGCACCTGCACGTGTCCGGATACGCGCTGCTCACCAGCTCGGTGCGACCGACCGCCGCCGCGGCAATCTCGCTGGCCCGCGAACGCGGCATGACCGTCTCGGTCGACGCCGCGTCGGCGGCGCTGATCCGGTCGGTCGGGTCGGCTCACTTCCTGTCCTGGATCGGGCAGCCCACGCCGTTGTTCGCCAACGCCGACGAGGCCGAGGCGCTCAGCGGCCACATCCACACCCGCGACGCCGCCCGCGCCCTGTCGTTCCACTGTGGACAGGCGGTCGTCAAGCTCGGCGCCAAGGGCGCGATCTGGGCCGAGCACGGGTATGCCACCGACGTGCCGACGACCCCGCTCGCGGTGGTGGACACCACCGGCGCCGGCGACGCGTTCGCGGCCGGGTTCCTGGCCGCGCGCCTCGGCGGCATCGACGGCCTGCTCGCCACCCGGCTGGCGCACACCTATGCCGCGCAGGCGGTCAGCCAGCTCGGCGGACGGCCGCGCCCGGGCGAGCTGCTCGCCACCCCGGGACCGCCCGCTCGGTTCTGACTGCTAGGAACAGCCCGCGACCTTCGGTCCGCCGATGAGCCCGAGCAGACCGCACAGGGTCTTGTCGCTCACCTTCCACACGCCGTTCTCGTAGACGGCATCGCCCACGGCGCTGGGCAGCGCCACCTTGCCGTTCAGCAGCACCTGGTACTTCACCGTGGCGGCCGTCGGTGAGCTCGCGAAGACGTCGGTGACCTTGGCCGACGCCTGCTTGAGGCGCGGGTCGGAGCCGAACTTCTGCACGGTGGTCTTGAGCTGGTCGCCGTGCTCGATGTAGTCGACCTTCTTGGCGAGCGGGGTGTCCTTGGAGAAGAACGCCTCCCAGTTCTTCTTGATCTCGGCCTGCGCGGCGGTCCGGTCGAACGACGCCGCGACGCTGCTGCTCGGCGCCGACGGTGCGGACGACGGGGAACTCGGCGGCGTGCTGTTGTTGCCGCCACCGCCGCTGCTGCTGCAGGCGGCCAGCGTCAACCCCGCCACCATCGCTGCACTGACGGCGGCGATCCCGAACCTGGGCATCCCGGCTCCCCTTTCGTGCCGCGCGGCGCACCGGCTGCGCAGGCTTGGTCGTGCAATAGTCAACTCGGTTATACACAGGACATTACGGCGATGCGCGGTGGCTGGCCGGTCGCGTCGCCGGTCGGGCGAGCTGTCGGGTGAACCTAGGTGGACAGGGTGGCGATGCGCGAAACCGTGAACCGCCTGCTGCGACAGGCCGCGGGCGCCCCGCTCGGCTGGATCGTGACGGCGATCGGGGCCGCCCTGCTCGTGGTCGGCTGGTACGGCGTGTCGGGCGAGTCCGTCGTGGCCAAGCAGGTGCCGTACCTGGCCTCGGCCACGGTTCCCGGGGCGGCGCTGGTCGTCGCCGGATTGCTGATCGCGGCCCGGCACCATCCGGGTGAGCGGGATCGGCAGCTGCTGGCCGACCTGCACGCCGCGCTGCTCGAACCGTCACCGGCCGAAGCCGAGGCGCCGACCGACGGCGGAGTCTGGGCGACGGCGAACGGCACGACGTACCACCGACCCGGCTGCACACTGGCCAGGTACGGCGCGCAGCGGCTCACCCCGGCGCAGGCGCGCGAGCGCGGGCTGACCGCGTGCTCGGTCTGCGACCCGGACGAGCCGGACGCCTAACCCGTGCTGGCCGCCAACCTCGCGTTCGCCGGGCTGGCGATCGGCTGCGTCGCCGCGCTGATCGGCATCGGGCTGATCGCCACGTACCGGCTCACCGGCGTGTTCAACCTGGGGTTCGGCTCGATCGCCATGCTCGTGGCGTTCCTGCTCTGGCAGATGGTGCGGGTGTGGCACTGGCCGCTCTGGCCATCCGTCGTGCTGGACGTCTTCGTGGTGGCGCCGGCCATCGGCTGGGTACTCGACGCCGTGGTGTTCCGGCAGCTGCAACGGCGCGGGGCGTCCGAGGCGGAGCGGCTGGTCGCCGGGCTCGGGGTGCTGGTGCTGTGCGTCGGGGTGGCCTACCTCGTGTGGGGCACGTCGGCGCGCACCGATCCGCCGCAGCTGTTCCCGACCCGGTCGATCAGCCTCGGCGGCGGCGTGCGGGTCGGCGCGAACGTCGTGTACGACGTGGGCGCAGTGCTGCTCGCGACGGTGCTAACCCTCGTGGTCATGCACGGCACCCGCATCGGCACCGCCATGCGCGCCGTCGTCAACGGACGGCAGCTGGCCGAGCTGTCCGGAGTGGACACCGACGAGCTGTCCGCGATCGCGTCGTCGTTCGGCAGCTTCCTGGCCGGCCTCGCCGGTGTACTGCTCGCCCCGCAGTTGCGGCTCGACCCCGTCCAGCCGACGCTGATCGTCCTGGAGACGATGGTGGTGGCCGTCATCGCCGGGATGGCCCGGCCGGCCGTGGCCGTCGGCGCCGCGCTGGTCCTGGGCGTCGGACAGAGCGAGCTCAACCTGGTGCACTGGTCCGGCGATGCCGGCGTCGTGCTGCGGGCGCTGCAGTCGAACCTGTTCGTGGTGGCCCTGCTCGTCACGGTGATCGTGCTGCCCCGCCTCATCCCGGCCCGGGACGGCGTCGTCGGATTCGTCGCGCCGTCACGCGCTTCGCCGGGGCCGGTGGTGGCGGTCGGCGTGCTGGCGTTGATGCCGCTCTGGTTCGACGCCGCCGATCTGCGTACCGCCCTGCCCGTACCCGCGCTGGCCGTCGTGCTGGTGTCGCTCGTCGCGGTCAGCGGGCTGGCCGGGCAGATCTCGCTGGGACAGGCCGGGTACGCCGGACTCGGCGCCCTGCTCGCCGCCACACTGACCACTGCGGGCGGGATCCCCGGCCTGCCGGCGTTGCCCGCCCTGCTGGCGATCGTGCTCGCCGGCCTGCTCGTCGCCCCGATCGGGATGCTGACCGGGTGGCCGGCCATCCGGCGGCGCGGCATCGCCCTGGCGATCACCACCTTCGCGGTCGGTACGGTGGCCAGCCGATTCGTGTTCGCCCAGCCGATCTTCACCACCGACCTGCGCGTGCACCGGCCCGGGCTGTTCCAGAGCGACCACGCGTTCTACCTGCTGTCACTGGGCATTCTGCTTCTCGCGGTGCTCACCGTGTGGGCGATGGGACGGGGCCGTACCGGGCGGGCGCTGGCCGCCATCCGCGACGACGAGGACGCCGCCCGGGCCGCCGGGGTGAACGTCAGCCGTCGCAAGATCGAGGTGTTCGCGGTGGCCTCGCTGCTCGCCGGCATCGGCGGGGCGCTGCTGGCGCAGGGCGCCCAGGCATTCGACGCCACGGCGTTCGACCCGGTGCAGGGGCTGCTGTGGTTCGCCGCCGTCGTGGTGTTCGGCAGCCGCGACCTGCTCGGTGCCGTGCTGGCTGCCGCGCTCTTGGTCGGCGTCGACGCGGCCACCGTCACCGGCGCGTCGGCGACGATCGTCGGCGGGCTGGCGCTGCTGCTCGGCTGGCTGCCCGGCGGGTTGCTGCCGACCCTGCGCCGGACGCTGGCCGCGGCCGCCGACGGACCGCCGCCGCGGGCCGGGTGGCGGCTCACCCCGCGGGGCCGGCAGGTGGCGGCGGCGATGCGGCGAGGCGCGCCGTGATCCCGCTCGCGGCGAGGGGCGTGGTGCGCGCCTTCGGCGGGCTGGTCGCCGTCGACGGCGTCGACCTCACCGTGCCGGCCGGGCAGGTCACCGCGCTGATCGGTCCGAACGGGGCCGGCAAGAGCACGCTGTTCGCTTGCCTCGCCGGCCAGCTGCGTCCCGACCGCGGCCGGGTGCTGATGGCCGGCGTGGACGTCACCCGGCTGGCCCCCGACGCGCGGGCCCGCCGCGGGCTGGCCCGGACGTTTCAGCGGCTGGCCGTCTTCGGCTCGCTGACCGTCGCCGACAACGTGCGGATCGGCGCCGAGAACGCGGCCCGGCGCATCCGCGGGGCCGAGCTGGACGCCGAGGTCGCGGCGATGCTCGACCTGCTCGGGCTGACCACCGTGGCCGGCGAGCTGGCCGCCACCTTGCCCACCGGAACGCTGCGCCTGGTCGAGCTGGCTCGCGCCCTGGTCGGCCGGCCCAGCGTCGTGCTGCTCGACGAACCGACCAGCGGGCTGGACGACGCGCAGACCTCCCGCGTGCCGCTGGCCGCCCGGGCCATGGCCGACGAGGGCCGCGCCGTGGTGATCGTCGAGCACGACCTGCCGCTCGTGTTCGCCGCAGCCGACGTCGTGCATGTGCTGGCCCGCGGGCGCATCGTGGCGTCCGGGACGCCGGCCGAGGTGCAGCGCGACCCCGCCCTCACCGAAGCGTTCGCGGTGTCGTGACCGTCGAGCTGCTGAGCGTCCGCGGGTTACGCGCCGGGTACGGCCCGGTCGAGGTGCTGCACGGAGTCGATCTCGACGTTCCGGCCGGCCGGGTCACCGCCCTGGTCGGCCGCAACGGAGCCGGCAAGACCACACTGCTGCGCACGGTCGCGGGGTTGCTGCCGGCGAGCGGAGGCACGATCCGCCACCGCGACGACGACCTCACCCGCCGCCCGGCCTACCGCCGGGCCCGCGACGGCGTGCTGCTCGTCCCGGACGATCGCGGCGTGTTCGCCGACCTGACCGTCGAGGACAACCTGCGGCTGTTCGGCGGCGACTCGGGCTCAGCCGCCGTCGAGGCGTTCCCCGTGCTGGGCCGGCGCGCCCGCCAGCTCGCGGGCACGCTGTCCGGCGGCGAGCAGCAGATGCTGGCGCTGTCCCGGGTGCTGGTCCGCCCGACGCGGGTGGTGCTGGTCGACGAGCTGAGCCGGGGCCTGGCCGCGCCGGTGATCGCCCAGCTCTACCGGGTGCTGGTCGGCCGGGCCGCCGACACCGGGACGGCGATCGTGCTGGCCGAACCGGACGCCGCCGCGGTGCTGCCCTTCGCCGACATCGTGTACGTGCTCAGCCGGGGCAGGATGATCTTCGCCGGCGAGCCGCCCGACCTGCCCCGGTTTTGGTTACCCGGCCGGCTATAGAGCGTCGCCCAGGCCGACGTCATCCGCGCCGTAGCCACCATCACAATCCAGTCCGCCGGCCACCGCCACGGCGTACCCGTCGAACAACGCGTCACCTTCGGCGGCACCATCTCCGACACCACGGCAGATCTGATCGGGCAGGCGACAAGCTGAATGCAGCGTTGCCCAGCACTGCGGCCTGGGGAAGTCCTCCCCGGCCCCGCTGGGTTGGGGTCGATTGTGTGATGCGATTGCCGCCAGTAGTGCTGCTAGGCCAGGTAGTCCGCCCGGTGCCCGACGAAGACTGTCAGCGAGTCTTCGACGTCCAACCATCGCACGGTGGCGTCCCCTGGTTCTCCGGTCCATTCGGCTGCCCAGAGTGGGCCGGCGTGGTACGTCGCTGTCGTTGCACCGTCGTGCGGCCTGACTTCAACCGTCACGCTTTCTGTTCGTTCTCCGAACACGACCGACGTCCGGTCGACATCAACGCGGTACGTGCCAACGGAGCGGGACTGACTGCCGGTTACCGCTACCCAGTCGAACCGCGCCGCTGCTTGGGGGTCCTTGGCATAGCTGTCTTTGATGACGCGACAGTGTGCGTCAGCCGGGCGCCATTGCAGATGAAGGCCAGACAACGGAAGCGCTACGTCCTTGATCGCGTCGCTTGTCATCACCCTTCACCCCTTCGCGTTGTTCCCCGACCCATACGGCGGACTGACTAGCTCTGGTCCCACGTAGAACTTGTAGCGGCCCGTAGAGGGACTCAGCGAGTACGCCACCGGGCTGTGAGTTCAGACATACCAGTACCCAGGGTATCCAGAGATCCGCCATGACATCTCAGCGATCATGTTGTGATAGGCGAAGGCGTTGTCGCATTCGGCGCAGCCAGCCTGATGGCCGGGGACCCGCCTTTGGAACAACGTGTAGGCGGGCGCTGGACCGCCACCTGATTCGAGGCACGTCGATGGAACGACACCGCCGTGGTCTGACCCGGGGCCGCCGCGCATCAACGCCCCAAGAAGTGAAACGGCTCGCCGCCCCGGACAGATTGAACCGGACAGGCTGTTCCTTTATCTGCCCATCGTTGAGAATCCATGTGGCATAGGGAGTGCCGACGCCGAGCTCGGTGTCGTCATGGCCGAAGTCGAACGAACTCGAGTCCCACTCCCACTTAGCCGTGCCGCCCTCGATCGGGTACTAGCAACCAGAGATATTGCAATAACCGCTGTCAGGCGCAGCCGACGACTTCGCATGCGGGGCCGGTTGCCCAGACTGGGGACACGCCCAACCTTCGGTACGGTCCGACACCGCCAACACGCACTGATCCACGTCGTCGTTGGACCTCACGCCGGGCTGGCCGGCTAGTCGGCACCGTCGGCGGGGGCGCTTGATCGACCACTCGTGATCAGCCAGCACACGCAAGAGGCGGGGTCAGGAGATAGCCCCGGCCCCGCCTCTGTGCCTACCCGTCAGCCGCTGTCGAGCAGCTCCGGTACCTCGTAGCAGTTGGTCATCATGTCCGGCACCTGGGTGACCCAGCCGCCCTTGCCGCCGTTGGCTGAGTCCTGCCAGCGCGCGACGTTCACGCACTCGCGTTCCTTCGTCGGTGGGGTGGCGAGCCGCGGGAACCCGACCGGAACGCGCATCCCGTTGCCGGTGTAGGGCTTGTCGCTGTTCATGAACGCCTCGACGCAGCGACGGGTCACGTTCGCCCCGCACGAGGCGACCGCGTCGGTCAGCCACTGCGCCGCCGTCCACCCCTCGAGCAGCCACATCGACAGCCGCCGCTTCGGCGCGTAGCGAGCCACGTCGTCGCGGAACTGCTTCACGACCGGGATGGACGTGTCCTCGTAGTTGCGCTCCCCCGCCGTGGCGTACACGGCGTTACGGCAGCCCGGGGCGTGCGCGTAGTCCTGGCGCACCTGGTCGTTCCAACCCTGCACGGTGGTGACCTTCGCCGTCAGGTGCACGCCTTGCTGGTCGATCGCCTGGCACAGCGCGCCGTTGCCGGCCGTGTCCAGGGCGTCGAACACGACGTCGACGTGCCGGGCCTTGAGGTCCAGCGCCGTCGCGGCGAAGTCGGGAAGGGCGAAGTCGACCTCCTCGGAGTCGACGGTGAATCCCTCGACGCGCAGCCCGTGCTCGATCTGGCGGGCGTACCGGGCCGAGTCGGCCTGGTTGTAGTGCACGACGGCCGCCACCCGCGCACCCAGCTTGAGGCGCAGGTAGCGATACACCTCGGTGCTGTTGATGATCTTGCCGTTCCAGCCGACCGTGCCGTTGCGGGGCTCGTACGTGCCGGCGATCGAGTACAGGTGCGCGTACTGGTCGTACGCCGTGGTGACCGGCTCGCCGCCGATGTCCGGCACGCCCTGGCCGTTCACGTAGCTGGCGCCGGCGTAATTGAGCGACGTGGTGGCCGTCAGCGCGAACACGTGGTCGTCGTCGATGAGCTTGTGCACGCACTCCTGGTTGCCGGATCCGCTCGACTGGTCGTCGCAGGTGACCATCTTGATCTTGCGGCCGTTGACGCCGCCGCGGGCGTTCAGCGACTCGAAGTAGGCCTGCGCGCCGTACATCGGCGGCGAGAACGTGTCCCCGCCGAGCGGACCGGTGAGGCTGGCCATCAGGCCGACCGTGAGCTGCGATCCGGAGACCCCGACGTCGGTGTTGCCCCCTGCCGACGGCGTCCCGACCCCGGATCGGGCGCTGAACCGCGAGTCCGGCAGCCGGGTGCCACACGCGGCCGAGATCAGCAGCAGCGCGGACGCCGCAGCGGCGAGCGCGATCTTCGACCCCGACACGTCCCCATCGTGGCATGGAGGCCGGCGCGTCAGCGGGACGCCGGCACCCGGCCGCGCAGCAGCGAGGCGAGCGCCGCGAGCAGGGACAGCGCCACGCCGAAGCCGAAGACGACGATCAAGCCGGTGTGGAACGGGCCTGATATGAGCGCCGGGAAGAACTCGCGTCCGGTCAGGGTGCCGCGTTGCGCCGGGGTCAGCGACGACAGCACCCCGGTGGGAGCGAGCAGGTGCTGCACCGGGTTGATGCCCAGCTGCGCGGCGAACAGCGACGAGACCGGCGGCAGGCTGCCGACGTGCGCGGCCACGGCGGTCGGCACGCCTTGCTGGTGCAGCCCGCCGGTCAGCGTGTGCGGCAGGCTGTGCGCCAGCCCGGCGATCATCAGCGAGAAGAACACCCCGATCGACACGGCGGTTCCCGAGTTCTGGAACGTCGCCCGCACGCCGGAGGCGACACCGCGCTGCCGCGGCGGGACGCTGCCCATGATCGAGGACGAGTTGGGGGAAGCGAACATGCCGCTGCCGATGCCGTTGAGCCCGATCAGCAGCGCGAACGCCCAGTAGCCGAAGTCCATCGGCAGTAGCATCAGGCCGACGAAGCTCGCGCCGAAGACCAGCGCCCCGCCGGTGGCCAGGCCCCGCGAGCCCATCCGGTCGGACAGGTAACCCGACACCGGGCCGGCGGCCAGGAAGCCCGCGGTGAGCGGCAGCAGGAAGATGCCGGCCCACAGGGGTGTGTCGGCGTAGTCGTATCCGTGCAGGGGCAGCCAGATGCCCTGCAACCAGATGACCAGGATGAACTGCAGGCCGCCGCGCGCGACCGAGATGGCCAGGCCGGCGAGATTGCCGGCGGTGAACGCCTGGATCCGGAACAGGCTCGGCGTGATCATCGGCGCTGCGACGTGGTTCTCGACGATCACGAATGCTGCCAGCAGCACGACCCCGCCCGTCACCAGGGCGATGACCAGCGGGTTCGTCCAGCCCATCGTGTGCCCGCCGTAGGGCTGCAGGCCGTACGTGATCGCGACCAGGACGGCGCTCAGCCCGACGGCGAACGTCGTGTTGCCCCACCAGTCGATGCGCCCGCTGTCGCGATCCCCGGTCTCGCGCAGCCGCAGGTAGGCCCACAGTGTGCCGAACACCCCGACCGGGACGTTGACCCAGAACACCGCCCGCCAGTCCCAGGCGGCGAGCAGCCCGCCGGCGACCAGCCCGATGAACATGCCCGCCAGCGCGGCGACCTGGTTGATGCCCAGGGCGAAACCGCGCTGCTCGGTCGGGAACGCGTCGGTGAGGATGGCGGCCGAGTTGGCCTGCAGCATCGAGCCGCCGATCGCCTGCAGCACGCGCCAGCCGATCAGCCACAGCGCCCCGCCACCGGCCAGGAACGGGTCGAACGACAGCAGGATCGAGGCGACGGTGAACACCGAGAAGCCGGCGTTGTACATCCGGACCCGGCCGTACATGTCGCCGAGCCGGCCGACCGTGACGACCAGGACGGCCTGCACCAGCCGGTACCCCATGATCATCCACAGCAGGTAGGCGATGTTGCCCGGCGCCAGCGGGTCGAGGTGGATGCCGTTGAAGATCGCCGGCAGGGCGATCAGCACGATCGAGCCGTCCAGGGCCGACATGAACACGGCCGCCGTGGTGTTGGTCAGCGCCGTCCACTTGTACCGGTCGTCGACGGCTGCGTCGGGTCGAGCGAGACTCGGGATCAGGCGCGTCATCAGATCGTGCGCGCCAGCCGTTCGAGCAGCGGCGCGGCGGCCATCAGCCGGTTGCGCTCGGCCGGCGAGAACCCGTCGGCCAGCGCGTCCGAGAGTTGCTGGACTCGGACGCTGCGCTTCGCACGCAGCAGCTTTCGCCCGGCCGTGGTGACGGACAAGACGATCCGGCGCCCGTCGTCGGGGTCGCGACGCCGCTCGATCAAGTCCTGCTGCTCCAACCGGGCGAGCGTGGCGCCCATGGATTGCGGGCTGACCTGCTGTTGTCGCGCCAGCTCGGCCGAGGTCGCCGGCCCGTCGCGATCCAGTCGAGACAGTGCCGTGCGCTCCGGCAGCGTCAGTTCGCCGACCGCGGGCAGCTGACGGATCCGGCGGGCGAGCCGCCCGACCCCCTCCAACAGCGCCTGCGCGACCGCCTCGACCCGCATGTCATCAGCCACACTGATAAGGCTACCTGATGAGTTCTAACACGCTCGGATACCCGGCTATCCGATTCCGACGGGACGGTCAGGCCTCGAGCAGGGCGGCCGCCGTGATGCGCACCGAGACCGGCTCCGAGACGACGAGCTCGGTATCGCCGTGGCTGGTGGCGACCTCCAGGTACTCGCCGGCGCGCCCCAATCGCAGCATGACGATCGACGGCTCGGCCGGATCGACGATCCAGTAGTGCTCGACCCCGAACCTCGCGTAGAGCGCGCGCTTCGTGGTGAGGTCGGTCGTCCGGCTGGAGGGCGAGAGCACCTCGGCGGCCAGGACCGGCGCCTTGATGGTCCGCTTCTGCTCGGCCGTGCCGCGACGAATCACGAGGACGTCCGGCTGCAACGACGTACCGGGCTCGGGCACGAAGTCGAACGGCGACAGCACTACCTCAAGATCCGGTGACACGGCCGCCCGCAGCGCAATCGCCAGGTTGAACACGCTCCGCTGGTGGCGTAGGTCCGGGCTCGGCGACATCAGGATCTGTCCCTCGATCAGTTCGTAGTGGTGATGCGCCTCGTCCGGGATCGCCTGCAGGTCGTCCCACGTCACGGCCTCCAACGGCCTGGGCAGGACGTACTCGCTGGACATGCCCTCCAGAGTACGGCGAGCTGACTCCGCCGCGGTCATGTCACGCCGGCGGCGTCCATGCCGCGCAGTTCCTTCTTCAGCTCGTGGATCTCGTCGCGCAGCCGGGCGGCCACCTCGAACTGCAGCTCGCGGGCGGCGCCCATCATCTGGTCGTTGAGCTGCTGGATCAGGTCGGCCAGCTGGGCCCGGGGCATCTCGGCGATGTCGAGCTTGCCGTCGGCGTGCGCACCAACCCCGACCACGCCGGCCGAACCGCGGCCACCTCGGCCCGGCACCGCCGACTTGCCCCGCGACTGCGACCGCCCGGATCCACCGATCGGAACGCTGCCCTCGCCGAGCAACGACTCGGTGTCGGCCGCCTCGCGGGCCAGCCGATCGGTGATGTCGGCGATGCGCTTGCGCAGCGGCTGGGGGTCGATGCCGTTCTCGGTGTTGTACGCGATCTGCTTGGCCCGCCGGCGATTCGTCTCCTCGATCGCGTTCTCCATGGACGGGGTGATCGTGTCGGCGTACATGTGCACCTGGCCGGACACGTTGCGGGCGGCGCGCCCGATCGTCTGGATGAGCGACGTGCCCGAACGCAGGAAGCCTTCCTTGTCGGCGTCCAGGATCGAGACGAGCGAAACCTCGGGCAGGTCCAGGCCCTCGCGCAGCAGGTTGATGCCGACCAGCACGTCGTACTCGCCCGAACGCAGCTCACGCAGCAACTCGACGCGACGCAGCGTGTCCACCTCGGAGTGCAGATACCGCACCCGAATCCCCTGCTCCAGCAGGTAATCCGTCAGATCCTCGGACATCTTCTTGGTGAGCGTGGTGACCAGCACCCGTTCGTCGCGCTCGGCCCGCTCGCGGATCTCGTGCAGCAGGTCGTCGATCTGACCCTTCGTCGGCTTGACGATCACCTCGGGATCGATCAGCCCGGTCGGGCGGATCACCTGCTCGACGACCTCGCCCTTCACCCGACCCAGCTCGTACGAGCCGGGCGTCGCCGACAGGTACACGGTCTGCCCGATCCGGTCGAGGAACTCGTCGAACTTGAGCGGGCGGTTGTCCATCGCGGACGGCAGCCGGAAGCCGTGCTCGACCAGGGTGCGCTTGCGGGACATGTCGCCTTCGTACATGCCGCCGGTCTGCGGCACGGTGACGTGCGACTCGTCGATGACGAGCAGGAAGTCGTCCGGGAAGTAGTCGATCAGACAACTCGGCGCGCTGCCGGTCTCGCGCCCGTCGATGTGCCGCGAGTAGTTCTCGATGCCCGAGCAGAAGCCGACCTGGCGCATCATCTCGATGTCGTAGCTGGTGCGCATGCGCAGCCGCTGGGCCTCGAGCAGCTTGTTCTGCTTCTCGAGTTCGGCCAGCCGCTCTTCGAGTTCCTTCTCGATACCGCGGATGGCCCGTTCCATCCGCTCGGGGCCGGCCGCGTAGTGCGTGGCCGGGAAGACGAACACCTCGTCGACCTCGCGGATGACCTCGCCGGTCAGCGGGTGCAGGTAGTACAGCCGCTCGATCTCGTCACCGAACATCTCGGCGCGGACGGCCAGTTCCTCATACATCGGGAAGATCTCGATCGTGTCGCCCCGCACCCGGAAGGTGCCCCGGGTGAAGGACAGGTCGTTGCGGGCGTACTGCACCTCGACGAGATGGCGCATCAGCTTCTCGCGCTCGAACTCCTGCCCGAGCCGCAGCTTCACCGCGCGGTCGAGGTACTCCTCCGGCGTGCCCAGGCCGTAGATGCACGACACGGTGGCCACCACCACGACGTCGCGCCGCGTGAACAGCGAACTGGTCGCCGAGTGACGTAACCGCTCGACCTCGGAGTTCACCGACGAATCCTTCTCGATGTAGGTGTCGGTCTGCGGGACGTAGGCCTCGGGTTGGTAGTAGTCGTAGTAGCTGACGAAGTACTCGACCGCGTTGTTCGGCAGCATCTCGCGCAGCTCGTTGGCCAGCTGGGCGGCCAGCGTCTTGTTCGGGGCCATGACCAGGGTCGGCCGCTGCACCCGCTCGATCAGCCAGGCCGTCGTCGCCGACTTGCCCGTGCCGGTCGCGCCGAGCAGCACGATGTCCTTCTCGCCCGCATTGACCCGGCGCTCGAGGTCGTCGATGGCCGCCGGCTGGTCACCGGAGGGCTCGAAGTCGGAAACGACTTCGAAAACGCCGGTGCTCGGGACGATCTCGCTGGCGGCACGCATGGCCCTCACGGTACGAGCAACGTCTGACAAGTTGCCAACCGATCAGCTGCTGGCGGATTCCCGGGCCTGCGCCCGGAGCACGGTCAGAAAGGCCCGGGTGGCCGGCGAGCGCGCCCGCCCCCGGGCCGTCGCCGCGTAGACCTTGCGGGCCGCCCGCTCGTCCGGATGCAGCGCGACGAGCGCGACGTCTGGGCGAATCGCCCGCGCCGCCAGTGACGGCACGAGCGTGATGCCGAGCCCGGCGGCGACCAGTCCCAGTTTCGCCGTCCACTCGCGCACCGCGAAGTTCAGCAACGGCTCGAAGTCGGGTTGCAGGCGGTTCGGGTCGAGCAGGCGGTCTTCGACGTCGGAGGCGCCGGCGATCCAGCTCTCCGCCGCCAGTTCGGCCAGGCGCAGCCGCCGCCGTCGGGCGAGCGGGTGCGCCCGCGGGAGGGCGACGAGCATCCGGTCGTCCAACAGGTGCGACAGCGTGATCCGATCGTTGCTCAGCCGCTGGTCCGGGAACGCGCTCACCACGGCGAGGTCGATGTCGCCGGCGTCCAGGCGGGCGAGCTGGCGCTGGGTCGCCCCCTCGACCAGCGACAGCGCCACCTGGGGATGCTCGCGGCGGAACGCGGCCAGGGCCCGCGGGATCAGCAGCGCGTTGGCCGTCGGGAACGCGCCCACGCGGACCTGCCCGTCCGCCACCTGGTCCAGCTCCCGTAGCGCGCGCCGGGTGGCGTCCATCCGCTCCAGCAGCGACTCGGCATGGGGCACGAGCAGCCGCCCGTGCGCGGTCAGGTCGACGCCGCGAGCCCGCCGGTCGAACAGCGGGGCCCCGATCGACGCCTCGAGCGCCGCGACCTGCCGGGACACTGCCGACTGGGTGTAGCCGAGCTCGTCGGCCGCCGCGGTGATCGAGCCGCGCCGGGCGACCTGGACGAAGGTTCGGAGCTGGGAGGCATCCATGCTGATCAGGAATGCTAACTTGCGAATCAGTCGCTTGTCGCATGCCTTGGAGATTCCTACGGTGGGACAAGTGAAATTCGGCTTGTTCGCACTCAACTACGGCACCTGCGCCGACCCGGAAGCCGCCGTCACCGTGGCCCGGCACGCCGAGGCGGCCGGCTTCGAGTCGGTGTGGACGGGCGAGCACGTCGTGTTGCCCGACCCGGCTCCCTCGCCCCGTGTGTTCCCACCGACGTTGCCGTTCCTGGACACCACCGTGGCACTCACCCTGCTGGCCGCCCACACGACGCGGATCCGGGTGGCGACCGGAATCATCGTGCTGCCGCTGCACAATCCGGTGCTGCTGGCCAAGGAGCTGGCCAGCGTCGACGTGGTGTCCGGCGGGCGACTCACGGTCGGCGTCGCGGCCGGATACATGCCCGCGGAGTTCGCCTCGGTCGGGGTGCCGATG
>DASXYE010000360.1:0-1933 GCA_036502695.1 Jatrophihabitantaceae bacterium
TCTGTCGTTCGACCGCACCGTCGTCGCCGGTGTCGAGGACGTCCACCGCGCCGGCGGCCCAGTCGGCCCAGTCGGCGATCGCCTGGTGCACGTCGCTGACCAGCCGCAGCGACAGCACGTTCGTCCGCATCCGCTCGGGGAAGGCGAACGCACCGGCGGCCAGCGTCGCCAACTGGTCGAGGGCGTCGTCGGCCTGCTCGGCGAGCAGCTCGACGGTGGCGCGCAGGTGTTCGGTGCCGGCTTGGTCGGCGAAGAAGATCTTGATCGCGCCCTCGGACTCCAGCTGCGGCGGCGCGCTGGGCGTGGCCAGCCACGCGCGCAGCGCCGTGCGCCCGCTGCGGGTGATCGTGTACACGGTGCTGGTCCGGCGGCCGGTGGCCGTCTTCGTGCTCTGCGCCCAGCCGAGCGCGACCAGCCGCTTGGCCTCGAGATACACGGCGCGTTCGGCCCGCGGGAAGAACCACCGCAGGCTGCGCTCGGACTGCCGGGCCAGTTCGTACGTGGTCCAGGGCTTGAGCGCGAGCAGGCCGAGCACTGCATAGGACGTCTGGGTCGCCTTGATATCTGCCACCTCTTGACAATACAGCATGCTGCAGTACCGTCATGCTGCATAATGCACTATCCGTCGAACGGGAGGGGTCGCCGACATGACCGACTACCAGCTCGCCAGCAACGATGACGAGGTCGCGAGGTATTGGTGGGTGGCCGACCGCCTCGGCTCACCCCGTCAACGCGCCGCGAGACGCAACGTGTTCACATCGCTGCGGGGGAAGGCGCGCCGCGCGCGGCTGATTGCTGCGGTCGCGTTCATGGCTCTGCTCGCCGGTCTGCTGGTGGCGCCGGGGGTGCAGGCGATTCCGGTGGGGGCGTCGGTGACGGGGACGTTGGCCAACGGCGCCGGTGATCCGGGTACGGATCTGGGGGACTCGATGTGCCCGGCGGGCAGTTTCGTCACCGGCGTCTTCTACTTCTACGCCGTCGCTTCCGCGTCTGCGTCCGGGCTGCAGGTGTTCTGCCACGACGGCTATGGCAACAACTACTACGGCCAGCCGATGATCGGATTGGACGAGGGCTCCTCCTACCTGTTGAGTTGCGGATCAACCAACGGCTATTACGATCCGGCGGTCGGGATCTTCGGGCACAGCGACGACACCTACGTCACCGCCCTCGGGTTGCGCTGCCGCAACGGCTCGACCTACCAGACCGCCGAGAACGGGGATCCGTCCAGCACCGACCGGGGCGCGTTCGACTGCCCGAACTCCGGCACGCTGATCGGGCTCAACGCCACGGCCGCGTCGGACGGATCCGCCGTGATCAACAACGTCACCGGGATCTGCGCGCCACTGGACACCACCGCGCCGGACACCACGATCACCGGCGGCCCGACCGGCACGACCAACAGCACGACGCCGACGTTCACGTTCACGGCCTCCGAGAGCGGGGACACGTTCGAGTGTTCGGTCGACTACCTTCTCGACCAGAACAACCATCCGGCCTGCACCAGCCCGTTCACGACAGCGCCGCTGGCCGCCGGCCTGCACTACTTCCTCGTGCGGGCGGTCGACGCGGCAGGCAACGTCGACACGAGCCCGGCCGGCCGCACGTTCACGGTCTCCTCGACGCCGACCGATACCGACCACGACGGGGTGCCCGACGCGACGGACAACTGCGCGAGCGTGGCCAACCCGGATCAGGCCGACCAGGACGGCGACGGCAAGGGCGACGTGTGCGACGCCGACCGTGACGGCGACACCGTCGCCAACGCCGTCGACAACTGCCCCGACGCGGTCAACACCGACCAGGCCGACCTCGACGGTGACGGAAAGGGCGACGTCTGCGACCCGGACCGCGACGGCGACACCATCGCCAACACCAGCGACAACTGCCCCGACGTCGCCAACCCCACCCAGTCCGACCAGGACCACGACGGGCT
>DASXYE010000361.1:0-13919 GCA_036502695.1 Jatrophihabitantaceae bacterium
TCGCGCATCTGCTGGTACTCGCGGTCGGTCAGGGTCATCGCCGGGGCGACGGTGATCGAGTCGCCGGTGTGCACGCCCATCGGGTCGACATTTTCGATCGAGCAGACGACCACGACGTTGTCGTGCTTGTCGCGCATCAGCTCGAGCTCGAACTCCTTCCAGCCCAGCACGGATTCCTCGACGAGCACCTCGTGCACCGGACTGGCCGCCAGGCCGCGAGCGGCCATCGTCCTTACCTCGTCGGCGTTCGCGGCCAGACCCGAGCCGAGCCCGCCCATCGTGAACGACGGCCGGATGACAATCTTGTTGTTGACCGTGGCGGCGAACTCGATCGCTTCGTCCAGGGTGTGGCAGACCCTCGAGTCGGGAACGTCGGCGCCGACCGAGCGGACGATCTCCTTGAACCGCTGGCGGTCCTCACCCTTCTGGATGGCCTCGATGTCGGCGCCGATCAGCTCCACGCCGTACCGCTCGAGCACCCCGTTGTCGTGCAGCGCAACGGCCAGGTTCAGCGCGGTCTGCCCGCCCAGCGTCGGCAGCAGCGCGTCGGGCCGCTCGGCGGCGATGACCTTCTCGACGAACTCCGGGGTCAGCGGCTCGACGTAGGTGGCGTCGGCGAACTCCGGGTCGGTCATGATCGTGGCCGGGTTGGAGTTGACCAGGCTGACCCGGAATCCCTCGGCGCGCAGTACCCGGCAGGCCTGGGTGCCCGAGTAGTCGAACTCGCAGGCCTGCCCGATCACGATCGGTCCGGAGCCGATGACCATGATGTGGCTGATGTCGGTGCGGCGCGGCATCAGCGCGTCCCCTCGAGCAGCTCGACGAACCGGTCGAACAGGTAGGCGGCATCGTGCGGTCCGGCCGCCGCCTCCGGGTGGTACTGCACGCTGAACGCCTTGGTATCTCGGGCAGTCAGCCCTTCGACGACCTGGTCGTTCAGGCCGACGTGGCTGACCTCGACGGCCCCGAACTCCGTCGTCGTCGGCCGGTCGAGGGGCGCATCAACTGCGAAGCCGTGGTTGTGCGCGGTGATCTCGACCTTGCCGGTGCGGCGGTCCTGCACCGGCTGGTTGATGCCCCGGTGCCCGTAGCCGAGCTTGTAGGTGCCGAACCCGAACGCCCGGCCCAGCACCTGGTTGCCGAAGCAGATGCCGAAGATCGGGACCTCGGCGCGCAGCAGCGCCTGCACGGTGGCCACCGCGTCGTCGGCCGTCGCCGGATCGCCCGGGCCGTTGGCCAGGAACACCGCGTCGGGTTTGGTGGCCTGCACCTCGTCCACGGTGGACGTCGAGGGCAGCACGTGCGTCGTGATGCCGCGCTCGGCCATCCGGTGCGGAGTCATCGCCTTGATGCCGTAGTCCAGGGCGGCCACCGTGAACCGCTGCTCGCCGATCGCCTCGACGGTGTAAGGCTGATCGGTGGACACCTCGGCCGACAGGTCGGCGCCGAGCATGGACGGGGATGCCAGCACCCGCTGCAGCAACTCGTCACGCGACGACTCGGTGCTGATGCCGCAGCGCATCGCCCCGCGCTCGCGCAAGTGCCGGGTGAGCGCCCGGGTGTCGAGGCCGCTGATGCCGACGATGCCCTGGGCGCGCAGCTCGTCGTCCAGACCGCGCCGGGACCGCCACGAGGACGCCCGCCGGGCCGGGTCGCGCACCACGTAGCCGGCCACCCAGATCCGCCGTGACTCCGGGTACTCGTCGTTCACCCCGGTGTTGCCGATGTGCGGGGCAGTCTGCACGACGACCTGCCGGTGGTAGGACGGGTCGGTCAGCGTCTCCTGGTAGCCGGTCATGCCGGTGGCGAACACGGCCTCGCCGAACGTCTCGCCGGCCGCGCCGTAGGACTCCCCCGTGAACGTCCGCCCGTCCTCGAGCACCAGGATCGCGGTCACGCCGTGGCCCCCACCCGGTTTTGGTCACCAGTAGGCGTATCTGACGACTCACGACCAAAACCGGGATCGAGCAGGGCGCCGTCCCGGGTGGTCAGCCGCCCTCGCAGCACGGTCGCGCGCACCCGTCCGGGCAGCGTCCGCCCGGCGAACGGCGTATTGCGCGCCTTGGACGCCAGCCCCGCCGGATCCACCGTCCACCGGGCATCCGGGTCGACCAGCACCAGGTTGGCCGGCTCCCCGACCGCAAGCGGCCGGCCTTGTCCAGCCAGGCTGCCTATCCGGGCCGGCGCCACGCTCATCCGGTCGGCCACCTCGCGCCAGGACAGCCGCCCCGGCGCCACCATCGTGTCGATCACCACCGAGAGCGCGGTCTGCAGCCCGAGCATGCCTGGCGACGCCGCGCCCCACTCGGACTCCTTGTCCTCGACGGCGTGCGGCGCGTGGTCGGTGGCCACGCAGTCGATGGTGCCGTCGGCCAGCCCCTCGCGCAGCGCCTCGACGTCGGATGCCGTGCGCAGCGGCGGGTTGACCTTGAATACCGGGTCGTACGACTCGGCCAGGTCGTCGGTCAGCACCAGGTGGTGCGGCGTGACCTCGGCCGTGACCGCCCAGCCCTTGCCCTTGGCCCAGCGGATGATCTCGACCGAGCCGGCCGTCGAGACGTGGCACACGTGCAGCCGCGACCCGACGTGGCCGGCCAGCAGGGCGTCCCGGGCGATGATCGCCTCCTCGGCGGCGGCCGGCCAGCCGGTGAGGCCCAGGCGGGCCGACACGATGCCCTCGTTCAGCTGGGCGCCGGCGGTCAGCCGCGGTTCCTCGGCGTGCTGGGCGATCACTCCGTCGAAGGCCCGCACGTATTCCAGGGCGCGGCGCATCAGGGCCGGATCGGCCACGCACGAACCGTCGTCGCTGAAGACGCGCACCCGGGCCGCCGAGTCGGCCATCGCGCCGAGCTCGGCCAGCTGGGTACCGGCCCGGCCGACCGTCACCGCGCCGATCGGGGCGACGTCGACCAGCCCGGCGTCGCGACCCAGGCGCCACACCTGCTCGACCACGCCCGCGGTATCGGCGGCCGGATCCGTGTTGGGCATGGCGAACACCGCGGTGTAGCCGCCCAGGGCGGCCGCCGCCGATCCCGTCTCGACCGTCTCGGCGTCCTCGCGGCCCGGTTCGCGCAGGTGGGTGTGCAGGTCGACCAGCCCGGGCAGCAGCACCGCGCCCGCGCCGTCCACCACCTCGTCGGAGCCGGACAGCCCCGCGCCGATCGAGGTGATCACGCCGTCGTCGATCAGGACGTCGACGGCGTCCTCGCCATAAGGCCGGACATTGCGCAGCAGCAAGGTCATTCGTCCGCTCCGCCCAGCAACAGGTACAGCACTGCCATGCGCACGCTCACTCCGTTGGTCACCTGCTCGACGATCGTCGAGCGTTTCGGGTCGTCGGCCACCTCGGCCGCGATCTCCATCCCGCGGTTCATCGGGCCGGGATGCATGACGATCGCGTCGTCGGGCAGCATCGCCATCCGCCGGGCGTCCAGCCCGTACCGCCGCGCGTACTCGCGGGCGCTCGGGAAGTAGGACGCGGACATCCGCTCGCGCTGCACCCGAAGCATCATCACCACGTCGCTGCCGGGCAGGGCAGCGTCCAGGTCGAAGCTGGTCGCCGCGGGCCAGGCCGAAACGCCCACCGGCAGCAGCGTCGGGGGCGCCACCAGCGTCACGTGCGCGCCCAGCGTCGCCAGCAACAGCACGTTCGAGCGGGCCACCCGCGAGTGCAGCACGTCGCCGACGACGGCCACCCGCAAGCCCTTCAGATCACCCTCGCCGCCGCGCAGCCGCCGGCGCATGGTGAACGCGTCGAGCAGCGCCTGGGTCGGATGCTCGTGCGTGCCGTCCCCGGCGTTGATCACGCTGCCGTGCACCCACTCGGCGAGGCGGTGCGCCGCGCCGGAGTACGAGTGCCGCACGACCACGGCGTCGGCGCCCATCGCCTCGAGGGTCAGTGCGGTGTCCTTGAGCGACTCGCCCTTGGAGACGCTGGACCCCTTGGCCGAGAAGTTCACCACGTCGGCCGAGAGCCGCTTGGCCGCCAGCTCGAACGAGGTGCGGGTGCGCGTCGAGTCCTCGTAGAAGAGGTTCACCACGGTGCGCCCGCGCAGCGGCGGCAGCTTCTTCACCTCGCGGCCGGCCAGCGCGTGGTCGAGTCGCTCGGCGGTATCGAGGATCTCGACGGCCGCGTCGCGATCCAGGTCCGCGGCGGAGAGAAGGTGCCGGGTCATGATGCTTTGTCCGCGATGAAGACGGCGTCAGCACCGTCGGTTTCGGCGAGCCCGACCCGTACGGTTTGCCCGATCGACGTCGGAACGTTCTTCCCTACGTAATCGGCACGAATCGGTAACTGTCTGTGACCGCGGTCGACGAGCACCGCGAGCTGCACGGCGGCGGGCCGGCCCAGATCGCGGATCGCGTCCAGCGCGGCCCGGATCGTCCGGCCGGAGAACAGTACGTCGTCGACCAAGATCACCAACCGGCCGGTGACCCCACCGGCCGGCTCGACCGTCTCGGCCAGTGGTCGAACACCGCGCAGCCGCAGGTCGTCGCGGTAGAGGGTGGTGTCGAGCGACCCGACCGGGATGTCGGGACCGTCGAACGCCCGGATCCGAGCCGCCAATCGCCGGGCCAGCGGGACGCCGCGCGTCGGCACGCCGAGCAGCGCGACGCCGGTAATGCCGGGATCGGCCTTGGCGGTCCGTTCGATGATCTGGTGCGCCATCCGGTCAACGATCCGCGCAACATCGTGCGCGTCGAGTAACGATGCGGCCCCGGGATCCGGGACGGGCGCAGCACTGGGCACAAGCGTGACCTCCTTGTCCGCCTCACGGGACGGGCCTTTAAAGGATGTCGATCTCCGGCAGTCTAGCTGGCCCGCTCGAGCAAGCTGTTGTTGACTCGCCGATCACTCTCGGTTACCGTCGCGGTGACCGTATCCGCCAAGCCGCCATGAACGAGGATGTTCTCACCGTGACCGGGGATAACGCACCAGACGAAGAACTGCCCAACCGCGAGTACGCGAAGGCGCTCGGCGCCCGGCTGCGCGCGATCCGGGCCCAGCAGCATCTGTCGTTGCACGGCGTCGAACGCAAGTCCGGCGGACGGTGGAAGGCCGTCGTCGTCGGATCGTACGAGCGCGGCGACCGCGCCGTATCCGTGCAGCGCCTGGCCGAGCTGGCCGAGTTCTACGGCGTGCCGGTCGGCGAGCTGCTGCCCAAGGAGCACCCGCAGGTCGCGTCCGGGCCGGGGCTGTCCAAGATCGTGCTCAACCTCGAGCGGCTGCAGGCGATCCCGTCCGACGAGGCCGGCGCGCTCATCCGCTTCGCGGCAGCGATCCAGCGCCAGCGCGGCGACTACGGCAACAAGGTGCTGTCCATCCGCAACGAGGACCTGCGCTCACTCGCGATCATCTACGACACGTCGGTCGAGGGGCTCACCGAGAAGCTGGTGCGCTGGCAGGTGCTCGCCCCCGACTCGCTCATCCTCGACGGCGAGCCGTAAACCGCCACCCGCTTCGAGTTGTTCGACCCCCGGCGCTGTACAGCGCGCTGGGGGTCGAGCAACTTTCGGGATGCCGGGGCTTCGGAAGTTGTCCGCGCTTGGACGCGCGCAGGCACCGCGAACCGCGGACAACTTGCGTCAGCCGCTGACGACGGACATTACGCAGCGCGGACGACGTCACGGCGCCGACGCACGCGCCGACCGCAGGAAGATCACGTCGTCGCCCGGATCATCCTGCGCGGGCTGCCGTATGGGGCGCTATACGCAGGAAGATCACGTCGTCGCCCGGATCATCCTGCACGCCAGGGCCGCGACGCCCGAGGTCGGCCTACCCAAGTTGTTCGACCCAGCGCGTCACATGCAGCGCCGACGGTCGAACAACTTGCGGAGTTCCGCGCAGCGTCGGAAGTTGTCCGCACTTGGACGCGCGCAGGCACCGCGGAGCGCGGACAACTTGCATCAGCCGCGAGTCAGGCGGTGACGGTGGGTTGGTCGCGTAGTACTCGGGCGAGGACGCCGTTGACGAAGCGGGGCGACTCGTCGGTCGACAGCGTCTTGGCCAGCTCGACGGCCTCGTCGATTGCCACCGCGTCGGGCACATCGGTCCGCCACAGCAGCTCGTACACGCCGATCCGCAGCACCGCCCGGTCGACGCCGGGCATGCGCTCGATCGTCCAGCCCTCGGCGTACTCGCCGAGCAGCTCGTCGATGCGCGGGCCGTTGGCGGCCACACCTTCGACGAGCTCGACCGTGTAGTCGTTCACCGGCGGCTCGGCCAGCGCCACCCGGTCGGCCAGGATGCCCAGCGCGTCGGCGCCGCGCAGGTCGGCCTCGTACAGCAGGTCGACGGCGCGCTTACGAGCCTTGCTACGAGCTGACACGGCCGAGATAACGTCCGTCGCGGGTATCGACCTTGACCTTCTCGCCGGTGCTGACGAACAGCGGCACCTGGATCTCGGCACCGGTCTCCAGCGTGGCCGGCTTGGTGCCGCCGGTGGACCGGTCCCCCTGCACGCCGGGGTCGGTGTGCGAGATGACCAGCTCGACGCTGGTGGGCAGCTCGACGTAGAGCGGCGTGCCGTCGTGCACGGCCACCGTTGCCTCGGCGTTGTCGAGCAGGTAGTTGGCGTTGTCGCCGACCGTCTCGGTCGAGACGTGCACCTGGTCGTAGGTGTCGGAGTCCATGAAGACGAAGTCCGAGCCCTCCTTGTACAGGTAGGTCATGCCGCGCTTGTCGACGTTGGCCGTCTCGACCTTCGTGCCGGCGTTGAACGTCTTGTCGACGACCTTGCCGGACAGCACGTTCTTCAGCGTGGTGCGCACGAACGCCCCGCCCTTGCCCGGCTTGACGTGCTGGAAGTCGACGATCGTCCACAGCTGGCCGTCGAGGTTGAGCACCAGGCCGTTCTTCAGGTCGTTCGTGGTTGCCACGGGGAACGTGTCTCCTTGCTCGGGATGCCGGACCAGCGGGTAAGTCTACCGACGCTCACCGGCCGTCACCGCCACACCTTGGCCCGCGCCGCCGGGGGCTTCCGGGCACATGCAAGGCTTAGGGATCGCGAACGCGCATGGGAAGGGGCGGCCGGGGTGGTGGACCTGCTGGTTGATCGCTACCGCCGCGAGCGGTCGCTCGGCCGGGGCGCGATGGGTGAAGTGTGGCTCGCCGAGGACACGCTGCTCGGCCGACCCGTCGCGATCAAGCAACTGCGTACCGACCCGGACGCGACGCTCGGCCAGTGGGGCGATCGGATGCGCCGCGAGGCCCGCCTGGCCGCCCAGCTCAACCATCCCAACGCGGTGGCCATCTACGACCTGATCATCGTCGACGAGCAGCCCTACGTCGTCATGGAGTACGTGCCGGGCGACTCGCTGGCCCGGCGGATCCGGCAGGCCGGCGGCCGGCTGGTCCCCGAGCAGGCCGGGCGCTGGATCGGCCAGGTCGCGGCCGCCCTGGAAGCCGCGCACGCTCGCGGCATCGTGCACCGCGACGTCAAGCCGGCCAACATCCTGGTCACCGAGCAAGACACCGCCAAGCTCGCCGACTTCGGCATCGCCCGGTCGGTGCAAGACGTCTCGCAGACGCAGAGCGGCGTCATGGTCGGGACCCCGGCCTACCTCGCCCCCGAGGTCGCCCGCGGTGGCGACCCCTCGCCCGCTAGCGACATCTGGTCGCTGGGGGCCACCCTGTACGCCGCCGTCGAGGGCAAGGCCCCGTTCGGGTCCGGCTTCGAGAATCCACTGGCCTTGCTGTCGCGGATCTCGTCCGAGCCGGTGCCGCCGCCGAGCTCGGCCGGGACGCTCACGCCGATCCTGTCCGCGATGCTCGAACGCGATCCGGCGCGCCGGCCCACCGCCGCTCAGGTGCGTGCCGGGCTGGCGTCCGAGGCGCCGGCCCCGGGCGAGCGCACCGGCCCGGTCGCCGGCGAGCCGGGCGCGGACGGCGTCGACCAGACCGTGGTCCGCCAGTACCCAGCGCCGCCCCCAGGCGTCATGATGGCGCCGCACTCGGGTCCGCCAATGGGCGGCCCACCTGGGCCACCCGGGCCACCCGGCGGACCGCCGCCGGGGCAGTCGTTCTACCTGCCCGGCGCACACGGGTACGGCTACGACGAGAAGCAACCGTCGCACCCGCCGCAACGGCGCGCCTCGGGCTGGCTGGTCGCCGGCATCCTGATCGCGGTGCTCGTCGTCGCCGGCGGGATCATCGCGGCGGTGGTGGTGACCTCGTCCAAGTCGAAGGCGGACGACCAGCCGACCGGATCGACGACCCCGCCGCCGCCGACCACCACGTCGAACAGCCCGGACTTCCCGTCCACCTCGACCGTCCCGACGCAGTCGACGAGCACCCGCCCGACGGCACCGACCACCAAGCCCAAACCCCGGCCCACCACCTTCCCCAAGCCGGGCGGCGTACCCGGCCTCCCGTCGAGCGGGCAGCCGGTGCCTACCAACGCGACCGCACCCGGGCGTCCGGCCAACCCGGCCGTGCGGCCGTACACGTCGCCGGATCCGACGCCGACGACGGCCGGCCAGATCGTCGAGTGGCGGCCGCCCGGTCTCACCGGCGACGACGCCTCGGCGATTACGTCCGTCAGCCGGTTCCTCGCGGCCATCAATCGCCAGGACATGCAGGGCGCCTGGGACTCCAGTACCGAGATCCTGCACGGCGCGACCCCCGACTCGCAGTTCACGACCGGGTACCGCACCAGCCGGCACTACCAGGTCGCGTTCGGTCAGCCCCGCCGCCTGTCGGCCGACCTGATCGCGGTGCCGGCCCGGTTCGTCTCCCGGCAGGACCCGGCCGCCCAGGGCAACCCGTCCGGTGTCACCGGCTGCACGTACTGGCCGCAGTTCGTCTTCCTCGCCGCGAAGGTCAACGGCCGGTGGCTGGACGACGTGGCCGGCGAGTACACCAGTCGCCCGTCGGTGGCGCCGCTCAAGCGCGTTGACACGGTGCGCGGCGGGCAGCAGCTGATCCCGCTGCAGCAGCGCGTCGCCTGCTGAGCCCGCGGGCTACTCGCGCACGCAGAGCCTATTCGGCATCGGCCTGATCGACCTTGGCCGCGAGCCAGGACAGGGCCAGCACGTAGCCCTCGACGCCGAGCCCGACGATCACGCCGGTCGCCACCCCGGAGACGTAGGAATGATGGCGGAACTCCTCGCGCTGGTGCACGTTGCTGATGTGCACCTCGACGAGTGGGGCGGTCAGGGCCGCGCAGGCGTCGCGCAGCGCGATCGACGTGTGCGTCCAGGCGCCGGCGTTGAGCACGACCGGCGTGCCGTCGTCGGCTGCCCCGTGCAGCCAGCCGAGCAGTTCGCCCTCGTGATCGGTCTGCCGGACCTCGACCTCCAGCCCCAGCTCCGCACCGCCCTTGACGCACAGCGCGGCCAGCTCGGCGTGCGTCGTGTCGCCGTAGATGGTCGGCTCGCGACTACCGAGCCGGCCCAGGTTGGGACCGTTCAGCACCAGCACGCGCGTCATCCGCTCACCTCTTCGTAGGCGGCGGCCACCGCCGCCGGGTCGGGATCGTCCACTGTGGACGGACGGGCCAGGCCGTCCAGCACCACGAACCGCAGCCGGTTGCCGCGTGCCTTCTTGTCGATCCGCATCGTGTCGAGCAGCGCCCCGAACGCGTCCGGGCGGTACGTGGTGGGCAGGCCCAGAGCGCTCAGCACGGCGCGGTGCCGGTCGGCGGTCGCATCGTCCAGCCGACCCAGGCACCGGCCCAGCGCGGCGGCGTAGACCAGCCCGACCGCGACGGCATCTCCGTGCCGCCAGCGGTAGTTCTCGGCCCGCTCGATCGCGTGACCCAGCGTGTGGCCGTAGTTGAGGATCTCGCGCAGGCCCTTCTCGGTGAGGTCCTCACCGACCACGTGCGCCTTGACCCGGACGGTGCGCTCGACGAGTTCGCGCTCGGCTGGGTTGCCCGGCTGGGTGGCCGCGGCGGGATCGGCCTCGATAAGGGACAGGATCGCCGGGTCGGCGATGAAGCCGCACTTGACGACTTCGGCCAGCCCGGCGACGTAGTCCGGGATGGGCAGCGTCGCCAGCGTGGTGAGGTCGCACAGCACGCCGGCCGGCGGGTGAAACGCGCCCACCAGGTTCTTGCCCCGGTCGGTGTTGATGCCGGTCTTGCCGCCGATCGCGGCGTCGACCATGCCGGCCAGCGTGGTGGGCACCTGTACGACGCGCACCCCGCGCAGCCAGGCGGCGGCCACCCAGCCGGCCAGGTCGGTGGTCGCGCCGCCGCCCAGCCCGACGACCGCGTCCGAGCGGGTGAATCCGGCCTGGCCCAACACGTCCCAGCAGAATCCGGCGACGGGCAGCGCCTTGGCCGCCTCGCCGTCGGGCACCGCGATCGTGTGCACCGTGAACCCGTCCCGGCTCAGGTCGGCCCGCAGCGCGTGGGCCGTCGGCTGCAACGTCGGCGGATGGATCACCGCCACCCGGGTCGCGCCGTCGAGCAGCGGCGGCAACTCGCCGAGCAGGCCGGGCCCGACCAGGACCTCGTACGGGGCGGGACCGGCGACCGGGATGCGGGTGATCATGCCTGCCTTATCGGCCGAGCCAGCTCGGCCAGGGCGCCGGCGACGGCGGCGGCGACCCGCTTGGGGCCGCGCTGATCGGCGTCGACGACGACGGTTGCGACGCTCTCGTAGAGCGGCTGACGTTCCGCGGCCAACGCGGCCAGCCGACCGACCGGGTCGCCGGTCAGCAGCGGCCGGTCCTGAGCCCGGCCGACCCGGAGGGCCAGGGTCGGCAGCTCGGCCCGCAGCCACACGACGGGGACGCGGCTGGCCGCGAGCGCCTCACGCGTCTCGGCGGCCAGCACGGCTCCGCCACCCAGCGCGAGCACGCCGTCGAACGCCGTGAGCGCGGCGCCGATGACCTCGGCCTCGGCCTGCCGGAACCCGGCCTCGCCGTCCTGCTCGAAGATCGCCCGGACGCTGCGCCCGGCCCGCTGCTCGACCAGGTCGTCGGAATCGGCGAACGGCACGTCGAGCCGCTTGGCCAGCTGCCGCCCGGCGCTCGTCTTGCCGGTGCCGGGCAGCCCGATCAGCACCGCCTTGGGGCTCATGTCGCGGGCTCGGGTTCCACGGCCGGGGCTGGGGTCAGCCCGCGTTCGTTCAGCCGCTCGACGTACGCCGTGGCGTTGCGGCGCGTCTCGCCGACCGAGTCGCCGCCGAACTTCTCCAGCGCCGCCTCGGCCAGCACGAGCGCGACCATCGCCTCGGCGACCACCCCGGCGGCCGGCACGGCGCAGACGTCCGAGCGCTGGTTGATCGCCACGGCCGGCTCACCAGTGGCGGTGTCCACTGTGGACAGTGCGCGGGGCACCGTCGAGATCGGCTTCATCGCGGCCCGGACGCGCAGCACCTCGCCGGTGGTCATGCCGCCCTCGGTGCCGCCCGAGCGCCCGGAGACCCGGCGGATCGCGCCGGCGGCGTCGCGCACGATCTCGTCGTGGGCCTGCGAGCCCCGGATGCGGGCCAGCTCGAACCCGTCGCCCACCTCGACGCCCTTGATCGCCTGGATGCCCATGAGCGCCGCCGCGAGCTTGGCGTCCAGCCGCCGATCGCCCTGCGCGTGGCTGCCCAGGCCCGGCGGCAATCCGTACGCGACGACCTCGACGACCCCGCCGAGGGTGTCACCGGCCTTCTTGGTCGCGTCGATCTCGGCGACCATCGCCGCGCTGGCCGCGTCGTCCAGGCAGCGCACCGGCGAGGCGTCGACGTGCCCCTCGTCGCCCGGCCGCGGGATCACGCCGGCCGGCGCCGCCACCGAGCCGATCGACACCACGTGGCTGAGCACCTCGACGCCCAGCGCCTGGCGCAGGAAGTTGCGGGCGACGGCACCCAGGGCCACGCGGGCCGCCGTCTCGCGGGCGCTGGCTCGCTCCAGGATGGGCCGGGCGTCGTCCACGTCGTACTTCTGCATGCCGGCCAGGTCCGCGTGCCCGGGCCGGGGACGGGTCAGCGGCGCGTTGCGCGCCTGCGCGGCGAGCTCGTCCGGATCGACCGGGTCGGCGGCCATCACGGTCTGCCACTTCGGCCACTCGGAGTTGCCGATGCGCACCGCGACCGGGCCACCCATCGTCACGCCGTGCCGGACTCCCCCGGTCAGCTCCAGCTCGTCGGCCTCGAAGCTCATCCGCGCGCCGCGGCCGTAGCCGAGCCGGCGCCGGGCCAGGTCGCGGGCGATGTCCGAGGTCGCCACCTCGATGCCGGACGGCAGCCCGTCGAGCACGGCGACGAGCGCGGGCCCGTGCGACTCACCCGCGGTGATCCAACGCAACACGCCGTCAAGTCTGGCAGAGCAGCCCTAGCGCGGCCGATTGTGGTTCGGACGCACAGTATGTCGTGGCCTCCGAACCACAATCGGGGCTAGTTCAGGGCGGCCACCAGCAAGGCGCCGACGATCAGGGCCGGGCCGAGGGCGATGTCGGTCTTGAGCGACGCCCGCCGGCTGGCCAGCAGGCCGATCGCCGCGATCGCGCCGAGCAGGAACCCGGCGAAGATGCCGTACAGCACCTCGCCCCAGCCCAGCCAACCCAGATAGACGGCCAGCACGCCGGCCAGCTTGACGTCGCCGAACCCCATCGACCGCGGCGAGGCCAGCGCCACCGAGCAGAAGACCGCGAAGACGATGGCCCCGGCGGCGGCAGCCCGCCCCAGCGCTCCCCAGTCGCTGCGGACCGCGGCCGCGACGGCCAGCAGGGCCACCGCGCATCCGGCCGCCGGAAGCACGAGACGATCGGGCAGCCGGCGGTGTTCGGCGTCGATGAGCAGCAGCGGGGTTGCGAGCGCGGCGAACACCGCGAACGCCGGCAGCGCCGCCGACCATCCGGCCGCGTAGCCGGCACAGCCGCCGAGGACGGCCGCCACCGCGGCGGTCAGCGCCAGGCGCTGGCGGCTTGCGGTCGCGCCGCGCCACCAGCGGGCGTCGTCGCGATCGGGCACCGTGCGGGTGATGCGCGCAAGGTACGGCGAGGCCAGCACGGCGGCGGCCGCACCGACGATCGCTCCGAGTTGCTCAGACGACACGGGCGGTCAGCTTAGGCGAAGCGCGGCATTCGCCGTTTCCGTCATCCACAGGCGACGCGCCGGGGCCATGATGGGCGGGTGACGTTCGACGCGATCGTGCTGGCCGGGGGGACGGCGCGCCGCCTCGGCGGGGTCGACAAGCCGATGCTCGACCTGGACGGCACGCCGCTACTGACCCGGGTACTCACCGCCGTCGCCGCGGCCCGAGTACGGGTCGTCGTCGGACCGCGCCGACCGCTCGAGCCGGCCGTCGTCTGGTGCCGGGAGCAGCCGCCCGGGGGCGGCCCGGTCGCCGGCCTGGCCGCCGGACTGCCGCACACCGCGGCGCCGGCCGTCGTGGTGCTCGCCGCCGACCTGCCCTGGATCGCGCCGGCCGTCCAACCGCTGCTCGCAGCCTTGGACGAACGCCACGACGTCGCCGTGCTGCGCGCCGGCGAGCGCCGCAACTATCTGGCCGCGGCGTGGCGCCGGCCGACCCTGGTCAGCGCCCTGGCCGAGGTGGACGCCGCGGGCGCGGCCATGCGCGCGCTTGTCGCCGCCGCGCACGATGCCGGCGCTGGCGTCGCCGACGTCCCCGATCAGGGCTGGGGCGAGGACTGCGACACCTGGGCGGACCTCGCTCGGGCCCGGGCTCGATCAACCAACAGGAGTTAGCGCGTGACCAACCCCCTCGACGCCTGGGTGCACGACCTGGCCGACACGCTCGACGTCGACCCGGCCGCCGTCGACGTCACGGCGCTGCTCGACATCGCCCGCGACGCCGCCCACGGGGTGGCCCGGCCGGCCGCCCCACTCACCACGTTCCTGGTCGGGCTGGCCGCAGGTCACCGTGGCGGCACCCCGGAAGCCGTCGCCGCAGCGGCCGACATCGCCCGGAATGCGTTAGCGAGCCGCGATCCGGCGCTACGCGATGAGCGCTTGCGCGA
>DASXYE010000362.1:0-6198 GCA_036502695.1 Jatrophihabitantaceae bacterium
CCCGAGCACTGGTGGATGCCCTGTCCCGGGCGTTGACCCGGGCCCGCCGACCGCTTCCCGTACCGCAGCGTCCGGACCTGCTCCGGCGCGCCGCCGACCTGATCGACGCCCTGGCCGACGTCGGCGAGCAGTTCGTACTGGTCGTCGACGACGCCCAGCTGATGCTGGACGTCGCCGTGCTGGACGTGCTGCTCAGTGCGGCGACCCGGCACGCTCGGATGCGGCTGATCGTGTGCAGCCGCGGCCGGCATCCCATCGAGGCGCGCGCTGCGGGTCGGCTCGACGTCGTGACGATCCCGGCGCGCGAGCTGCTGCTGACCGCCGCCGAGGTACGTGAGCTGGGCCGGCGGCTGGACGTCCCGGTCGCCCCGCAGCAGGCCGACCAGCTGGTGCGCGAGTTCGGCGGCTGGCCCGCCGCGGTGCGGGCCGTGCTGGACGCGGCTGACGGTTGCGCCGAGCTGCCGGTGGCTGCGGCCGAGCAGTACCTGGTTGAGACCGTACTGCCCGGTATCGGCGATCAGCAGACCCTGCGTGACGTGATGCGCTTCTGCCTACCCGATCGGCTGACCCATCACCTCGTCCGCGCCTACGCGATCGACCAGGACCGCTCACCCGACCGGTTGGTGCACGTGATCGAATCGCCCGGGCTGGCCGAACGCCGCTACGTCGGCAACGAGATCGAACTCGGGTACCCGTCGTTCATCCGGCAGATCCTGCGCGCCGAGTTCCTGCGGCGGTACCCGGACGAGGCGCGGGCCATGCACCAGTGGCTGGCCCGCTGGTATCTCGATCGACCCGGCGAGGCGGTGCGGGCCTTCGAGCATGCAGCGCGCGCCGCCGACTGGCCGCTCGTCGCGCAGGTCTGGAATCGTTGCTCCGCGCATCTGCTGCTGGTCCATCCGCGCGTCGTCGTCGACGTCTTCGCCGGGGCGCCGCCGGCGTTCGTCGCGGCCCGACGCAGCGTGCTGCTCGGGTTGGAGATGGCGGCCGGCGCGTTGTCCGCCCCGACCGGTCGGGACCCGCAGCTGGGCGTCCTGCGCGCCTACACCCGCTCACCGGCCACGACGGCGTCCCCCGACCTCGAGCAGATGTCGCTGCTCGACCTGCAGTTCGTGGGCGTGGGCCGGCTCATCGCCCTGCGGATGACCGGACGGTTCGACCAGGCCGACCGTTTCGCCGAGCAACTCGAGGGCGCCATCACCACCCGCATCGGCGCCGGGGACGACCCGGGTGATCGTCGCGGCTGGTTCTGGCTGCAGCGCGGCCTCACCGCGACGCTGCAGGATCGCTACCCGGAGGCGACCCGGGCCTACGAACGGGCGTGGGAGACCCGGCACACCGACGCCGCCCACATCACCGCCAACGTCACGGCGAATCTCGCCCTCGTCAATGCCCTGGTGGCCGATCCCGATCAGGCGCGGTTGTGGCTGGATCGGCACGCGCGCTACGACACGGGCGACACCTGGGGCCACTACCTCGTCGGCGCCGGCGCGCACCTGGCCACCGGCCTGCTCGCCGTCGACGCCCTGGATTCGCACGCGGTCGCCGCGACGCTGGATCAGCTCGGCGACGGTGCCGAAGAGTTCGAACTGTGGCCGCTGGTCGTCGCCCTCAATGCCGTGCACCACCTGCACTTCTGTACCGACAAGGCCACAGCCCTGGACGCCCTCGACCGGGCCGTGCAGGCTCACCACCCCGACCTGGCCCGCAGCCGGGCTGCCGTCACGCTGCTGACCCGGGCCCGCGCCGAGCTGCTGATCGCCGCCGGGCAGGGTAACCGGGCGTTGCGCGAACTCCCGCGCGACCCGGGCCGGCCGCCGCATCCGGTGACCGCCGTGGCCCTTGCCCGGATCAGCCTGCTCGGTGGGCAGCTGGACCACGCCCGCCGGCTGGTGGAGCAGACGATCTGGGAGCCGGCCACCAACCGGCGCACTCGGCTGGAGTTACTGCTCATCGGGGCGCAGGCAGCGCACCGCATGCAGGCCGGAGAGGACGCACGCCGCCTGATGTCGCAGGTCGTCAACCTCGGCCGACGGTCGGGCACGCTGGCCGCGTTGGCCACCATCCCGGCCGATGAGCGGGCCGAGTTGCTCGGCCGGGCCCGGGTGCATCTCCCTCCGGACGACGCCGCCCGGCTGGCCGACACTCCGAGTCCCTACCCCGACCGGTTGGCGATCGTGGAACTCACCCAGCGAGAGCGACACCTGGCCGCCCAGCTCGCCGAGACCGCGTCCCGGCAGCAGATCGCCGACCGGCTCTACGTATCGGTCAACACGATCCGCGCCCAGCTCGGCACCTTGTACCGCAAGCTCGGGGCCGCCAACCGCGGCCAGGCCGTCCGGCGACTGCACGAACTCGGCCTGCTCGGAGTGGAGACGAGGGGAATCGAACCCCTAACCCCCGCCTTGCAAAGGCGGTGCTCTGCCAATTGAGCTACGTCCCCGGGGCGATCCCCGCGGGATCTAGCCTACGACCGGGATGCGCTCGGCGCGGCGTCTTCGGTCGCCTGGCGCCACAGCGAGGTGTTGGCGTGACCCGACGCGCGCTTGCGTGCCACCGCAGCGGCCCCGGCGATGGCGACCACCAGCAACAACACCTTGGGCACGGGAACACCTCTCCGTCGTGGCCGAACGCCGTGAGACGCCCGATCCGGGAACTACATGCGTGGGCCTGGGAGGACTTGAACCTCCGACTTCATCGTTATCAGCGATGCGCTCTAACCGCCTGAGCTACAGGCCCGTGGGACGCGAGGAACCAGCCTACCGGCCGCCGAATCGGCGTTCCAACCGGTATCTACTCGCGTTCGGACAGGGTCACCTCGATGCCGCCGACTAGGTCGGCGCACAGGTTGTAGACGACCGATCCGACGGTCGACAACGCGATGAACAAGATCACGTTGATGACGCCGATGATCGCCGAGCCACCGAAGACCAACCCCGGGGTGACCGCGTTCTTCGAGCCGTCGCCGTTGATCGTGGTGACCGCATTGTTGATGGAATCGATCACGCCGGCCGCCTGCAGGATGCCGTACAGCAGCCCGATGGTGATCAGCCAGACGAAGAACAGGGCGACCGACAGCACGCAGGAGAACTTCAGTACCGTCCACGGATTGATGTGCCGGAGCTGCAGCTTGGCCCGACGCGGCCCGCGAGCGGCGGCGCGCTGCTGCGGCCGGCCCCGCGACGCGGACGACACGGGCACACCCACCCCTGACGGTCCACCCATCCCGGCCGGCTGGCCCAGCGGCGGCTGCGGGGGTGGCGCGAGACCCGGGCCGGCGCCCCCCATCGTCGGCTCACCGAACCCGCCGGACCGGCTGTCGAACGACGACGGCGGCTGGTCCCCGAATCCGGTCGGCGCGTCCGCGAACCCGCTCGGGGGGCCAGCGTAGTCAGTGGGGGGTCCGGCGAACTCGGTCGGCGGCCCCGCGTAGTCGGTTGGGGGACCGGCATATTCGGTCGGCGGGCCGGCGTAGTCCGAGGACGGGCCGCCGTAGCCGGGCGACGGGTCACCCATCGGCGGCGCGCCGTAGGGCGACGGCTCGGGGTAGCCGGCCTGCTCCGCGGGACCGGCCCCGCCCGAAGCGGGCGGCATACCGCCGCCGGCCAGCGTGGGTTGACTGAACCCATCACCGTGGTCGTCCGATGGCATGGATTCCGGAACCGGCTGCCCCGCAGGTGGTGCGAACGGGTGCGCTTCGAAACCGCCGGCGGGCCCGGTGCCCGGAACCCCGAACGAAGCGCGGGGCCGGGTCTCGTCGACGAACTCCGGCGAGTCGCCGTTCGGCGGCTCGTGGGGTCCGTTACCGTTCGAGTCCTCGAAAGACGGCTCGGGCGGCGCGAACGCCTCGCGGGAAAAGCGCGGGCTAGTCACTACTTACTCACTCATTTCCTCGTCCGGCTCGTCGGCGTTCCGGGCGATGGCGACGAGGTTCACGCCGTCTGGCAAGTTCATCAGCCGCACACCCATCGTCTGCCGTTGTGCCCGGCGGACCTCCGCAGCCTTCGTCCGGATGACCACACCGTCGGACGTGATCGCGTAGATCTCGTCCTCGGGCTCGACGGCCACAGCGCCGACCAGCCCACCTCGGGTGGACACGATACGCGCCGTGAGCACGCCCTTGCCCCCTCGGCCCTGCTGCGGGTACTCCCCGATCTTGGTGCGCTTGGCGTATCCGCCCTCGGTGGCGACCATGATCTCGGCGTTCTCGTCCTGAACGACCTCCATGGCCAGCAACTCGTCGTCACCGGCGAATCGCATCCCGATCACACCGGAGGTGGCCCGGCCCATCGGGCGCAGCGTGTCGTCGTCGGCCTTGAACCGGATCGACATCGCCCGGCGGCTGACCAGCAGCAGGTCGTCCTCGGACGAGATCAGCGCCGCGTCGATGAGCTCGTCGTCCTCGCGCAGGTTGATCGCGATGAGCCCGCCGGAGCGGTTGGAGTCGAAGTCGGTGAGCTTGGTCTTCTTGACCAGCCCGGACTTCGTCGCGAGCACGAGGTAGGGGGCCACCTCGTAGTTCTTGACGGTGATGACCTCGGCGATGGTCTCGTCCGGCTGGAAGGCCAGCAGGTTGGCGACGTGCTGGCCGCGGGCGTTGCGGTTCGCCTCGGGCAGCTCGTAGGCCTTGGCGCGATAGACCCGACCCTTGTTGGTGAAGAACAGGATCCAGTCGTGCGTCGAGCTGACGAAGAAGTGCGCGACGATGTCGTCGGTCTTCAGGCCCGCGCCCTGCACGCCCTTGCCGCCGCGGCGCTGGGCCCGGTACAGGTCGGTCTTGGTGCGCTTGGCGTACCCGGTGCGGGTGATCGTGATGACGACGTCCTCTTGCGCGATGAGGTCCTCGATGTTCACGTCGCCGTCGTAGGGCACCAACTGGGTGCGCCGCTCGTCGCCGTGCTTCTCGACGATCGCGGCCAGCTCGTCGCGGACGATGCTGCGCTGGCGACCGGGCTTGGCCAGGATGTCGTTGTAGTCGTCGATCTCGGCGGCGATCTCGTCGTGCTCGTCGATGATCCGCTGCCGCTCGAGGGCGGCCAGCCGGCGCAGCTGCATGTCCAGGATGGCGGTGGCCTGGATCTCGTCGATGTCGAGCAGTTCCATCAGGCCGGTGCGCGCCACGTCGGCCGATGCGGACGCGCGGATCAGCGCGATCACGGCGTCGAGCTGGTCGAGTGCCTTGAGCAGACCACGCAGGATGTGGATACGCTCTTCGGCCTTGCGCAACAGGAACTGGGTGCGCCGGACGATGACCTCGACCTGGTGCTCGACGTAGTGGCTGACGAACTGGTCGATGCGCAGTGTGCGCGGCACGCCGTCGACGATGGCCAGCATGTTGGCGCCGAACGTGGTCTGCAGCTGGGTGTGCTTGAACAGGTTGTTCAGCACGACCTTGGCCACCGCGTCGCGCTTGAGCGTGACCACGATGCGCATGCCGATGCGGTCGGAGGACTCGTCGTTGTTGTCGGCGATGCCCGCGACATTGCCGTCCTTGGCCAGCTGGGCGATGTTCTCGACGAGGTTGTCCGGGTTCACCTGGTAGGGCAGCTCGGTGGCCACCAGCACGGTGCGGCCCTTGACGTCCTCCTCGACGTTCACCACGGCGCGCATCCGGATCGAGCCCCGACCGGTGCGGTAGGCGTCCTGGATGCCGTCGGTACCGACGATCAGGCCCTTGGTCGGGAAGTCCGGCCCGGGAATGAGCTCGATGAGCTTCTCGAGCAGCTCCTCCTGGGTGGCATCAGGGTGGTCGAGTGCCCAGGTGACGCCGGCCGCGACCTCGCGCAGGTTGTGCGGCGGGATGCGGGTGGCCATGCCGACCGCGATGCCCTCGGCGCCGTTGACCAGCAGGTTCGGGAACCGGGCCGGCAGGATGACCGGTTCGGTCGTGTTGCCGGCGTAGTTCGGGATGAAGTCGACGGTTTCCTTGTCGATGTCCGCGAGCATGTGCATGGCCAGCGGGGCCAGCCGGCACTCGGTGTAGCGGTAGGCCGCCGCCGGGTCGTTGCCGGGCGAGCCGAAGTTGCCCTGGGGATCGATCATCGGATAGCGCAGCGACCACGGCTGGGCCATCCGGACCAGAGCGTCATAGACCGACTGATCGCCGTGCGGGTGGTAGTTACCCATCACGTCGCCGACGACGCGGCCGCACTTGACGTAGTTGCGGTCCGGGCGGAACCCGGAGTCGTACATGCCGTA
>DASXYE010000363.1:0-4774 GCA_036502695.1 Jatrophihabitantaceae bacterium
GCTCCGAGCACCTCGGCGGTTCGCCCGACGAAGCTGAAGACGGTCAAACGTCGTCCGGCGACGTTGACCGACGGACAGGTGCAGACTGTTCTGGACGGCTGCGTGCGGCTGCGCGACCGGTTCCTGATGGCGCTGATGTTCGAGACCGGCTGTCGGATAGGACAGGCGCTGGGCCTGCGCCACGAGGACATCGACACTGATCGGCGGTCGATCGTCCTGCTGCCGCGAGAGGACAACGTGAACCGGGCGCGGGGGAAGAACCGGGAGCCCAAAGAGATCCCGGTCCGCCGTTCCCTGTGCGATCTCTACGTGGACTACCTGTTCGCCGAGTACGGCGAGCTGGAGTCGGACTACGTGTTCGTGAACCTGTGGGACGGACCGGTCGGGGCGCCGATGACCTACTGGGGTGTGATGAGCCTGGTCAAACGGCTCCGCTGCCGCACCGGGGTCGACTTCCACCCGCACCTATTCCGCCACACCCACGCCACGGCGCTGCAACTGGGCAATGTTGCATCTGATGCAACATTCGGCAGTTTCTGTGATCGCCCGCGAGCAGGAGTTTCTGTGTCAGTGGGGTTTCTTCGCGTGGGCTGACGACATGGGCGACATGCCGTCTGACCTGCTGTGATTACTCCTTCGATGCGTTCGATGACAGGTTGTGGCGTCTGGTGACGTTGCGTCCGGTGCCGCGATGTGGCGGCTGGCGCAACGCGTAGGGAGACGCCGATGCGGTCGAGGACCGCGGGCACGGCGGCGCTGGCGCTCGTGGACGGCGCAACGCCGCCGCGGGCGGAGCCGGTGCTGTTCGACGAGATGCTGGCGGGTTTCCGCCGCCAGCAGGTCAGCCGCCGGCTGAGTTCGTCGCTGATCGACGGCCGGGAACGGGTGGTGCGCCGTTTCCAGGCGGCCAGCGGCAGCTGGCCGTGGACGTGGACGCCGGCGCAGCTGGAGGGCTGGGTCGCCGCCGGTGGCTGGGCGCACTCGACGGTGCGCAACTACCAGGGTGCGGTCGCGATGTTCTGTGACTACGCGTGCGACCGGCGGTATGGCTGGGTCGCCGAGTGCGCCCAGCGGGTCGGCCTGGCGCCGAGCCGGATCTGCCACGACGAGAACATGGCGACGCACGTCGCCGACCACGAGGGCCGCCCGCAGCGGCGGCCGCTGACGCGCGTCGAGCTGCAGGCGTTCTTCGACGCGGCCGACGACCAGGTCGAGCAGTTGGCGGGCAGCCGGCGCAAGGGCTGGCTGCCGGCGTTCCGCGACGCGACGATGTTCAAGGTCATTTACGGCTGGGGGCTGCGACGGTCGGAGGCGGTCCATCTCGACCTCGCCGACTTCTCCACGAACCCGGCCACGCGGCAGCTGGGCTCGCTGGGTGTCTGCCATGTCCGGTTCGGCAAGGCGATGCGGGGCAGCCCACCGCGGCGCCGCGCGGTCGCGACGGTGTTCCCGTGGGCGGCCGGGGTGCTCGAGGAGTACCTGACGGTGGTCCGCCCCCAGTTCCCGGGGTCGGCCGGCCCGGCGGTCTGGCTGACCGAGCGCGGGAACCGGATCTCGACCCGGTCGGTGGACGACCGGTTCGCCCGGTGGCGGGCCGCGGCGGGCCTTCCCGCCGATCTGTCCGTGCACTGTCTGAGGCATTCGTATGTTTCGCACCTGATCGAGGACGGGGTCGATCCGTTGTTCGTCCAGCAGCAGGTCGGCCATTCGTGGGCCTCGACGACCGCGACCTACACCACCGTCGGTACGGACGCGAAGAACCGGATGCTTACCGCGGCGCTCGCGGCGGTCCTGCACGCCGCGGCCGGGACGGAGGACCGGTGAGCGCGCAGGTCGGCTACTACTGGCATCTACGGAAGCTGATGGCCGAGCGTGGGCTGTTCGCGACGACGGCGCTGGTCCCGCTGCTCGCCGAGCGGGGTGTCCGGCTTTCGCGCGAGCAGGTCTACCGGCTGGTGACCGGCGTCCCGGAGCGGCTGTCGCTGGTGACGCTCGCCGCGCTGTGCGACATCCTCGGCTGCGCGCCCACAGACCTCGTCGAGCCCTACCGTGGCCGGCCCCGGCGCGCCGCCGACCCCGGTGCGTCCGCGGCACCGACGGCACCGGCCACGACAGCGCTGCAGGCGGTGTCCTCGCCGGTCGTGATGCCGTTGCGGCCCCGCCGCGCCGAGATCACCGCCGTCCCCGGCCCGGGGACCGGGTCATGACCGGCCCCTGGGCGTCTCGGCTCGAGAAGGTGGCGGCCCGCCGGGTGGCGGTGACCGCGGCGGTGGCGGCCGCCGACCCGGCCCTACCGGCCGAGGTGATCGCAGCGGCGGTGGGCGCGGTCAGCGGCGCGAGCCTGCGGCACCTGGCCGACGCGCTGGCCACGGACCCGGCCGCGCTGAGCGTCGGCGCGCCACCGGCGGTCGGACGGCTCGTCGAGACGCTGATCGCGGCCGGTGGCGCGCTGCCGGTGCCGACGTGCGCGCGCTGCGGCGCGACCGGCCGTCCGCTGACCCGCCAGGGCGACGGGCAGGGGCTGTGCTCGCGCTGCCACAACCGGGCCCGGGCAACCGCCTGCGTGCGCTGCGGGATCGTCAAACCGGTCGCCGGCCGCGACCCGCAGGGCCAGCCGGTCTGCGCGCGCTGCGCGGACCGGGTCCAACGCCGCTGCGGTGCGTGCGGCACGGTGCGCCGGATCGCGCGGCGCGCGCACGACGGCCAGCCCGACATCTGCGTGAACTGCTTCACGCTCCCGGAGGCGGTCTGCTCGGTCTGCGGGCGGCGGCGGCCCTGCGCGTTCGCCAGTAGCGACGCCCCGCTCTGTCAGAGCTGCACGCCACGGCGCGCGCTGCCGTGCGCCCGCTGCGGCGCCACCCGGCCACCGGCCGTCCGCTGGCCCGAGGGGCCGGTCTGCGACCCGTGCTACACGGCGGCGCTGCGCCACCGCGGCACCTGCGCGTCCTGCGGACAGACCCACCGCCTCGTCTATCCCCCCGGCGTCGACGCCACGGCCTGCGCCGACTGCGCCGGCCTGCCGGTCACCCACCGCTGCGTCGACTGCGGCCTCGAGGACAAGCTCTTCGAGGCCGGCCGCTGCGCGACCTGCTCCCTGCGACGCCGCACGACCGTGCTGCTCGCCGCCGACGACGGGCAGGTCCCGGCCCACCTCGCCACCGTGGCCGAGGCGATCTGCGCGACCCCGAACCCCTACACCGCGTTGAACTGGCTGCGCACCGGCGCGGCCAGCGCGCTGCTCGCCAACCTGGCCGCCGGCCGGCTGCCCACCAGCCACGAGGCGCTCGACGCCCATCCCCGCCGCGGCGCCGCCGACTACCTGCGCACCCTGCTCGTCGCCCACCAGGTACTCCCGGCACGCGACGAGGCACTCGCCCGCGCCGAACAGCGCCTGGCCCGCCGGCTCGCAGACGTCGAACCGCCCGAACACCGACGTGTCGCGACCGCCTACGCCACCTGGCGGGTCCTGCGCCGCCTGCGCCGCCGCGTGGAACACTCCCGCGGCCCCCGGACGGTGACCGCCCGCGCCACGCAACTCGTCCACGTCACGATCGCGTTCCTCGCCTGGCTGCACGACCGCGGCACCACCCTGGCTGAGCTCGACCAGCACACCGTCGACCTCTGGCTGACCAGCGGCGCCCCGTCCGCCCACGACGTCGGCGACTTCCTCGCCTGGACCGCAGGGCGCGGCCACACCCGAGCGCTGACGGTCCCCGCCCGCCCCCGACCGACCGGCCCGGCCACCAGCGAGGACGAGCGGATCGCGCTGCTCGCCCGGCTCCTGCACGACGACACCGTCGAACTGACCGACCGGGTCGCCGGTGCGCTGCTGCTCCTCTACGGCCAGCAGCTCTCCCGCATCGCCGCGCTCACGACCAGCCAGGTCCACCAGCCGGGCGACACCATGCACCTGCAGATCGGCACCGAACGCATCCACCTGCCCGAGCCGCTCGCCAGCCTGGTCCTGCGGCTACGCAACGAAGGCCGTCCCCACGTCGGCGTCGGCTCACCCGGCACGACCGGCTGGCTGTTCCCAGGACTGCTCCCCGGACAACCGATCACCCCCGCCCGGCTCGGGGAGCGTCTGCGCAAGCTCGGGGTCTCCGCGGTCGCAGGTCGCCGCGCCGCGATAACCCAGCTGGCCGCCGAACTACCCACCGCCGTCCTGGCCGACATGCTCTCGATGCACCCGACCACCGCCGCCCGCTGGACCGCGCAGGCTGGGGGCACCTGGCACCACTACGCCGCCGAACTCGTCCGTGACCGTAGTTACCAGCCCTGACGAATACCTACCAGTCGATCTTCTCCCATGGCGCTACTCAACACCCCTGGAACATTGCCGCCTACCGGTTTGCGCGCCGGGGTCCGACTGGAGATGGTTGCCGAACTACTTACCCACCGCTCGGCGCGGACCACCGCCGACACCTACGTGCACGTAGACGCTGACGACATGGCCGACGAGCTCGTCCGAGTCGGCTTCTGGGACACCACGGAGACAGCCCGATGAGCCCGCCTGCGGCAGTCCTCGCCCTCCGGGAACCCGCGGACCCTCGGGTGGCGGCGATCCTGGCGGTGCTGCGGCCGGAGTTCCAGGTCCACCGGTTCATGCCGCCGGCCGGTCACTTCCTGACCCCGAAGGTCTGCGTGATCGAAGGATGTCCGGGCGGGACGCACGCGCACGGTCTGTGTCCCCTGCACTGCCACGCCTGGGAAACAGCCGGCCGCCCGGATCTGACGGTCTGGGTCGCTGACCCGGCCAACGTGGACGTCGGCT
>DASXYE010000364.1:0-8814 GCA_036502695.1 Jatrophihabitantaceae bacterium
AGGTTCGCGCGGTAGGGCACGAGATGCGGTGGGTAGCGGTGCCCCGGTCCGTGCCGCGGCACGAACACGACGTCGCGCCCGGCAAGCTCGCCGACCGTCAGTGGACCGCTCGGGGCGCCGTAGGGGGTGTCGACCGGACGCTCCTCGGGTGCGTCGAGCAGCGAGTAGAAGCCGGAGCCACCGATTACGCCGACAGGTTCGCGGGTCACACCCCAAACCCTAGAGTTGGCCCGATAACGGCGTGCCACACCGGCGGGATCGCCGCAGCGAGGCCAGGGCAGAGGTGACGGATGGACCGCAAGCATTACGACGACGAGCACCGCGCGTTCGGCGAGGCGTTCCGCGCGTTCGTCGACAAGTCGATCGTGCCGAACTTCCTCGGCTACGAACGCGACGGCATCACCCCGCGCGAGATCTTCGCCGAAGCCGGCCGCGGCGGCTTCCTCGGCATGGCGATTCCCGAGCAGCACGGCGGCGGCGGTGTCGACGACTTCCGCTTCAACCAGGTGATCGGCGAGCAGGTGTCCTACGCCGGGATCACCGGCACCGGCCTGGGCATCACCTTGCACAACGACATCTGCCTGCCGTACTTCCTCGCGTACTGCTCGGAGGAGCAACGGCAGCGCTGGCTGCCCGGCATCGCGTCCGGCGAGCTGATCACCGCCGTGGCGATGACCGAGCCGGGCGCCGGCTCGGACCTGTCCGGCATCCGGTCGACGGCGGTTCGCGACGGCGACCACTACGTCGTCAACGGGTCCAAGACGTTCATCACGAACGGCATCAACGCCGACCTGGTGATCACCGCCGTGCGGACGTCCGCGGAACGCCATCGGGGTCTCACCCTGCTGGTGCTCGAGCGCGGGATGCCGGGATTCGAGCGGGGTCGCAACCTGGCCAAGATCGGCCTGCACTCGCAGGACACTGCCGAGCTGTCGTTCACCGACGTGCGCGTCCCGGTGGCCAACCGGTTCGGCGACGAGGGCCAGGGCTTCTACCAGCTGGTGGCCAACCTGCCCCAGGAGCGGATGTCGATCGCCATCGCCGGCATCTCCGCAGCCCGGGCGGCGTTCGACCAGACCGTGGCGTACGTGCGCGAGCGGAAGGCGTTCGGAACCTCGATCGGCTCGCTGCAGAACACCCGGTTCGTGCTGGCCGAGATCGCGACCGAGATCGACGTGGCCCAGGCGTTCGTCGACCAGTGCGTACGCGCGCTGAGCGACGGCGAGCTGACGGTCGAGGACGCCGCCAAGGCCAAGTGGTGGTGCACCGAGCTGCAGGGCCGGGTCATCGACAAGTGCGTGCAACTGCACGGCGGGTACGGCTACATGCTCGAATACCCGATCGCCCGGGCGTACGCCGACGCCCGGGTCACCCGGATCTACGGCGGCGCCACCGAGATCATGAAGGAGATCATCGGCAAGTCGCTGGATCTCGGATGAGGTTCGTTCTCGCTTCGGCGTCGCCGGCCCGACTCGCGACCCTGCGCCGCGCCGGCGTGACGCCCGAGGTGGTCATCAGCGGCGTGGACGAGTCGGCGATCACCGCGCCGGACACGTCGACGCTCGTGGCCCGTCTGGCCGCGGCCAAGGCCGGCGCGGTGGGGGCCCGGGTCGATCCCGACACGCTCGTGCTGGGCTGCGACTCGATGCTCGACCTGGACGGGGTCGCGCTGGGCAAGCCGGCCTCGGCCGAGGACGCCGTCGCACAGTGGAAGTCGATGCGGGGACGCTCCGGCGTGCTGCATACCGGCCACGCGCTGCTGCTCGGTTCGCGGTCGCTGGTCGAGGTCGGCGCGACCGAGGTGCGCTTCGCCGACGTGGACGACGCCGAGATCGCCGCCTACGTGGCCTCCGGCGAACCGCTCGCCGTCGCCGGGGCGTTCACCGTCGACAGCCTGGGCGGCTGGTTCGTCGAGTCGATCCGCGGCGACCACCACAACGTCGTCGGCCTGTCGCTGCCACTACTGCGGCAGCTGCTGCGTTCGCTGGGCCTCGCGCTGACCGACCTCGGCTACCCGGGCAGCAGCTGACCGATCGGGATGTCGACCGGGAACGGCTTCGTGAGGTGCGCGATTTGCCCGCGCGTCCAGCTGCCGATCTCGGCGTAGACGGTGCCGCCCTCGGGTAGCCCGTACGCGGTCAGGCTGATGTCGGGATCGGTCTCGACCCGCCAGTAAGCCGGGATGCCGGCGGCCGCGTACTGCGCCGGCTTGGTGATCCGGTCGGTGGTGATCGAGCCCGGCGACACGACTTCGACGACGAGCAGCACGTCGGACGGCGAAATCGGCCGAGCACGTCGGCCGAGCAGCCTCGCGGATACCACGGCGATGTCCGGGGTGCGGTAGGACGGATTGAGGTCGATGTCGATCGCCCCGCCCAACACGTAGCCGGCTGGCAGCGCGGACCGGATCGCCGCTCGTACTCCGTCGCCGGCGACCTCATGATCGAGGTCGGGACTGGGCGTCACGACCAGAGCCCCGTCGACGATCTCGTACGAGTGCGGGTTGACGTCGTGCGGCAACGACTCGACGTAGTCGACCAGCTGCTCGTACGTCCACTCCTGCGGCACGTCCAGCTGCGGCTGCATGACCGTCTCCTTCGGCACGTGACCAGTCTGACCGACACCCGACCATCCTGGCCACCACGGCCGGCCCGCGGGACGCCACGACGCGATCTGTGGATAACCCGCACCACGAACGCGATGAGCGCTCGCGCGAAGAGCCCGCCGCCGCGACGCGGCCCGCGACGAAGGAGCGGTGCGGATCTCCGTTGGACCCCGAGCGCAGCGGGTGGGTCCACAAGGAGATTCGCGAAAGGCGGATAAGGACAGTGGGCGAGCTCGCGCCGGAGGCACGGGGTTCGCAGCACCCGGCACGCCCACCGGCGCGAGCTCTAGACGATGGAACGACCATTCCCCCAGGACATGGCCGCCCCATCCACGACCAGTGTCCAGCGTCGGGCCGATCCATTCCAGCGGGAACTCGGTCAGCCCGACGGGACCTTTACGCAATCCGACCCGAGTTGTCCGCACTTCGCGGCGCTACAGCACCCGGAAGCGCGGACAACTCCGGACGGGCCCGGCTACGTGGCCGGGGTGAACGCCGTGGTGCCGTTCGGCGTGCCCAGACCGGTCGGACCGTCCCAGCCCGGACCGGCGTTGCACTGCTGCTGGGCACTGCAGCTGCCGTTGCTGCCCGACGTCACGTCGTTCAGGCTGCTGGCCGCGGCGTACGGGTACGAGTTCGGCGAGTCGGAGCTACCAGGAGCACCGGCCAGCGCGTACACCGAGGCGATGATCGGCGCCGAGGCGCTGGTGCCGCCGTAGACGCCCCACCCGCCGCTGCCGCCGTACGTGTCGTTCACGGCCACGCCGGTGTTCGGGTCGGCCACCGCCGACACGTCGGCCTCGGCCCGGTTGGTGCAGCCGGTGTCGACGCCCTGCTGGAAGCTCGGCTGGGCGACGTCTTGCGAGCAACCGCTGCCCGCGCCGTCCCACGCCGTCTCCGACCAGCCCCGCGAACTCGAGTCCTTGGTCAGCGACGTTCCGCCGACCGCCGTCACGTGCGCGGAGGTTGCCGGGTAGGACGCGCCGTAGCCGCTGTCACCGGTGCTGGCCGTGATGGCCACGCCGGCGTGGTCGAAGTACTTCTTGTCGTAGGTGACCTCCGAACCGTCCTCGCTACCGCCGTAGCTGTTGGAGACGAACTTCGCGCCCATCGAGACGGCGGTGTTGACGGCGGCACCCAGATCGTCCATCGAGGGCTGGTTCGCCTCGACGAGCAAGATGTGGCAGCTCGGGCAGACGGCGGACACCATGTCCACGTCGAGCGAGATCTCCCCGGCCCAGCCCGCATCGGGGTCGGGCAACGGCGAGGCCTGGCCGTCCTGGTTCACCTTCTTGAAGCAGCCGTTGGCGGTGCTGCACTCGGGCAGCCCGTACGTCGAGCGGTAGGTTGCGAGATCCGACTCGGCGTTCGGGTCGTCCTGCGCGTCGATGATGGCGACGGTCTGCCCGTCACCGCCCGACGACGGCAGCTTGTACGCGGCCTGCAGGTCGGCCGGCCCGTACCCACTCGGCGCGGCGTCGGCCGAGTGGGCCTTGATCGGATGGGTCTGGCGCAACGCCAGACAGCTGGCGAAGCCTGCCTTGGCGGGTGCGTCGCACACTCGTACGACGCTGTTCTGAGCGGGGGCGGCTCCGGCAGCGCTGCCGGACACCAGGGCGACTGACAGTCCGGCAACTGCCAGCGCGCCGGCACCCGCGAGGGCGACGAGCCCTCGGCGTGCATTCCTCATGGGCATTCCTCTCCTGGGGTGAATAGGGCGTTTGCTGCCCTACGGGAGGAACCCCACGTTGCCGGGCCGCATGTAAAAGCCCGGATAGGTACGGCTGTCAGGTTTACGAATGGCCACAACTTGCCTTAAACGCCACGAACTTGCCCGTACACGCCGCGGCCTCGGCAGTGTGCGGGGAGCTAACGAGCGTCTGCTCCGCGTGAGCGCACCGCGATCCGGCCCCGCCGCCACTGCTCGTACGGATCGTCGGCCGCAGCTGGGCGCCGGGCCAGCGCGGCGAGCACCGCCGCAATCTCATCCGGCGTAGGCGCCCCTCGCCGGACAACGACCACCGGCCCCGCCTGGTCGAGTGGTGCGTTATCGCTCGAGTGGTGCGTTGTAACGCGCCACTCGACGGATAACGCGCCACTCGACGGAAGCGAGGCGGGCGCGGGCGGTGCCGCGTCCGCGGCCGGACGGGTCATGTCGAGTGGGGTCATGTCGGGGAGGTCACGTCGGGGGGACGCCGTGGTGCTTGGTCGCGAAGTGCCGGGACTTGCCGACCAGCACGCGGTAGCGCCGCACCAACTCGTCGCGCAGCTCGCTCGGGGCGATCACCGCATCGATCACCAGGTCGGACGCCAGCCGCATCAGGTCGACGTCCTGCTCGTACTCGGTACGCATCTGATCGACGAACGCGGCCCGCTCGTCCGCATCCTCGATGGCCTCGATCTTGTTGGCGTAGACGGCGTTCACCGCCGCCTGCGGACCCATCACGGCGATCTTGGCCGTGGGCAGCGCGATGCAGGCATCCGGCATGAAGCCCGGACCGGCCATGGCATACAGCCCGGCTCCATATGCCTTGCGCGCGATGACCGAGATCTGGGGGACGGTCGCCTCGGACACCGCAGTGATCATCTTCGCGCCGTGCCGGATGATGCCCTGCCGCTCGACGGCACTGCCGATCATGAAGCCCGGCACGTCGGCCAGGTACAGCAGCGGGACGTTGAACGCGTCGCACAGCCAGATGAACCGGGCCGCCTTGTCGGCGGAGTCGACGAACAGCACCCCGCCGCGGACGGCACTGTTGTTTGCGACCACACCGACCGGCCGGCCGTCGATGCGGGCGAACCCAGTGATCAACTCGGCGGCGAACAGCGGCTTGACCTCGAAGAACGAGTCGGCGTCGATCAGGCCGTCGACGACTTCGTGCATGTCGAACGGCACCTGCTCCTCGGCCGGAACGGCGTCGTCGGTCAGCGCGACGGCCGGGGCCTCGGCGGCGACGTCGGGCGGCTGCTCGCGCCAGCACGTCGGCAGGTAGGAGAAGAACAGCTTGGCCTGCTCGATGGCGTCCTCGTCGTCGACGGCCAGGTTGTCGCCACAGCCGGAGACGGTGGCGTGCATGCGGGCGCCACCCATCTCCTCCAGCGTGACCTTCTCGCCCACCACCATCTCGGCCATGCGCGGCGAGCCGAGGTACATCGACGCGTTGCCCTCGACCATGATCACGATGTCGCAGAAGCTCGGGATGTAAGCACCGCCCGCGGCGGAAGGCCCGAACAGGCAGCAGATCTGCGGCACCTTGCCGGACAGCGCCACCTGGTTGCGGAAGATGCGCCCGGCACCGCGCCGTCCGGGGAACAGCGCGACCTGGTCGGTGATGCGGGCGCCGGCGCTGTCGATGAGCCAGAACAGCGGCAGCTCCTCGGTGAGCGCGCGCTCGGTGGCCCGGATGATCTTCTCGACGGTGCGCGCGCCCCAGGACCCGGCCTTGACGGTGGGGTCGTTGGCGACGACCAGCGCCGGGCGGCCGTCGACGTGGCCCTGCCCGGTGACAACGCCGTCGGCCGGCAGCCCGGTGGCGTTCGCGTTCGCGAGCTGGCCGTCCTCGACGAACGTCCCCTCGTCGAAGAGCAGGGCGATCCGCTCGCGCACGTACAGCTTGTGCTGCGACGCCAGCTTGGCGGCCGCCTTCTCCGGCGGCGCCAGCGTCGCCTCGCGAGCGGCCGCGACCTCCTTGGCCGTCACGTGACCGGCAGGCCGAGGCCGCGGGCCAGGACGAGGCGCTGCACCTCGGACGTCCCCTCGCCGATCTCCAGGATCTTGGCGTCGCGGTAGAAGCGGGCCACCGGGAACTCCTCCATGAAGCCGTTGCCGCCGAACACCTGCGTGGCGGTGCGCGTGGCGGCGACGGCCGCCTCGGACGTGTACAGCTTGGCCCGCGCCGCGGCCTGCCGCACCTCGGCGTCCGGGCGGCCGGCGTCCTTGAGCCAGGCCGCCTTGTAGGTCAGCAGCCGGCCCGCCTCGACCGCGACGGACAGATCGGCCAGCGAGAACGCGACGGCCTGCCGTGACCCGATCGGCACACCGAATGTGTGCCGCTCGTTGGCGTACCGCAGCGAGTGGTCCAGGCAGGCCTGCGCGAGTCCCACGGCCAGTGCGGAGATCGCGATGCGCCCGTCGTTCAGGACGCTCAGGAACTGCTGGAAGCCGCGACCTCGGGCGCCGAGCAGGTTCTCGGCGGGCACCCGGCAGTCGTCGAACGTCAGCCCGTGCGTGTCGGAGATGTGCCAGCCGAGCTTGTCGTACGGCGGCTCGACGACGAGCCCGGGCGTGCCGGACGGCACGATGATCGCCGAGATCTCGTCCTCGCCGGTTCGGGCGGTGATGGTGATCAGCGAGGTGATGTCCGTACCCGAGTTGGTGATGAACGACTTGGCACCGTTGATCACCCACTGGTCGTCGACGAGATCCGCGCGGGTGCGAGTGGCCCCGGCGTCGGACCCGGCCTCGGGCTCGGTCAGCCCGAACGCGGCCAGCGTCCGCCCGGCGGCCAGATCGGGAATCCAGTGCTGCTTCTGCTCCTCGGTGCCGAACATCAGGATCGGATTGATGCCCAGCCCCATGCCGGCCTCGAGGGTGATGCCCAGCGACTGGTCGATGCGGCCGATCTCCTCGATGGCCACGCAGATCGACGTGAAGTCGCCGCCGCCCCCGCCGTACTGCTCCGGCACGCACAACCCGAACAGCCCCAGTTCGCCCATCTTCTGCACGACGTCGACCGGGAAGTGGTGCTCGCGGTCCCACTGGGCCACGTGCGGGGCGATCTCGGCTTCGGCGAAGTCGCGCACGACCTTGCGGAACAGCTCGTGATCCTCGGACAGTTCGAACATGAGGCGCTCTCCCGGGCAGCTTGACGTTTACGTCAACGTCAATGACGATAGCCGGGTGACGGCGACAAGGAAAGCCCGTACCTGGACGGTCGGCGAGCTGGCCGACGACCTCGGCGTCACCACTCGCACGTTGCGGTTCTACGAGGCCGAAGGGCTGGTCACACCGCAGCGATCCGGCGCGAACCGCGTCTACGACACCCGCGACCGCACCCGGATCAAGCTGATCCTGCGGGGCAAACGCTTCGGCATGAGCCTGGCCGAGATCCGCGAGATCGTCGACATGTACGACGGGGCGGCCTCGTCCGAGCGACGGCAGCTGGAGAAGCTGCTCGACCGGCTGGACGAGATCGCCGCCGACCTGCGCGCCCGGCAGTCCGACCTGCGCCGCACCCTGGCCGAGGTGAGCGACGTGGCCGACCAATGCCGATCTCGGCTAACCGAACTGCGCGGCTGACGCCAAAGTTGTCCGCGCCTCGCGTCGTCGGGACGTCGCGAAGCGCGGACAACTTCAGAAGGCGGGCTAGGACTGCGGGTCGACGCAGGTCCAGCTGATGCTGCCCGAGATCGCGTTGCTCGCGCTGGTGCCGTCGCCGGCCAGCAGCTTCTCGAACGTCAGCTTCCCGGAGCCGTCCGCGTTGATCTCGTAGGAACCGGTCGCCGTCGATTCGACGTCGGTGCCGTGGGTGATGACGACGTAGTTCTTGTCGTCGACGGTCAGGTTGGCGTTGAGCGAGTACCCGTAGTTCGCCGCGGTGGGGTCGGTCTTGGCGCCGAACTCGGTGGTGCCGACCTTGTACGGCAGCGCCCACTGGGCCTGGAGCTTGTGCCCGCCGATCGCCTCGTTGGGTACCGCGAACTGCGGGTAGTCGGTGTTCTCGGGCTGGTGGTTGACCCAACTCGCGCATGTGGCGTCCACGCTGTCCTGGTCGAACTGCGGGTTCGCCGGCGCGGTGCCGCTGACGGTCACCGCGCCGGTGATGTCGATCGTCTCGCAGAACTGCACCACCACGTCGGGCTGGCAGGCGCTGTTCGCGTTCCCGGCCGTGTCCCCGGTCGATCCCCCGTCGGTTGCCGGAGCCGACTGCTGCTGCGTGTTGTTCGCCGGCTGGGTCGGTGGGTTACCGCCCCCGTCCGACTTGCTGTTCGAGCTACACGCGGCCAGGACGGCTACCAATGCCAGACCGCCGATCGCGCCGGCCAGGTTCGTTAGTTTCATGATCCTGACCGTATTGATCATGACGGTCCGGCGAACCCGGGTAACTACCTGGATCTGGCTACAAGGGCCGATACCTACGGCAGGTAGGTGTACCGCAGCGGACTCAGCCCAGCCGACGCGCGAGCTCGGCCATGAAGGTCGGCCGCCG
>DASXYE010000365.1:0-6034 GCA_036502695.1 Jatrophihabitantaceae bacterium
TCCTCACGTACTGGGCGGACGAGGTCGCGCGCGCTCTGTAGATACACGCATCGCTCAGATCCGCCCGTCTTTTCCGACTGCGCGCCCCTTCGGGCAAGTCCTGCGATCGCAGGCAACCTCGCCACCGGCACGCACGTCTAACCTCCCGAAGTCCTGAAACGGCAGGGCAATTACGGAGGGGAACCACAATGACTACAGCCGCAGCGAAGCGACTGATCCTGGGCGGTGCCGCGCTGGCGATGGCCGGCGCCGGCTTCGCGCTGAGCGCCGGGGCGGCCTCGGCCGACACCGCGCCCGGCCTGAGCCTGCAGATCACCAGCGCGACGGTGCACGACGTCGACCACAACGGCCAGATCGACCCGTTCGACACGGTCGACTACACGTTCGTGGCCACGAACAACAGTGCCGGCCCGCTGAAGAACCTGCAGATCAACGACGCCGACCTCGGGCACATCACCTGCCCGGACACGACCATACCGTCCGGTATGGCGTTCCGGTGCCACAACGATGCGCCGCACTACCTGGGCTTCGACGCGGTCGACGCCGGCCAGTTCACCACCAAGGCGACCGCCACCGCGACGGCGTCGAGCGGCAGCACGGTCACCTCGCTGCCGGCCAGCTCGACGATCAAGATCGCGGCCAAGCCGTCCCTGTCGCTGAAGTTCGAGCCGGTCAAGACGGTGGACGTCAACCACGACGGTCGCCTCGACAAGGGCGACACGATCTCCTACTCGTTGCTGCTCACCAACACGGGCAACGTGACGGTCAACAACGTGACGGTCGAGGAGGAGAAGACCCCGAGCGTGATCTGCCCCGGTGGCACCGGCATCCCGACGGACATCCCGTCCGGGATGATCTTCCGCTGCCTGGGCAGCCAGCCGTACACGATCACCCAGCGCGATATCACCAACGGTCAGGTCATCAACCCGGCCATCGCGTTCGGCACCGCGGTGCGGGGTGGCGACGTGCAGGCCAGCACCGACATCGAGACGCCCGTTAGCTAGGCGTAGCAGTTCGAGTGGGGGAGGCGCCGCGCCAGACACTAGTCTGGCGCGGTGACCTCGTCTGACGACAACGACGAGATCGTCTACTTCGAACCGGCCCGCACATACGCCACCGCATGGGGACTCGGTGCCCTGCTGGTGGCCGGACTTATTTTCGACGCCTCGCTCAGTCACGCCCCGGCCCACGTCGCAGGCTGGCTGGCCGCGATCGTCATCGTGGTCGGCGCCGACATCCTCGTGATACGGGCGGCGCGGGCCACCCGGTCGATCACCGTCACCCGCAGCGAGCTGCGGGTCGGTGACGAATCGCTGGACCGCGCCTCGATCGAGGGCATCGTCCGCGAGCGCGAGGGCCGGGTGCTCGGACGACGTCCCGGCGAGGGTCTGCCGCGCGGCGCGATGGGATTGCCGTTGCTGCTGGCCGACGACGCGACGGTGCTGGTGCCCACGCGCAATCCGCAGACGCTGCGGGCCATCCTCGAGGTCGGCGAGACGGTGCCCGAGATCCGGGTGGCCGACGACTACGAGCTCGACGACCTGGTCGAGATCGAGCGGCGCGCCGACACGTTGTTCACCGTGGCCGGGATCGGTCCGCTGCCCGATCCGGCCTCGGCGCACGAGTCGATCAGCGACGCGCTCGTGCTGCTCGTTGCGGGACGTCCACCCGTCGGCTTCGCCCGGCTGGACGAGGTCGACGGGCGGGCCCACCTCGAGCAGCTGTCGGTGCTGCCCGGGCACATGCACCGCGGCGTCGGCACCTCGCTGCTCGACGCCGCCTGCGCGTGGGCCGTCGATCGGGGCTACCGGGCCATGACGCTGTGCACGTTCGACGAGGTCGAGTGGAACGCCCCGTTCTACGCCAAGCGGGGCTTCGTCCCGCTCGCTCAGCTCACGCCTGGCCTGAAGGAGCTGCGCGACTGGGAACGCGACATCGGCCTGGACGCCCTGGGCAAACGGGTCGTCATGCGCCGCGAGTTGCAGTCGTGACCGACGCCGCCTTTTTCGTTGAGTGGTGCGTTATCCGTCGAGTGGCGCGTTGTAACGCACCACTCAACCCGCAACGCACCACTCAACGACGATGACGCGGGCTGGAACACTGGGTCGCGTGTCAGCTAGCGAGGAGCTGTTCGAGCGCGCGCAACGGGTGATCCCCGGCGGGGTGAATTCGCCGGTGCGGGCGTTTCGCGCGGTGGGGGGTACGCCCCGATTCATGGTCAGCGGGCACGGCCCGTACCTCGTGGATGCCGACGGTCGCGAGTATGTCGACCTGGTCGCGTCGTGGGGGCCGATGATCCTGGGCCACGCGCATCCGGCCGTGGTCGCCGCCGCGCAGGACGCGGCGCGCGACGGGCTGTCGTTCGGCACCCCCACCGTCGGCGAGGTCGAGCTGGCCGAGGAGATCGTGGCGCGGGTGGCCCCGGTCGAGCAGGTTCGCCTGGTCAACTCGGGCACCGAGGCGACGATGAGCGCGATCCGCCTGGCCCGCGGCGTGACCGGCCGGCACCGCGTCGTGAAGTTCGCGGGTTGCTACCACGGCCACGTCGACGCCCTGCTGGCCGCGGCTGGATCCGGGGTGGCGACGTTCGGGCTGCCCGATACGCCCGGCGTCACCGGTGCGCAGACCGCCGAGACGATCGTCCTGCCCTATAACGATATTTCCGCCGTGGATGCGGCTTTCGAGCAGTACGGCGACCAGATCGCCTGCGTCATCACCGAGGCGGCGGCCGGCAACATGGGCGCGGTCGCGCCGGCGGCCGGTTTCAACGCGGGCCTGCGAGAGATCACGGCGCGACACGGGGCGCTGTTGATCATGGACGAGGTGATGACCGGGTTCCGGGTGTCGGCGTCCGGGTGGTACGGCCTCGATCCGGTCGACGCGGACCTGTTCACGTTCGGCAAGGTCATGAGCGGCGGACTGCCGGCGGCGGCGTTCGGCGGCCGGGCGTCGGTGATGGGGTCGCTGGCTCCGGCCGGTCCGGTCTATCAGGCCGGGACGCTGTCGGGTAACCCGGTGGCCGTCGCCGCCGGGCTGGCGACGCTGCGATTGTGCACCCCCGGTGTCTATCAGCGGCTGGACGCCACCGCCGCCATGATCGGCCGGCTGGCCTCGGAAGCCCTTACCGCGGCGGGTGTTTCGCATCGGGTGCAGTACGCCGGCAACCTGTTCTCGGTGTTCTTCAGCTCCGCGCCGGTGACGAACTTCGCCGAGGCGCAGGCCGCCGAGACGTTCCGCTACAAGCCGTTCTTCCACGCGATGCTCGACGCCGGCGTGTACCTGCCACCGAGCGCGTTCGAGTCGTGGTTCGTCGGCACCGCCCACGACGACGCGGCGATCTCGCGGATCGCCGATGCCCTGCCCGCCGCCGCGAAGGCCGCCGCCCAGGCGGAGGTGCCGGCATGACGGACCCGATCGTGCAACCCTCGGCCGCGTCAGGCGGCCCAGAGTTGCACGATCGGCAGAACGTCGTGCATCTGGTGCGGCACGGCGAGGTGTTCAACCCGGATCGGGTGCTCTACGGGCGGTTGCCGGGCTTCCACCTGTCCGAGCTGGGCATCGCGCAGGCGAAGAAGACCGCGGCGTTCCTGTCCGAGCGCGACATCGGCTACATCGTGTCGTCGCCCCTGGACCGGGCCCAGCAGACCGCCCAACCGCTGGCCGCCGAGCTCGGCCTGCCGATCAACACCGACGAGCGGCTGATCGAGGCCGACAACCACCTGCAGGGCAAGCAGGTCGCCGGCGGGCGGGGCCTGTTCACCGATCTGAGCAACTGGAAGTACTTCCGCAACCCGCTGCGCCCGTCCTGGGGTGAGCCGTACGCCGAGATCGCCGAGCGGGTGATCGCGGCCGCCCGCGCCGCCCGCGACGCCGCCGACGGCCACGAGGCGGTGTGCGTCAGCCACCAGCTGCCGATCTGGGTGGCGCGCCGGCAGGTGGAGGGGCAGCGGTTGTTCCACGATCCGCGCAAGCGGCAATGCGCGCTGGCGTCGGTCACCTCGTTCACGTTCATCGACGACGTCGTGGTGCGCGTCGACTACGCCGAACCGGCCGGCGCGACGGGCGTCGGCGCGGGCGCATGAGCCCCAACCCGGTGTCATCCCTTCTAGGTTGGTCACGCACACTGGACGTCCGATGAAACGCCTGTTTGCTCTGCTTGCCTGCTCGACACTGACGGTCGCAGCGGTCGCGGCCTGCTCCGGTGGCAAGGATGCTGTCGACCAGGGCGCCGGCGGGCAGTTCCGCTATCACAACGTGACGGCGCACGGTAAGACGATCACGCCGGCCGATCGCAAGACGGTCGGCAAGGTCAGCGGCGAACTGCTCAGCGGCGGCACGTTCAGCCTGGCCGCGCAGACGGGCAAGGTCGTCGTGCTCAACTTCTGGGGTTCGTGGTGCGGCCCCTGCCAGGTCGAGAGCCCGCAGTTCGACTCGCTGTACCGGACGGTGAAGGGGCAGGGCGTCGAGTTCGTCGGCCTGGATGTCAAGGAGACGACGCGCAGCAAGCCCGAGTCGTTCATCAAGGACAACCAGATCACCTACCCCAACGTGTGGGACCCCAAGGCCAAGACGGCCATCCAGCTGGGCAAGGTGCCGATGGTCGGCCTGCCGTGGACGGTCGTCGTTGACAAGCAGCAGCGCGTTGCCGCGGTATACAGCGGTCCTGTACAGCCGGCCGACCTGCGTCCCGTCCTGACTCAGCTGGTCGCCGAGCAGTGATCCTGGCCAGCGGCTTCTCCGACACCGTCACCGACGGGTCGCTGGTCGCGGCCGCCGGCGTCGCCGCCCTGGTGGGGCTGATCGGGTTCCTGTCGCCGTGCGTGCTGCCGCTCGTCCCGGGCTACCTGTCCTACGTGGCCGGCTTGTCCGGATCGGAGGCGAGCGGCCCGCGCCCGCGTCGCGTCATCGCCGGCGCGCTGCTGTTCGTGCTCGGATTCACCGCAATCTTCGTCGCCGAGGGTGCGCTGTTCGGCAGCTTCGGTGAACTTCTGCGCGACCACACGGTGACCATCGAGCGCATCTTCGGCGCCGTGACGATCCTGCTCGGCATCGTCTTCCTCGGCGGAATCCCCTTCATGCAAAGGGAATTCCGTATCCATCGCTTGCCGCCGGCCGGCCTGATCGGGGCGCCGCTGCTCGGCGTCGCGTTCGGGGTCGGCTGGCTGCCCTGCCTGACCCCGACACTCGGCGCCGTCACCGGGCTGGCGTACAGCGAGTCCACAGCGGGCCGCGGCGCGGTGTTGATGATCTTCTATTGCCTGGGCCTGGGCATCCCGTTCCTGCTGGTGGCCGCCGGGGTCGGCTGGGTGTCCGGCGCGATCGGATTCGTGCGCCGGCACGGCCGGGTGGTCAGCCAGATCGGCGGCGTGCTGCTCATCGTGATCGGCGTGCTGCTCGTCACCGGCGCCTGGGACCACTGGATGATCAACCTGCGCGACGTGTTCAACCGGCATCCCGGCGTCGGGGCCAACCTGTGAACCGCGCGGTGCGCGTCGCCCGCAAGGTGTGGCGCCGGCTCATCAGCATGCGGACGGCGCTCGTCTTGCTGTTCCTGCTCGCGCTGGCCGCCGTCCCCGGATCGCTGCTGCCGCAACGTCCGCTCAACCCGCCCAAGGTCGACGCCTACCTGCGCACGCACGGGGCGTGGGGCCGATTCCTCGACCGGATCGGCATGTTCGACGTGTTCGGCTCGGCCTGGTTCGCCGCGATCTACCTGCTGCTGTTCGTGTCGCTGGTCGGCTGCCTGGTGCCACGCATCCGGCAGCACGCTCGCGCCGTCGCTCGCAAGCCGCTGCCCGCGCCGAAGAACCTCGATCGGCTGCCCGAGTCCGGCGGATTCGCGTCGGGCGATAGGCCGGAGGTGTACGCGACGGCGGCCCGCATGACCCTCGGCCGCCGCTGGCGCATCGTCCAGCGGGACGAGCCGGGCGGCGCCGTCACGCTCTCGGCCGAGAAGGGCTACAGCCGCGAGACCGGCAACCTGCTGTTCCACGTCGCCATGCTGACCGCGCTGATCCTGATCGCGGTGGGGCGC
>DASXYE010000366.1:0-4311 GCA_036502695.1 Jatrophihabitantaceae bacterium
CACAAGCTGTCCGCGCTTCGCGGTGCTATGGCGCGTCCAAGCGCGGACAACGTCGCAGGCAGGCTCGGACCTCGGTCGCCGGCTTCTGGCTCGGGACTAGCTCGCTTCGACCGCCGCTTTGATGCGCTGCGCGAAGGCGTCCGCGTCACGAGCGGCCGCCTTGCGCGCGAAGCCGACGAGCAGCTTGCCGAATCCGTGGCCGGCGAACGTGTTGAAGATGGTGACCCTCGTCTGGGCGTCGCCCACCGCCTCCAAGTCGTAGCCGCCGTCCGTGACGGTCACCAGGTTCTTCGACCGCTCGGTCCAGCGCAGCGTGGTCGGCGCGCCGAACGCGGTCAGCTCGAAGCGGCGAGCCGTCGTCATGCCGGCGTCCTTGGCCCGGCTCACGAAGATCGTCCCGAGCGCGGACGGGCCGTCCGGTTCCTTGTGGATCTCGAGCACGCGCGGGCTGAACTTCGGATCGTTCGTGCCTTCCGCGAGGAATGCGAACACCTCCGCGATCGGGCGATCGATCACGGCCGTGCCGCTGTAGTCACCAGGCATGTCAGGCCCCCCTTTGCCGGTGGCGTCAGCGTAGCCACATCCGTCGCGCCGGGGAACCGTTCCCGCATCAGGGAATGACCACGGCGGCCGAGCAGCCCGGGCTGGCCGGTCCAATGCCGCGATGCCGCAGGAACAGGTCGAAGAACCCGCTGACATAAGCCTGTTCGCACGTGATCGCCGTCGATGGATCGATGTAGCCGATATCGCCGGCGACCAAGTCCGGCGGCAGATCCTTGACCTGCTTGGCGATCTGCGGCAGCAGCACCTGCGCGTCGGTGTAGCTGCCGTGCTCCGATCCGCGCAGCAGCACGTCGCGGTGCCAGCCGTGGCTGTGCTGCCACAGCTCGTCCCACGACGCCTGGGTGTAGTGGTCGTCGACCTTGTCGCCGAGCAGCAGGAACGGAGTGCGCAGCCCGTGCGCGGCGACCGGCAGCGGGTTGGACCCGTCACCGTCGTCCGGCGAGAAGGCCAGCGTGCCGTCCATGTTGATCACGGCCTTGAGCCGGGGATCGGTGTACGCCCTCTGGAACGCCGTGGAGCCGCCGCCCGACTGCCCGAACATGCCGATGTCGGCGGTGTTCATCGCGCCGGCCAGGCCGGACGGCAGCGGCCGGTGCTCGGCATCGGGGTTGTGCCCGGCGTGCAACGCCTGCAGCGAGCTGAGCACGAATCCGGTGTCCGCCAGGCGGACGTTGATGATCTTGCGGAGCAGCGACTGTACGTCCGGGGTGTTCAGCAGCCCGGGCATCACGCTCTTGGCGACGTAGCCGTCGGGGAACTCGACCGCCGGCGACTCGTAGGTGGGATCCACCGTGACGACAACGTAGCCGCGGCTGGCCAGGTCCTCGACGAGCGTGGTGTCCCACCCGCGCGGATCACCCAGGCCCGGCGAATACAGCACGACTGGATACTTGCCGGTGCGTGTCGGTGCGCCGACATGCGCATGGGTCTTGGTGGACGCCCAGTCGACCTTGCCGACCGGCACGCCGGTGGTGTTGAACGTATCGAACCCGGCCGCCTCGGCCGACGTCATCTGCGGTGCGACCTGGTACCCGGCGGTGCTGGCCGCCGGGTAGAAGACGCTGGTCATGAGCTGGCGCGGCTGGCCCGGCTCGACGCCCCAGGGATCGGTCCGGGCGTGGTCGACGAGGTGCAATGCCACCGTGCCGACCGGGTATTGGCCGGTGGGCGCCGGCAGGGTGAGCTGGGCGCGCGCCGTCGTCGCGCCGCTGGGGCTGCTCGCGGACACACCGGCGACGATCAACCCGCCGGAAAGGACAGCCGAGGTGAGCACTTTGAAGATCATGTCCACCACGCTAGGGATTCGCGGCGCCGGTTTCGCTGGCGCTAGCTCCCGGAGCGCCGGTGTGGCTAGCACGACCCCCGGACCCGCGTTCATCCGCTCGATCCGATGCGGTACCGGTCACCGGTACGCGGCGGCCTGCAGCTCGAACAGCTCGGCGTAACGGCCACCCCGTCCGAGAAGCTCAGCGTGGCTGCCGACCTCCACCGCGTGACCGTCCTCGAGATACACGATCAGGTCGGCCATCAGCACGGTCGAGAACCGGTGCGACACCAGCACGGTGATGGCCCCGTTGCGATCGGCCTCGCGGCGCGCCGCATCCACGTAGCGGTCGAACAGCGCGTGCTCGGCCTGGGCGTCCAGGCTAGCCGTCGGCTCGTCGAGCACGACCAGCAGCGGACCGTCACGGCGCATCGCCCGGCCCAGCGCCAGCCGCTGCCACTGCCCGCCGGACAGCCCGTGCCCGCCGGTGTACGCCGTGCCGACCCGGGTGGCCAGCCCGTCCGGCAGCTGCTCGGCCAGCCCGTCCACGCCGGCGCGCTCCAGGGCGGCCAGCGCCGCCGGTTCGTCGTCGATCCTCGGGAGCTCGGCGACACCGATCGACTGCACCGCCGGCAGCTGGAACCGGGCGAAGTCCTGGAACGCCCCCGTCGAGCGATCGCGCCACGCGATCGGATCAAGGTCCGCCAGCGACGTGCCGTCGACGAGGATCTGCCCGCCGTCCGGGCGGTACATGCCGAGCAGCAGCTTGATCAGGGTGGTCTTGCCCGAGCCGTTCTCACCGATCACCGCGACGGTCGTACCTGCTGGCAGCCTCAGGTCGAGGTGCTCCAGGACGGGACGGTCCGTGCCGGGGTAGCTGAACGTGACGTCTCGCAGCTCGATTCCGTACCGCAGCGTACGGGGCGGTTGCTGCGTGCCGGCCGCGGCCGCCTGCTCGGCGGCGTAATCCTCCAGCCAGAACAGCCGATCCGCCGTGGCCAGCGTCGACACCAGCGCGCCCGAACCCTGGGCGGCGGACGCCAGCTGATTGCGTGAGCGTCGGATCAGCGACACGGACATCAGCACCGTGCCGAGTGACAGCGCGCCGTCGGTGGCGCGCAGCACGACGAAGGCCACCGCCCCCATCAACCCGGCCGCGTAGATCAGCCAGCCGATGCTCTGCACGCCGAGCACCTGCAGCGCCTCGCGCGCGCTGCGCCGGTTCAGCTCGGCGCCGCACCGCCGATGCTCGGCGGCCAGCCGCTCGGACAGCCCGTACGCGCGCACCTCGCTGGCCGTGCCGGCCTCGCTGGTCAACGCGAAGATCATCGACGCGAGCCGGCGGGTGTCGGCCATGTCGTCGTCGGCCTGCTTGGTGATGCGCTTGACGATCCGGTCGGCGACGATCGGCGGCACCGCGCACACCGGCAGCAGCAACAGCCACGGCGATACCGAGCCGAGCAGCACCAGCAGGGTTATCACGCGAGCGATCGAGGAGGTATTGCTCAGCACCATGCGCGGCGCGCTCGCGAGCTGGCGCCGGTTCGTGTTGAGCCGCTCGACCTGGGCGAGGTAGTCGGGCCGTTCGAGGTGCTCGAGCCCGGTGACGCCGCCGATCAGGCGGATCATCCGCGACATCCGGTAGATCGCGATCCGGTCCGACAGCGCCATCGCCTCGGTGGCCGCGATGGAGGTCAGCAGCCAGCCGATCGACAGCAACCCGCCGACGACGATCACGCCGAACACGACATGACTGGTCGAGCCGCGCAGCGCACCGTCGACGAGCAGCCGGTAGCCGAGCGGGTAACACGTCGCCGAGACGCTGCCCAGTACGAGCATCACCGTGACGAGCGACATCCAGCCCGGCGCCGCCCGGAAGCCGTCGATGAACAAGACGCTGGCCAGCCGGGCGAGGCGCCGACGCTTCACGACGCCCCACCGAACCGGCCGGCCTGCAGCTTGTACATCCGCGCGTACGTGCCGCCGCTGGCGACGAGATCGTCATGCGAGCCCCGCTCGGTGATCCGGCCACCGTCGAGCACGCAGATCACATCCGCGCGGCGGACGGTCGCGAAACGGTGCGAGATCACGACGGTGGTGAGCCCGTGGGTGATATCGAAGAATCCCTTGTAGAACCGGGCCTCGCTACGAATATCCAGCGCGGCTGTGGGTTCGTCGAGGACAAGCAGCCGGGCACCGTGCTGGGTGGCGAACAGCGCCCGGGCCAGGGCCAGCCGCTGCCATTGCCCGCCGGAAAGCTCGACGCCGCCGGGCAATTCGCGAGACAGCACGGTTTGCCAACCGTCGGGAAGGGTCGGGACGACATCCGCGAAGCCGGCCCGCTGCGCCGCCCGTTCGAGGCCGTCGCGATCGGTGCGGTGCTCGATGGCGCCGAACGCGATGTTGTCGTAGGCACTGAACGGGTAACGCGCCGGATCCTGCGGCATGATCGCCACCGCCCGTTGCCATCCGACCGGGTCGAG
>DASXYE010000367.1:0-9441 GCA_036502695.1 Jatrophihabitantaceae bacterium
GCCTCCGCACCAGTACGAGATCGCCCCCGTGAGTACCAACGCGGCGATGACGACCATGGTCTCGCGACGATCGAACAGCTCGGCGATCTGCGAGCGTTCGGCCCGCCGCGGCTGCGGCCGGAAGCGGAGCAACGCCACGCCGATGAGCAGTCCGGCGACGAGCAACTCGATGCTGAGCGCCGCCGGGCGCTGATCCGGGATGAGCAGCAGTGCACACAGCACCACCGGAACAACCAGCAGCACCAGGGTTTGCGCGGCGCTGTTCCGCAGCATCGCGTTGCGTGCGATCAGGTCGCGGTTGAGGGACACCGCGACGAACAGCAGACCGGTGAGCGCGGCGCTGGCTCCTCCGGTCATGACGGCGAAGCTTTCCCACGCGGCAGGCTCGAGCACCACCGGATCCTAGGCCGCGATCGGAAACCAGCCGGGCCGGCTGTGCGTTGGCGATGTATGACGGGCCTGCGGCGGCGCTCGGCACGAGCGGTGCCGTCTGCCCTGCTCGCGCTGGTGTGCGCGGTGCTGGCGGCGTTCCCGGCCGTTCCCGGGCGGGACGCGGTGGCCGCCGCACCGGCGATCGCCAGCCTGGCGGTCCACCACGTCGATGCCGCGGTGGTGGCCTCGCGGGGTGAATCCTCGGTGGCGCGGCCGCACGACGTGCCGGCATTCGAGGTAGCCGCCGCGATCGACGCGGTGGCACCGCCCGTACGACTGGTCGCGATCGGGCCGCTGCGCTACGACGCGTCGGCGGTGGCCCGCGTCGGATTGCCCGGCGTCCGCGCCCCTCCCACGGCGACGACCTAGCCCCTTTCCCAGTACCCGCACGGCCTGTTCTGCCTGGAGCGCAGCCGAGGCCGTGGCGGGTCGTTGTCGTTTGCTTCAGGGAGATCAGCATGATTCGTCAGTTGTTCGACCCTCGTCGGGTCCGCCCATGAGCAGCCAGGAATGGATGCGGGTCCTGCTCGCGATGGGGCTGCTCGCCGCAATGTTCGTGTTCCCCATCCTCATGATCTGGCGTGACGAGCGGCGCAAGCGGCGCACCGAGCCGCACGCGTCCGAGGAGGTGCCGGCCACACTCGAGTAGCGGCAACGCCGGGCCGGCGCGGTGCTCCTGCTGAGCGCCGCGCCGGTGCTCTCTCAACCGATCTTGATGGTTAATTCCTGCTATGCCCTGACATGTGTATCAAGATCACAAACCTCGCGGACCGGGCACGCGCGAATCGCGTGCTATTTGCGCGGCAGAGAGTCATGCTGGTCTCGGGGCTCTGGCCGGATTCCCCCCGATGCCGGCCAGGGCCCTCTCGTTGCCACGGGCGTTGGTCAGGAGCCCGGCAGGATGTTCACCGCGCGGGCGGCGATCAGCGCGACGGTCACCAGCGAGATCGCGGCCTGCAGGGCGAACAGCAGCTTGCACCACCGCGACAGCGGCATCGTGTCGGTGGGCGAGAACGCCGTCGAGTTGGTGAACGACACGAACAGGTAGTCGACGAAGATCGGTTCCCAGTTGCGGGCCAGGTGCTCGTCGGTCATCTGCGGGAACAGCAGGTCGGGGACGTCCTTGGTGCCGTGCGCCCGGGCGGCCGGCCCGCCCCGGTCGTACTCCCAGTACCAGAGCGCGAACACGACCGTGTTGGTCAGCCAGATCTCGCCGCCGCCGACGAGCAGCGTCACCGGCGGGACGTGGTGCCCGGTCGTGATCGTATGGATCAGCAGGCCGACCGAGATGGCATTCGTGATCGCGATGATCGCCAGCAGCACCTGCGAGGCGGCCCGCAGCTGCTGGGTGCGTTGGGAGAGCCGATCGGGGTGCATCACGGTGAGGACGACCAGCAGCACCGCCTCGATCGTCGGGGCGATGTAGGCCGGATGCACGACGAACCGGCTCGGCAGCGCGAACTGGGCGGCGATCGTGACGCCCAGGGCCAGCGCGATCCACCAGCGGTGCTCGCCGTCGGTGGCCCGCAGCCAGGCCGGCCGCTTCCCGGCAGTGCCCATCGCGAGCGAACGCGCGCCCGCCGGTCCCGGTGGCTCAGACATGATTCGCATTCTCCGACCGCGCGGCCCCGATCGAGTGGCGCGAAACGCGGTGGCCTACCGTCGATACGTCATGCAGAGCACCCGTCCCCGGCCGGCCGTGAAGCTGAGCGGCGCCTTGCTGCGTTACCGGATCATGGCGCTGGTCACGGGCACTTTGCTCGTCGTGCTGGTGTTCGTCGCGGTGCCGCTGAACTGGTGGGCCCACGAGCACGGGCCGGTGGCGGTGGTCGGTACGTTGCACGGCTTCTTGTTCATGATCTATCTCGTCACGGCGCTGGACCTCGGTGTCCGGCGACGGTGGCCGTTGCTCAAGCTCGGCCTGGTGATGATCGCCGGCACGATCCCGTTCGCCTCGTTCGTCGCCGAGCGCAAGATCACCCGTGAGGTCAAGGCTCTCGCAGAGTAAACGCCGGCTCAGCCGGACGCCGAGCGCGACGCCCCACCGCCGAACGCGGTCACCAGGTCGGATCGGGCCCGGGCCACGCGCGAGCGGATCGTCCCGACCGGGCAGCCACACACGTCGGCCGCCTCGGCGTAGGACAGCCCGACCAGCTGGGTCAGCACGAACGCCTCGCGCCGTTCGGTGTCCAGCGCGTCGAGCAGCGCCCGCAGGGTGACCGACTCGGCCGGATCCGTGGCGTGTTCCTCGACCGCCCGCACCGACCGGGACCGCACCGCCGCCCGCACCGCGTCGGCGCACACCCGGCGGGCGATGGCCAGCAGCCAGGTCCGCGCCGACGAGCGGCCGGCGAAGCGGTGCAGCGACGCGAACGCCCGGGCGTAGGTCTCCTGGGTCAGGTCGTCGGCGGCGTCCCGGGACGAGAGGTTCGCGCAGAGCCGCCACACGTCGGCCTGGGTGGCTCGGACGAACGCCCCGGCGGACGCCGAGTCGCCGCGGCGGGCCCGCAGCGCCGCCTCGGTGATCGCGTCCACTTCGTCCACAGCAAACTCCTCGGGAACCAAACGGCAGGTTCCACCGACTAATTCGTACGTGAAGTGTGACCGGTTCCGCGAGGCGGCATCGGCCCGTCTCGACGGCGAGCCGATCGGGATGTCCGCCTCGGTGCTCGACCATCACCTCACGAGCTGCGTCGATTGTGCCCGATGGCTCGAAGAGGCGACCCGGCTCACCCGGCAGACCCGGCTGGGCACGGCCGATGTGCCCGATCTGGCCGAGAAGATCCTGGCCGGCGCCGCGCTGCCGGCCCGCCGCGTCCTGCGCCGGCGCCGGCTGCTGCGCCTGGCCCTGGTGGTGGTCGGCGCCGTGCAGGTCGGCATCGCCATGCCGGCCCTGTTCGGGTCGAGCATCGACATGGCCATGTCCATGCACGCCGCGCACGAGACCGCCGCCTGGAACGTGGCCCTGGGCGCGGCGTTCCTGGCCACCGCCGTGCGGCCGCAGCGCGCGAGCGGGTTGCTGCCGGGGCTGGCCGTGTTCGTCGGCGTGCTGGCCGCGCTGAGCATCCGAGACGTGGCCGGCGGCGCCGTTGCCGCCGGCCGCCTGGCCACGCACCTGGGCATCGTCGCCGGGCTCGGCCTGGTGTACGCCCTGGCCCGGGCCGAGCGGGCCCTGCCTCCCGAACGCCGGCCGACTCTCGACGCGGGTGACCGTGACGACGAGGATGGGCGCGGCCTTCGGGGGGTTGCATGAAAAGACTTGTCGCATTCGGCGTGATCCTCGCCGGATTGCTCGGTATGGCACTGCTCACCGCGCCGTCGGCGTCCGCGCACGCCACCGTCGTGGCGTCCGATCCGGTGGACGGGTCGCGGCTCAAGACCGCGCCGACGTCGGTCAGCATCACGTTCGACGAGGGCATCACGCTGAACAGTGAGGGCTACCTGCGTGTGGTCGACCAGGGCGGTCGGCGCGTCGACTCGGGGCAGCCGAGCCACCCGACCGGACCCAAGATCATGGTGGCCGTCAAGTCCGGGCTGGGCGACGGCACCTACACGGCCAGCTTCCGGATCATCTCCGCGGACGGGCATCCCGTGGCCGGCGCGATCCGCTTCGTCGTCGGCAACGGCGAGCTGGCCGCCGGCGCCGCGACACCGTCCACTGTGGACGGTACGACGAGCGTGGTGTTCGACATCGTGCGCTGGGTGGCCTTCGCGGGCCTGGCGTTGCTCGGCGGCGGTTGGCTGCTGCTGACCGTCTGGCCGGAGGGCCGCGACGACCGGCGGGCCCGCCGGCTGCTGTGGGGCGGCTGGCTGGCCACCACGGTCGGGGCACTGGCCGAGGTCGTGGTGCAGGGGCCGTACGCCTCCGGCACCGGGCTCGGCGACCTCGCGAACGGCACCCTGCTCGACGCGACGCTGCACACGACGTTCGGCACCGCGCACTCGATCCGGTTGCTGCTACTGGGCGCGCTGGGGGTGGTGCTCGGCGCCCAGCTGCGCGATCCGCGTCGTAGCCGGCTGGCCGAGGCGACCGCCGCGCTGGGCATCGGCGTGGTGCTGACCTATGCCGCGAGCGGGCACGCCGAGTCGGAGAACCCGCGGTGGCTGACGATGACGAGCTACTCGGCGCACCTTTCGGCGATGGCCGTCTGGCTGGGCGGGCTGATCTACCTGCTCGTCGCCGTACTGCCGCGGCGGGAACCGGCCGAGCTGCGCCGGGTGCTGCCGGTCTTCTCGCGCACCGCGATGGGTTGCGTGATCGTGTTGGCGGTCAGCGGCACTTATCAAGCCTGGCTGGGTATCGGCAGCATCGAAGCGATCACGGGAACCCGCTACGGGCAGCTCGTCCTGGTGAAAGCCGGGCTGTTCCTGGGGATTCTCGGGCTGGCCAACGTGTCCCGGATCGTCGTGCAGCGCCGCTACGTGCGCCCCGTCGCCTACGCGATGACCGATACGGCCGATCCGCAGACGGAGGTCGCCGATGCGCCGGCGCCGCCAGCTCCGCCGCCGTCGCCGGCTCCGCCGGTGTCGCGCATGCGGCGGTCGGTGCTGGCCGAGGCGATCGTGGCGGTCGGCGTGCTGGCCGTGACGGCCGTGCTCGTCGCCGAGCCGCCGGGCCGCGCCGCCCTGGCCACCCAACACGAGAAGGCCCGCGCGGCCACCGTCGCGCTGGGCAGCGGCCGCAGCGCCACCGTGACGCTGGACCCGGGCCGCAGCGGGCCGGTCACCGTCACGGTCCGGCTCTCGTCGGGCGCCAAGCCGCAGCAGCTCACCGCCACAGCCGCCTTGCCGGACAAGCAACTCGGCCCGATCGCGATCCCGCTGCGCGCGAGCGGCGCCGAGTACACGGCCTCGGGCATCGTGCTGCCGTCCCCGGGGCGCTGGATCATCACGCTCACGGTCACGACGTCGGAGTTCGATTCCGTCGTCGCCGACGCCAAGATTCGCCTCTACTGAAAGGGAATTCTTACATGAAGATGCGCCGACCCGTCATCGTCGCCGGGGTGGCTACCGCCCTGCTGGCCGTCGCCGCGCCTGCGTACGCGCACGTCACGGTCAACTCGCCGGGCGCCACCGCCGGCGGGTACGCCGTCCTGACGTTCCGGGTGCCGACCGAGAGCGACACGGCCAGCACCACCGCGCTCGCCGTTCAGCTGCCGCAGGCGACGCCGTTCGCGTCCGTGAGCGTGCAGCCGCATCCCGGCTGGAGCTTCGCCACCAAGAACACCAAGCTGGCCACCCCGATCAAGACCGACGACGGCGACGAGATCACCGAGGCGGTCACCGAGATCGACTGGAAGGCCGACGGCGCCGCCACGGCGATCAAGCCGGGGGAGTTCGACCAGTTCAACGTCAGCGTCGGACCGCTGCCCCAGGCCGCCTCGATCACGTTCAAGGCCATCCAGACCTACAGCGACGGCAAGGTGGTCAGCTGGACCGAGATCCCGGCGCCGGGCAGCACCGCCGAGCCGGAGCATCCCGCGCCGACATTGAAGTTGACCGCAGCGACCGCGGCAGCGGCCGCAGCGGCCGACCCCGCGCCGAAGGCCACCAAGAACGACAGTCAGACTGGCCCGATGGTTCTCGGCGGCATCGCGCTCGGCCTGGCCGTGGTCGGCCTGGCGCTGGGCGGTGTCGCGTTCATGCGGACGCGGGGACGGAGCAGCGCGGCGTGACCCGTCCCCCCGTCGCTGCCTTCGCGGCCGGCATCGTGGCCGTGCTCGGCCTGGCCGGGCTGATCCGCGGCGCGGTGCCGCAAGCCGCGGTGAGCGCCGGCGGGGCGGCAACCGATCCGATCGTGATCAGCGGGGCGTACGTCCGCGAGCCGGCCTCGCCGGACGTCGCCGCCGCCTACTTCACCATCTACAACACGACCGGCTCCGACGACGGGCTGCTCAGCGTGGCCAGCGGGGCCGGCGAGGACGCCGTCCTGCACTCGGACGGCGACATGACCGCGACGCCCGGCATCCTGATCATCCCGGCCCACAGCAGTGTCACACTCTCGCCCGGTAAGCGTCACGTGATGATCGAGCACCTGCTCGGACCGTTGCGCCCGGGCCAGTACGTCAACCTGCAGCTCGTGTTCGAGAGTGCCGGTCCGGTGAACGTGTCCGCGCCGGTGATCGCGCTCACCGCCCCGGCGCCCACGGCCGGAGCCCCACGGTGAAGCGCGCACTGGCGCTCGTCGCGGCGGTGGCGCTGGCCGGGTTGGCCGCCTGCTCGTCCGGATCCGGTAAGGCCAAGCCGTCCGAGCTGAACGACCAGCCCAAGGTCGGTCCGTACCAGGGTGCCGGCCTGATTCCGCCCTTGCCGCGGCCGTCGTTCACGCTCACCGACACGAGCGGCAAGCCGTACTCGTTCAGCAGCACCGCCAAACATCCAACCCTGCTGTATTTCGGCTACACGCACTGCCCGGACGTCTGCCCGACCACCATGGTCGACATCGCCCAGGCCATCGCCGAGGTGCCGGCCGCCCTGCGGGCCAAGACCCAGGTCGTGTTCGTGACGACGGATGTCAAGCACGACACCGCGCCGGTGATCGCGGCCTGGTTGCGGCACTTCGACACGGAGCTGCCGAACCGGTTCGTCGGGCTCACCGGCAGCCAGGGCCAGATCGACGCCGCGCAGGCCGCGGCGCACGTCGAACTCGCCGAAGACGGTGGCCAGTTACACGCGGCGGACGTCTTGCTCTACGGTGCTGACGACTACGCGCACGTCAAATACCTGCAAAGCGACAACGAAGCGGACCAGATCGCGCACGACCTGCCGCTCGTAGACGCATCTAGCCAGGAGGGCACTCAGTGACTTGGAGCTCGATGTGAACTGGAGCTCGATCCGGGGCTGGCTGGGCACCGTGGCCCGACTCGTCGTCGGGGCCGTCTGGATCTGGGCCGCCTGGTCCAAGCTGGGCAACCCGCGCGGCTTCGTGCAGGCCGTCCGGGCCTACGACGCGACCCCCGAATGGCTGTCCAAGGCGATCGGCTACGGGCTGCCGGTGCTCGAGATCTGCCTGGGCGTGCTGCTCGTGCTCGGCATCGTGACCCGGTACGCCGCCGCGCTGTCCGGGCTGCTGTTCGTCGTGTTCCTGGTCGGTCTCATCCAGGCCGACGCCCGCGGCATCAAACTCGAGTGCGGCTGCTTCGGCGGTGGCGGCACCACGACCGGCAGCACCCAGTACGTCCTCGACATCCTGCGCGACGTGGGGCTGCTCGCGCTGGCGGTGTTCGTCGTCGTGTGGCCGCTCACCCGGATCTCGGTGGACGAGTTCCTGGCCCGCAACGACTACGTCGAACCGCCGTCCGCCAAGCGGATGCGCACCGAGGCCGGCCAGCGCAAGTACAACGCGCTGCTCGAGGCGCGCCGCCGCGATGCGCTGATCCGCAACCGGTACGTGTCGGCCGCGCTGGCCGTGGTGGTCGTGCTGGTGAGCGTGATCGGCATCGGTGTGCAGGCCAACCGGGCCAAGATCCAGGGCGATCTGACCGCGACGAACGCCACCGTGAAGAACGGCGTGGCGGTCGGCCCGGCCACCGCCCCGGTCAAGGTCGACGTGTTCGAGGACTTCCAGTGCCCGATCTGCGAGAAGTTCGAGCAGAGCGCGCACGCCGACGTCGCGGCCAAGATCAAGTCCGGGCAGATCCAGGTGCGCTACCACATGATGGCGTTCCTGGACAGCTCGTCGAACGGCAACCGGTACTCGTCCCGCGCGGCCAATGCGGCGCTGTGCGCCTCGGACGTCAACGTCGACACGTTCGCCAAGTACCACGACATCCTCTACGGCAAGGACACCTCGGGCGCCCAGGTGCAGCCGGCCGAAGGCAGCAACGGCCGAACCGACGCGCAGTTACTCGGCTACGCCCGCCAGGCCGGCCTCACGGGCACGAACCTCACCACGTTCCAGACCTGCGTGAACACCGAGCAGCACAAGGCGCTCGTCCAGGCGATCACCGACAACGCGTCCAAGCGTGGAGTGTCCGGCACGCCGACCGTCATGGTGAACGGCAAGAAGATCGGCGGCACCGTCGACCTGAAGTCGCTCGACGCCGCGATCGCGTCGGCGGCGGCCAAGGCGCCCAAGCCCACGACGACGCCGAACCCGTCGGGTTCGACATCGTCCACGCCGTCGGCGCCGGCGACCACGCCCAAGACCACGCCGAAGACGACGCCGAAGACGACGCCCAGCCCGTAGTTCGGGGCTGGGCGTCGTGGTGCCGCCCTCTCCGAGTAGTTCGACCCCGGCGCGCTATATGACGCCGGGGGTCGAACAACTCCAGCTGCGCCTATACGGCGGCGGGCCGGCCGGCGGGGCTGTGGGGCCCACGCCGACCGGCCCGACCGGTTGGCTTGCTGCTTACTTGTTGGCGGCGTCCTTGAGCGCACTGCCTGCGGTGAACTTCACCGTGTTGCGCGCCGGGATAGTGATCGTCGCGCCGGTGGCCGGGTTGCGGCCCTCGCGGGCAGCACTGTGCCCCACCGACAGCGCGAAGAAGCCAGGCACGCTGACCTTCTCGCCCTTGGCCGCGGCGTCCTCCAGCGTCGCCTGCAGGCCACGCAGGACCGCGTCCACAGTCTTCTGCTCGAGCGACGCCTCATCGGCGACGGCGGCCACGAGTTCCTTGCGGTTCACGTACATCTCCCTTGATTGTCGGTACGTACCCGCCATCAGTATGCGCGAAGCCCCGGAATCCCTGGTATTCCGGGGTCCCGGCGTGGCGCGCAAGCTCACTTCGTCCCCATCAGGAGCCGCCGCCGGTGGCCTGTGTACGATGGCTTTTCGGCCCGGATGGGCCGACGTTTGGGGCTGTGGCGCAGCTGGTAGCGCACCACACTGGCAGTGTGGGGGTCAGGGGTTCGAGTCCCCTCAGCTCCACCAGTATTTCTGGGGGTTGTAGCGGCCTAGCGCACCTGATCGAAGGGCGCTGGGCCCCAGATTGGGCCCCGGCGGGGTTACCGTCGACGTGTGGCGAACGGGCAGAAACCTCCGAAACGGGAGCGCGGGACGATCCGCGA
>DASXYE010000368.1:0-21924 GCA_036502695.1 Jatrophihabitantaceae bacterium
CCCATCCCTAGCCAGAATCCTTTACACCTTCAAGGATGCCCTCGAAGGTCATATCCGGTATTAGACCGAGTTTCCTCGGCTTATCCCAGTGCTAGGGGCAGGTTGCCCACGTGTTACTCACCCGTTCGCCGCTAGGGCACCTCTCCGAAGAGAGGGCCTCGCTCGACTTGCATGTGTTAAGCACGCCGCCAGCGTTCGTCCTGAGCCAGGATCAAACTCTCCGTGAAGGTATGTATGACAGCTGAGGCCAAAACCTCAGAGTGTCGACACAGAAAGTCGCTACCTTGCGGCAGCATGATCGCTGGTCATACGAGCTGGTCATTTCTTATAGCTCGATGTACCAAAGGAATCGTGCGCGTTCTCGGATAACCGAAGACGCGCCACGAGGTATTGCTTATGGCACTAACTTTCGGCACGCTGTTGAGTTCTCAAGGAGCGGACGCACACCTTCGCGGCTCTTTCGATCCGCTTGGGGGCAACCCATGAAACTTTACTCGGTCGGCTTCGCCGGGTCAAACCGGCACCGCCCGCGTTTCCCGCTTGGTCTTGCGGGCGCGGACAGCCGCGTCGCTCGAGCTTGGGGGGTGTCCGGCCGGCTCCGCTTTCCGCGGCTCCGTGCGCCGAACGAGTAGAAGATTAGCAGCTCATTTCGGGGTGTTCAAACGGGGGGTCACCTCGACGCGTCCTGGAGCTGAACTCGGTACGAATCCCCTTATGCCACAGGGGATTCAGCCCTCGACCAGGCGCACGGCCCGTCGTTTGCCCACCGCGAGCACGGCGCCCACGAGGTCGGCCCGGTCGATGTCGTACGTGCGTGGCTGCACCCGCTGCCCGTCGAGGCGCACCGCTCCCCCGTCGATGGACCGGCGGGCGTCACTCGAGCTCGCGGCCAAGCCGGTCGCCACCATGAGGGCGGGCAGGTGCACCGGTGACTCGACGGCAAGCGGAAAGGTCGGCGCGTCGTCGATCTCGGCGCCGTCTTTGAATATCGCATCGAAGCGCGCCTCGGCCGCGCTGGCCGCATCGGCATCGTGGTACAGCGTGACGATCTCGCGGGCGACCCGGCGCTTGGCCCTGTTGGCCGCGACGCCGCCGGACGCGACCGCCTTCTCGATCTCGTCGACGTCGTGCGGATGCAGCGTGGTGCACAGCCGCGCGTACATACCGACCACCGAGTCCGGGATGCTCATGACCTTGCCGAACTGCTCGTCGGCCGAGTCGTTGATGGCGATGTAGTTGTTGAGCGACTTGCCCATCTTTTCGACGCCGTCGGTGCCGACCAGCAGCGGCACGGTCAGCACCGCCTGCGGCGCCTGGCCGCGCGAGCGCTGCAGTTCGCGGCCGACCAGGTTGTTGAACGTCTGGTCGGTGCCGCCGAGCTCGATGTCGGCATGGATCTCGACCGAGTCGATGCCCTGCAGCAGGGGGTAGAAGAACTCGGACAGCGTGATCGGCTGCTGGGCGCCGAACCGGCGCGCGAAGTCGTCGCGCTCGAGCAGCTGGGCGATGGTGAGCTGCCGGGTGTAGTCGAGCAGCTCGGCCAGTCGCATGGTGCCGAGCCAGTCGGCGTTGTTGACGACCTCGGTGCGTTCCCGGTCGAGGATGCGCATGAGCTGGTCGAAGTAGCCCTTGGCGTTCTCGATGACCGCATCGACGCTCTGCGCGGCCCGGGTGGCGGTCCGCCCGGACGGGTCGCCCACCTGGCCGGTGAAGCCGCCGACTACCAGCACGGCGGTGTGGCCGAAGTCCTGGAACTGGCGCAGCTTCCGCAAGACGACGGCGTGGCCGAGCGTCAGGTCGCTGCCGGACGGGTCGATGCCGAGCTTGACGCGCAACGGGCGCTTCTCGCGGTGGGCCGCGAGGAGCCGTTCGGTCAGCCCGTCGGCGGGCAGGATCTGGGCGGCGCCCGAGGCGAGCACCTCGTGGGCGTCGCGCAGCTCGGGGGGTAGGGAGTCGGTCACGGCGAATCAGTCTGCCTGTCGCGTGGCCGGTCGCTTGCGTCCACCCGGGCGAAACGCGGATACGGACGGCTCGTCGTCGAGCCAGAACCGCCAGGGCCGCTCGACCGCGACGGCGATCCCCACCCGCGGACCGGTGCGGATGCGGCCCGGTGACGGTGCGCCGAGGGACTCCAGGCGGACTGCGGATTCCGGGTCGCACAGGTCCAGGCCGTTCGCCGCGCGGTCCAGCGCCAGGCTCTGTGCCAACCGGGCCGGCCCTCGGGCCAGGTCGCGGGACGAGCGGGCCGCCGGGCGGCGCGAGGTCGCCACGTCCACCCCCCGCACCACCTCGCCGGCGCGCAGCAGCACCGCGGTCGCGACGCCGTCCGGGCCGCACACCACGTTGGCGCACCAGTGCATGCCGTAGGTGAAGTAGCAGTACAAGAAGCCGGGCGGGCCGAACATGACGGCGTTACGCGGTGTCTCGCCGCGGTAGGCGTGTGATGCCGGGTCGTCCGGGCCGTTGTAGGCCTCGACCTCGGTGAGCCGCACCGCCAGCTCGGCACCGTCCACTGTGGACACGAGGACGGCGCCCAGCAGCAGCGGGGCCACGTCCAGGGACGTCTTGGCCAGTGCCTCGCGATCGACCGTCACTTCTGGGACCAGGCGCTGGACCACTCGACGTGGCCGGCCACCGTGTCCTGCAAGGCCTCGAGTTGTTCCGCGACACGGTCGGGGGCGGTGCTGCCGAAGGTCGAACGGGCGCGCAGGGCGCCGTCGACCGACAGCACCGTCCGGACGTCGGGAGTCAGTCGCGGGTCGATCTCGACCAGCTGCTCGTCGGACAGGTCGGTCAGGTCGAGCGAGCGTTCCTCGCAGTACGACACGGCGGCGCCGGCCACCTCATGCGCATCGCGGAACGGCACGCCCTGCCGCACCAGCCACTCGGCGATATCGGTGGCCAGGGCGAACCCGGCCGGGGCAGCCGCGGTCAGCCGGTCGGTGTCGAAGCCCAGCGTGGCGATCAACCCGGCCATCGCCGGCAGCAGCATGAGCAGCTGATCGACGGTGTCGAAGACCGGTTCCTTGTCCTCTTGCAGATCCCGGTCGTAGGCCAGCGGCAGCGCCTTGAGCGTGGCGAGCAGTCCGGTCAGGTTGCCGATGAACCGCCCGGCCTTGCCCCGGGCCAGCTCGGCGATGTCGGGGTTCTTCTTCTGCGGCATGATCGACGACCCGGTCGACCAGGCGTCGTGCAGGCGCACCCAGCCGAACTCCGGCGTCGCCCACAGGATGATCTCCTCGCCGATCCGGGACAGGTGCACGCCGAGCAGCGCGGTCGCGAACAGGAACTCGGCGACGAAGTCGCGGTCGGCCACTGCATCGATCGAGTTGGCAGCCGCGCGGTCGAAGCCGAGCTCGGCCGCCACCGCCTCGGGATCGAGCGGCAGCGACGACCCGGCCAGCGCGCCGGCGCCCAAGGGCGAGACGGCGGCGCGCCGATCCCAGTCCTGCAGCCGGTCGACGTCACGGGCCAGGGCGTGCACGTGGGCGAGCAGGTGGTGGGCCAGCAGCACGGGTTGGGCGTGCTGCAGGTGCGTCATGCCGGGCATCGCCACGTCGCTGTGCTGCGCGGCCTGCCCAGTCAGTGCCTGCTCCACCCCGGCAATCGCGGCAACCACCCGGCGGGCGTGATCGCGCAGGTACAGCCGCAGGTCGGTGGCCACCTGGTCGTTGCGGCTGCGCCCGGCGCGCAGCTTGCCGCCCAGGCTGCCCAGCCGCTCGATGAGCCCTCGCTCCAACGCGGTGTGGACGTCCTCGTCGGCCGGCGTGGCTTGGAACGTACCCGCGCGTACGGCGGCGTCGAGGTCGTCCAGCGCGCCGAGCATCCGGCCCAGCTCGTCGTCGGTGAGCAGGCCGGCGCGGTTGAGCACACGCGCGTGCGCCCGCGAGCCGGCCAGGTCGTACGGGGCCAGCCGCCAGTCGAAGTGCACGGACAGCGACAGGGCGGCGAGCGCGTCGGCCGGGCCGCCGGCGAACCGGCCGCCCCACAGGCGGATCTCGTCAGTCAACTCCGGCCTCCATCGCTGCGTTGTCGAGCGCAGTCTCGTCGGTGCCACTGACCTCGCCGCTCGGCAGGGCAGCGATCTGGTCGGGTTCACCCTCACCCAGCTCGTCGAACAGCAGCGTGCCGGTGAGCTGGCCACCGAAGCCCGCGTACTGCTCGAGCTTCGAGCGCGAGTCGGCGATGTCCAGGTTGCGCATGGTCAGCTGCCCGATCCGGTCGACCGGGCCGAACGCCGCGTTCTCGGTCCGCTCCATCGACAGCTTGTCCGGGTGATACGACAGCGTCGGGCCTTGCGTGTCGAGCACCGAGTAGTCCTCACCGCGGCGCAGGCGCAGGGTCACGGTGCCGGTGACCAGCGATGCGACCCAGCGCTGGATGGACTCGCGCAGCATCAGCGACTGCGGATCCAACCAGCGGCCCTCGTACAGCAGCCGGCCGAGACGGCGGCCCTCGGCGTGGTAGTTCGCGACGGTGTCCTCGTTGTGGATGGCGTTGAGCAGGCGCTCGTAGCCGATCCACAACAGCGCCATGCCGGGCGCCTCGTAGATGCCCCGGGACTTGGCCTCGATGATCCGATTCTCGATCTGGTCGGACATGCCCAGCCCGTGCCGTCCGCCCACCGCGTTCGCCGCGTCCGCCAGGGCCACCGGGTCGTCGTAGCGCGTGCCGTTGATCGCGATCGGCCGGCCGGCCCGGAACTCGACGGTGACGTCTTCGGTGTCGATCGCGACGGCCGGATCCCAGAACCGCACGCCCATGATCGGCTCGACAGTTTCCATCGAGACGTCCAGGTGTTCCAGCGTCTTCGCCTCGTGCGTCGCGCCCCAGACGTTGGCGTCGGTCGAGTACGCCTTCTCCTTGCTGTCGCGGTAAGGCAGGTCGTGTTCGGTCAGCCACTGGCTCATCTCGGCCCGGCCGCCCAGCTCGGTGACGAAGTCGGCGTCCAACCAGGGCTTGTAGATGCGCAGCCCGGGGTTGGTGAGCAACCCGTACCGGTAGAACCGCTCGATGTCGTTGCCCTTGAACGTCGAGCCGTCGCCCCAGATGTGCACGTCGTCGGACTGCATGGCGCGCACCAGCATCGTGCCGGTGACGGCCCGGCCGAGCGGCGTGGTGTTGAAGTACGTGCGACCCGCCGAGCGGACGTGGAACGCACCGCACGCCAGGGCGGCGAAGCCCTCCTCGACCAGCTCGCGCCGGCAGTCGACGGCCCGCGCGAGCTCGGCACCGTACTGCAGCGCACGGTCGGGCACGCCGTCGATATCGGTCTCGTCGTACTGGCCGATGTCGGCGGTGTACGCGCACGGGACGGCGCCGTTGGTGCGCATCCAGGCGACGGCCACGGACGTGTCGAGCCCGCCGGAGAACGCGATGCCGACACGCTCGCCCACCGGCAAAGAGGTAAGGACCTTACTCATAACGTCTATGTCTCCTGAAGGTGCGTGAACTTCTCGGCGAGCGCCGGCCCGCCCGTTGCGGCGCGGGCCACCACGAGGATCGTGTCATCACCGGCGATCGTGCCGAGTACCTCGGGTAGGCCGGCCCGGTCGATGGCCGAGGCCAGGAACTGTGCGGCGCCGGGCGGGCAGCGCAGTACGACAAGATTGGCGCTGCCCTCGGCCGACACGAGCAGCTCGTCGAGCAACCGGGCCAGGCGTTGTGGCGGAGCATCATCGGCCGCGCGGGCGGTGAGCGGCGCCCCGTCCTCGGGAATGACGTAGGTCGGCAGGCCACCGTCGGGGGTGCGCAGCTTGACTGCGCCGAGCTCGTCCAGGTCGCGGCTGAGCGTCGCCTGCGTGACCTCGACGCCGGCGGCGGTGAGCGCGGCGGCCAGGTCGGCCTGCGACCGTACTCGGCGCTCGTCGAGGATGGACACGATGCGAGCGTGCCGGGCCGCCTTGGTGGTCATGCGCTGCGTTCCAACAACCAGGCCAGCAGGGCCTTCTGCGCGTGCAGCCGGTTCTCGGCCTCGTCCCAAACGACGCTCTGCGGTCCGTCGATAACGTCCGCGGCGATCTCCTTGCCCCGATAGGCCGGCAGGCAGTGCAGGACGATCGCGTCGGTGGCCGCGCGGCCCATCGCGCCGTCGTCCACCGCGAACGGGGCGAAGACGTCGCCGCGCTGCTCGTCCTCCTGGCCCATGGACACCCAGGTGTCGGTGGCCACCACGTCGGCGCCGTCGAACGCCTCGTCCGGATCGGTGGTGACGGTGACCGATCCCCCGGTCTCAGCGGCGATTCGCTCGGCGTCGGCGACGATGCTCGGGTCGGGTTGGTACGCCTCGGGGCCGCCGATGCGGACGTGCAGCCCAGCTGTAGTTCCGCCGAGCAGGTACGAGTGGGCCATGTTGTTGGCCGCATCGCCGACGTACGCGAACGTGAGCCCGGCCAGCTTGCCCTTGTGTTCTCGGACGGTTTGCAGATCGGCCAGGATCTGGCAGGGATGAAACTCGTCGGTGAGCGCGTTCACGACGGGTACCCGGCTGACGGCGGCCATGGCCTCGATGCGCTGCTGCCCGAACGTCCGCCAGACGATGGCGGCGACCTGCCGGTCGAGCACCCGCGTGGTGTCCTCGATCGGTTCGCCCCGGCCGAGCTGGCTGGTCTGCGCATCGATGACGAGCGGATACCCGCCCAGCTCGGCGATGCCGACGCTGAACGAGACACGCGTCCGCGTCGACGGCTTGTCGAAGATGACGGCTACGGCCCGCGGACCCGCAAGCGGCTGGTACGTCAGGCGATTCGCCTTCATCGCGTCGGCGCGGTCGAGCATCTCGAGGAGCTCAGCCGGGCTGAGGTTGTCGTCACGCAGGAAGTGCCTAGGCATGCGCTTCTCCCAGTGCGGCTGCGAGACGCGGCATCGCCACGTCGACGTCGGCTTCGGTCAGGATGAGCGGCGGCGCCAGCCGGATGACGTCGGGCTTGACGGCGTTGACCAGCAGGCCGTGCTCGCGAGCCTTGGTCTCGACAGCGCTCGCGTCACTGCTGGGCCGGACGAGCGCCCGCCACAGGCCGGATCCCCTTGTCGGGCCGAGCTTTTCCAGTTCGTGCCCGAGGTACTCGCCGACCCGCTTGACGTTGTCGAGCAGGTGCTCGTCGGCGATGGTGTCGAGCACGGCCAGCGCAGCGGCGCACGAGACGGGGTTGCCGCCGAAGGTGCTGCCGTGCGCGCCGGGTTCGAACAGCGTGCCGGCCGGGCCGAGCCCGATGCACGCGCCGATGGGCAGGCCGCCGCCGAGACCCTTGGCCAGCGTGATCACGTCCGGGCGGACGCCCTCGGCGAGGCTCGCGAACCAGTGCCCGGTGCGGCCGATGCCGCTTTGCACCTCGTCGACGACCAACAAGGCGCCGACGGCGTCGCAGGCTTCGCGAGCGGCGGCAAGGTATCCGGGCGGGGCCGGCACGACGCCGCCCTCCCCCAGGGTCGGTTCGAGCACGACCGCGGCGGTGCGCTGGGTGATCGCGTCCCGCAGGGCGGTCGCATCGCCGTAGTCGACGAACGTGACCGGCCCGGGCAGCGGCAGGAACGGCTCGCGCTTGGCCGGGTTGCCGGTGATCGACAGGGCGCCCAGCGTCCGACCGTGGAAGCTGTTGTGTGCCGCGACGATCTCGACGCGATCGCCGTGCGCGCGGCCGTGGACCCGGGCCAGCTTGACCGCGCACTCGACCGCCTCGGCTCCGCTGTTGGCGAAGAACACCCGCCCGTCGGCCCCGACCAGTTCCAGTAGCCGTTCGGCCAACCGCACGCCCGGCTCGTGAATGGCCAGGTTGGACGAGTGGGCCAGCCGGGCGACCTGTGCCGACACCGCCTCGACGACGGCCGGGTGCGCGTGGCCCAACGACGACACCGCGATCCCGGCGACGAGATCCAGGTACTCGCGACCGTCGACATCCCAGACTCGGACGCCCGCGCCGTGGTCGAGCGCGATCGGCGGCGTGCCGTAGTTCGGCATCATGGCGGCGTCCCACCGCTGGGCCAGGGTCATGACGTCTCCTCTTGGGCCTTGCTCGGGAGCACCATCGTGCCGATCCCCTCGCTGGTGAAGATCTCGAGCAGCAACGCGTGCGGCACCCGGCCGTCCAGGACGTGGGCGCGCGGCACGCCGCCCTCGACGGCCCGCACGCAGGCTTCCATCTTGGGCACCATGCCTGCAGCCAGGCTGGGTAACAGCGCAGACAGGCCCGCCGCGTCGATCTGGCTGACCACCTCGGCGCTGGCCGGCCAGTCGGCGTATAGGCCTTCGACGTCGGTGAGCACGACGAGCTTCTCGGCGTCCAGCCCGACCGCGAGCGCCGCCGCGGCGGTGTCGGCGTTGACGTTGTAGGACAGGCCGTCCGCGCCCCGGGCGACGGTGGCCACGACCGGGATACGTCCGGCGCCGAGCAGGGCGTCGACGGTGCTGGGGTCGACGGCCACGATGTCGCCGACCTGGCCGATGTCGACCGGCTGGCCGTCGACGATGGCCGGCCGCCGTTCGGCGGTCAGCAGGCCACCGTCCTCACCGGACAGTCCGACCGCGAATGCCCCGTGATCGTTGATCAGGTTGACGATGTCGCCGTTCACCTGGCCGACGAGCACCATCCGCACGATCGCCATCGCCTCGGGCGTCGTCACCCGCAGCCCGCCCCGGAACTCGCTCTCGATGCCCAGCTTGCCCAGGTGCTCGGTGATCTGCGGTCCGCCGCCGTGCACCACGACCGGTTTCAGGCCGGCGTAGCGGAGGAAGACGATGTCCTCGGCGAACGCCTTCTGCAGCTCGGGCGAGATCATGGCGTTGCCGCCGTACTTGATCACCACGACCTTGCCGTGGAAGCGCTCCAGCCACGGCAGCGCGTCGACCAGGACGGCCGCCTTCTCGTGTGCGTTCACGACGAGTAGGCCGAGTTCTCTTCGACGTAGCCGTGCGAGAGGTCGTTCGTCCAGACCGTGGCCGTCTCGGTGCCGGCGTGCAGGTCGACGCCGATGTGTACAGCCCGGCTGGACAGATCGACGAGGTAGCGTGGTTCGCTGGCGGCGCCGTTGCGGCAGACCTCGACCCCGTTGATCGTGACGTCGAGCTGGTCGGGATCGAACGCGGCCTCGGTCGTGCCGATGGCGGCCAGCACCCGTCCCCAGTTGGGGTCGTTGCCGAACAGCGCGCACTTGAGCAGGTTGTTGCGGGCGATGGCCCGGCCGACCTCGACGGCGTCGTCCTCGCTGGCGGCGGTGGTCACCTCGATCGTGACGTCCTTCGTCGCGCCCTCGGCGTCGGCGACCAGCTGCAGTGCCAGATCGCGACACACCCGCTCGAGTGCCGCGGCGAATTGCGCCGGATCAGGCACAATTCCCGAGGCGCCACTGGCCATGATCAACACGGTGTCGTTGGTGGACAGGCACCCGTCGCCGTCGACGCGGTCGAACGTCGTGCGCGTCGCCGCCCGCAGCGCACCGTCCACTGTGGACATGTCGACAGACGCATCTGTCGTCAAGACGCTAAGCATCGTGGCCAGGCTCGGGGCGAGCATGCCGGCCCCCTTGGCCATGCCGCCGACCGTCCACCCGTCGGGATGGGTGAATACCGCTTGCTTGGCAACGGTGTCGGTGGTGCGGATCGCCTCGGCGGCGTCCGGCCCGTGACCGCCGAGGGCGGCGGCCGCTTTATCGACACCGGGTAGCAATTTGTCGAGGGGCAGGCGCTCGCCGATCAGGCCGGTGGAGCAGACCGCGACCTCGCCGGCGCCGACGTTCAACGCGGCGGCGACCCGCTCAGCGGTGGCGTGCGTGTCGGCGAACCCGTCCGGGCCGGTACACGCGTTCGCCCCGCCCGAGTTGAGGACGACGGCCCGCAGCCGCCCGTCGGCCACCGCCTGCTGCGACCAGAGCACCGGCGCGGCCTTGACCCGGTTGGCCGTGAACACCGCGGCAGCCACGTCGGACGGGCCGTCGTTCACGACCAGGGCGAGGTCCGGGGCACCGCTCGGCTTGATGCCCGCGGCTACGCCCGCCGCCCGGAAGCCCTGTGCGGCAGTCACGCTCATGGGGTCATCCCGTCGATCGAGAGCCCGGCCGTCTCAGGCAGGCCGAGCATCAGGTTGGCGTTCTGCACGGCCTGTCCGGCCGCCCCCTTGCCCAGGTTGTCGATCGCGCTGGTAACGATCACGCGGCCCGAGCTGGCGTCCACCACCGCCTGCAGGTGGGCCGAGTTGGAGCCGGCGGTGGCCGCCGTGTGCGGCTGCTGTCCCTCGGGCAGGACGTGCACGAACGCCTCGTCGGCGTACGCCTCGGCGAGCGTCGCGCGCGCCGCGGCGGGATCGCCCGTCGGCCTGGCTGTCACCGCCGCCAGGATGCCCCGCGGCATCGGCGCCAGCAGCGGGGTGAACGACAGGGTTGCCGCGCCGCTCGCCTGCAGCATCTCGGGGACGTGCTGGTGGGCGCCCACCTTGTACGGCGTGACGTCACCCATCACCTCGCTGGCCAGCAGGTTCAGTTTGGCCGACCGGCCCGCCCCGGACGTGCCGCTCGTCGCGACGACCACCACGTCGGCCGGCTCGACCGCCCCGGCCGCGATCAGGGGCGCCAGCGCCAGGATCGTGGCGACGGCGTAGCAGCCGGTGTTGGCCACCCGCTCGGACGCCGCGATGCGGGCGCGCTGGCCGGGCAGTTCGGGCAACCCGTACGTCCACGGCCCGGGGTGCTTGCCGCCGTAGTAGCGCTCGTACGCGGCGGCGTCGGTCAGCCGATGGTCGGCACCGAGGTCGACGATCTTGATCCCGGCCGGGACGGATGCGGCGAACGCGCCCGAGACGCCGTGCGGCAACGCCAGGAAGACCAGCTCGGCGTCCGCGACGGCCCGGGGCGACGTCTCGCCCAGGACGAGGTCGGCGTTCGAGCGCAGGCCGGGATGCACGTCGCCCAGGCGCTGGCCGGCATTCTCATGGGCGGTGGCGGCCACGACGTCCAGGTGCGGATGGCCGGCCAGCAGCCGCAGCAGCTCACCGCCGGCGTAGCCGCTCGCGCCGACCACGGCGACTCGGGTTCCCATGTTGGACAATTATGCACGACGCCGCAACTTCATACGCTGCGCGTCTCGGTTCTTGCACATCCCCTCCCGAACATGGGGCATGTGGGGCGGCGACCTGGTCAGGCGGGAGGGGAAGTGGGACAACAGCGGCCAGCGTCGGCGTCGGTGCCGGCCCCTAGGCTGCGCGGCATGCCGGCCGATCGGGTTCTCGTCGAGCGGATCCGGGCCGGGCTGCGCGCTGCGGCGGATCCCGGGCGCGCGCCGCAGATGCAGGCCTACATGAAGTCGACGATGCCGTACCTGGGCGTGCGGGTACCCGAGGTGCGGGCCATCGTCCGGGCCGAGGCGAAGGTCCGCTCACCCGCCTCGACCGAGGCGCTGACCGCGACGACCGCCGCCTTGTGGCGCGACGCCACACATCGCGAGGAGCGCTACGCCGCCAGCGCGCTCACCGCCGTTCCGGCGGCGCGGCGCCTGCAGACGCTGGCGCTACTCCCCCTCTACCGGGAGATGATCACCACCGGTGCCTGGTGGGACCACGTGGACGAGGTGTCGCACCGGATCGGCGGGCTGCTGGTGGCGTTCCCGGCCGAGCTGGCGCCGATCCTGCGCGACTGGGCCCGTGACCCGGATCGGTGGCTGCGGCGTAGCGCGGTCATCTGCCAGGTCGGCCTGAAGGAAGCGACCGACCCGGGCCTGCTGGCCGACACGATCCGGCCCAACCTGGCCGACCCCGACTTCTTCCTGCGCAAGGGCATCGGCTGGGCCCTGCGCGACTACGCACGCACCGAGCCGGGCTGGGTGCGCGCCTTCGCCGATGCCCACGAGCTCAGCCCGCTGTCGCGACGCGAGGCACTGAAACATCTCTAGGATGCGGCCGAAACACCTCTAACCCGCGTGGTCGGTGCCCTCGATCAGCCGGCCGAGCAGCGCTACCAGCTGCTGTCGCTCGACACCGGACAGGCCCCGCGTCAATCGCTGCTGCGCGGTGCTGACGGCGCGGTCCAGCGTGCCGAGGCGGCGACGGCCGAGCGCGGTCAGCGTGATGACGTTGCGCCGCCGGTCCTGCGGGTCCTGCGAGCGCCGGGCCAGCTTGCGGGCGACCAAGTCGTCGACCCAGCGCACGATGTCGCTGCGGTCCAGGCCGCTGCGCTCGCTGAGCTCGGTCTGGCTCTGCGGGCCGAACTCGTCCAGGCCGGCGAGCAGCGCGTACTCGCTGCGGTGCGAATCCTGCTCGGTCAGCACCTCGGCCACGATCCGCTGCCCCCGGATGGCCGCCTGGGCGACCAGCCAGGTCGGCAACGCCCGCAACCGGCTCGGCGCGTTCTCGACGTCCACGCTCCAGACACTAGCGGAATCTGCCGGCCTAGCTATTATTGGTGCTACCTACTATTAGGAGTCACCATGGATATCACCCTGGACACCCTGCTCGACCGTCAGCGGATCGTCGATCTCATCACCGAGCTGGGGCGCTGCCTGGACGAACGCGACTTCGAGTCCCTGCGCGGACTGTTCACCGCCGATGCCAGCGTGACGACGCCCGGCGGTACGGCCACCGGGCACGACGCGCTCGTCGACCAGGCCCGGCGCCGGCATTCCGCCGACGACGGCATCCAGCACGTCATCACCAATCCGATCGTCGACCTGGACGGCGACCGGGCGGCCGTGCGGGCCAACCTGCTGGTCAGCTTCGCGCACTCGGGGCCGACCGACCCCGAGCCGTTCCTGCTGGGCGAGGTCTACCGGTTCGAGCTGCGCCGCACCGACGACGGCTGGCGCTTCACGAGCCTGAGCAGCACGCCGGTGTGGACGCTGAACCGCCCGGCGAGCGTCGCCCTACCTGCGCCCGTCGGATCAGGCGCGTAGTTCGGCGCCGCACAGCTCGGCGGCCCGGGCCACGGCGGCGTCGCGGGCGGCGGCCGCCTCGTCACCGGTCAGCGTGCGATCCGGCGCCCGGAAGCGCAGCGCGAAGGCCAGCGACTTACGGTCGGCCCCGAGCCGCTCGACGTCGGTGAACACGTCGAACAGGCGCACCGACTCGAGCAGCTCGCCGGCCCCGTCACGCACGGCGGCCAGCAGCCGATCGGCCGACACCTCGGCCGGCACCACCAGGGCCAGGTCGAGCAGTACCGGTGGGAACGGCGAGACGTTCGGCGCCTGCGCGGGTTTCGGCGCCGCGAACGCATCCAGGTCGAGTTCCATGGCGGCAGCGCGGGGCGGCAGCTCGAGCGCGGCGATCACCCGCGGGTGCAGTTCGCCGGCGTAGCCCACGACGACGTCGCCGAGCAGCAACTCGGCGCACCGTCCGGGATGCCACGGCGCGTGCTCGGCGTTGCGCACGGTCAGCGTCACCCGGGCGGCCGCCGCGACGGTGCGCGCCGCTTGCACGGCATCGGCCCAGCCACCGGCTCGCCCGGCACCCCACCAGCCGGCCCGCTCGACCTCGCCGGCCAGCACGACGGCGGCGTGCCGAGGCTGCGGCGGCACGGCCGCGTACATCGCGGCGACTTCGGCGTCGGACGGCCGGTGCTCGACGCCGAGCACCGGCGGCGGCGCTGCGTCCGCGCGCGGCAGGAACACCAGGCCCATCTCGAACAGGGCGACGTCGCGGTTGCCCCGGCCGACGTTGCGGCGCAGCGTCGCCAGCAGGCCGGGCAGCAGCGAGGTACGCAGCTCCGGATCGGTCTCGGCCAGCGGGTTCAGCACCCGGGCGGCGGCCCGGCGCGGATCGTCGGCCGGCAAGCCGAACGCGTCGTGCACCGTCGGCGAGACGAACACCGAACTGAGCACCTCGGTGTAACCGGCCGCGCCGAGTGCGCGAGACACGGTGCGCCGCAGTTCCTGCTCGGGCGTCAATCCCCGGCCGGGCGGCGGGGTCGGCAACACCGACGGGATCTTGTCGTAGCCCTCGAGGCGCAGGACCTCCTCGTCCAGGCTGGCCGGATCGGTCAGATCGGGACGCCAGGTCGGCGGCGTCACGTGCAGCGGATCGTCGCCCGTGACGGTGCAGCCCACCTGGGTCAGCCGGGTGACCACCGCAGCCGGCGCAATCGGCAGCCCGGCTGTATTCCCGGGCCGGGCGGCGGGCAGCTCGATCTGCACCGGTTCCGGGCCTTCGCCGACCACCGTGAACCCGGGCACCGCGGTCGCCCCACCGTGCTCGACGAGCAGGTCGACGCAGCGCTGCAGGGCCACCCCGGCGATCGCCGGATCGACGCCGCGCTCGAACCGCTTCGCCGCCTCGCTGGGCAGCTTGTGCCGGCGCACCGTCCGGGAAATAGAGGCCGGATCCCAGTGCGCCGCCTCGAGCAGCACCTCGGACGTGTCCGGCCCGATCTCGGTCGAGGCGCCCCCCATGACGCCGCCCAGCCCGATCGGGCCGGTGTCGTCGGTGACGACCAGGTCGGCCGGATCGAGGGGCCGCTCGGCACCGTCCAATGTGGACAGTCGCTCACCGGCGCGGGCCCGGCGCACACCCAGCGGACCGGCCAGCTTCGAACGGTCGTAGGCGTGCAACGGCTGGCCGGTCTCGAGCATGACGTAGTTCGTCACGTCGACGGCCAGCGAGATCGGGCGCATGCCGGACTGGCGCAGCCGCTGCTGCATCCACTCCGGGCTGACCGCGTCGTCGCGCAGGCTGCGAATCACCCGGGCCGAGAACTGGTCGCAGCCGGCCGGGTCGTCGATCCGGACGTCGTAGGCACCGCCGTCAACGGCAGGCAGCTGCACCTCGATCTCGTGGAACGGCACCGCGAACGCCGCCGCCGCCTCGCGGGCCAGCCCGCGGACGGACAGGCAGTAGCCGCGGTCCGGCGTGACGGCGATGTCGAGCACCGCGTCGCGCAGGCCCAGCACCTCGAGCGCATCGTCGCCCGGCTTACCGGCGTCGGGCGGCAGCACCAGGATGCCCTCGTGGTCGTCGCCGATGCCCAGCTCGCGGACCGAGCAGATCATGCCGTCGGACACGTGCCCGTACGTCTTGCGCGCGCTGATCTCGAACCCGCCGGGCAGCACCGCGCCGGGCAGGGCCACCACGACCAGATCGTCGACCGCGAAGTTGTGCGCGCCGCAGACGATCCCTCGCAGCGACGGCTCGCCGACCTCGACCGTGCACCAGCGTATGGTCTTGCCGTTCTTCTGCGGCTCGTCGACGAGCTCCAGCACCCGGCCCACCACGATCGGCCCGGACAGGCCGTCCGCCGCAGAGTCGACCCGCTCGACCTCCAGGCCCACCCGCACCAGGGCGTCGCCCACCTCGCGGGGCGTCACCCCGGTGGGCAGGTCGACGTGCTCGCCGACCCAGCGAACCCCCGCGCGCATCAGTACTCCATTCCGAAGGCCTGGGTGAATCGGATGTCGCCGTCGAGGATGTCGCGCATGTCGGCGGCGTTGTTGCGGAACATCATCGTGCGCTCTATGCCCATCCCGAACGCGAACCCCGAGTAGCGATCGGGATCGATGCCGCAGGCGCGCAGCACGCGCGGGTTGACCATGCCGCAGCCACCCCACTCGATCCAGCCCTCGCTGTTGCAGGTGCGGCAGGGCCGATCCGGATTGCCCACCGACTCGCCCCGGCACACGAAGCACAGCAGGTCCGGCTCGGCGCTGGGCTCGGTGAACGGGAAGTACGACGGCCGCAGCCGGGTGATAATGCCCGGCCCGAAGAACGCCTGGGCCATGTGGTCGAGCGTGCCCTTGAGGTGGGCCATGGTGATGCCCTCGTCGACCACCAGCCCCTCGACCTGGTGGAACACCGGCGAGTGCGTGGCGTCCAGCTCGTCCGTGCGAAACGTCTTGCCCGGGCAGACGATGTAGATCGGCGGCTTGCGCTCGAGCATCGTGCGCGCCTGCACCGGGGACGTGTGCGGCCGCAGCACCAGCCCGGACTGCGGCGGCGCCACGTAGAACGTGTCCATCAGCGTCCGGGTCGGATGGTCCGGGCCGATGTTGAGCGCGTCGAAGGACAGCCACTCCGTCTCGATCTCGGGACCTTCGGCGATCTCGTAGCCCATCGCGGTGAACACGTCGGCGATGAGTTCCTGCGTCGTCGTGATCGGGTGCCGGGCACCCTCGAGGTGGCGGTCCCACGGCAGGGTGACATCGACCGCCTCGTCGATCAGCACCCGGGCGTCGCGCTCGGCCTCCAGCTCGACCTGCCGGGCCTCCAGCGCGGCCTTCACCGCGCCGCGCGCCTGGCCGACCCGCTTGCCGGCCGCGGCCTTGGCCGCCGGGGGCAGCTGGCCGATCTCACGGTTGGCCAGCGCGAGCGGCGAGCGGTCACCGGCGTGGGCCAGCCGGGCGGCCTTCAGTTCGTCGAGATCGGCTGCCTTGGCGATCGCCGCCAGGGCGTCGTCGACGTCGTGCTGCAGCTGCTCGGGCTGCAGCGCGCTCGGCTCGACCGGGTCGTAGCTCATGGATGTCCTTGATGACAGGTGGAGGCTGGCGGGATCGAGTCTAGGAGCCGCTGCGTCGGTAATAACGAAGGCCGCCACGCGATCGCGCGGCGGCCCCCGGTGTTGACGTCGACTACGCCTCGGACTTGACCTCGGCGACCGGCGAGTCCATACCGCCGTTGGCGGCGGCCCGAGCCGCGGCGCGCGCCGCCTTGCGCTGGGCCACGTCCTCGTAGGCCTTGGCGGCGAACTCCGGGTCGAGCGGCTTGCTCTCGGCCTTGGTCTGCGGGTGGTACTTCTCGATGTAGGAGTCCAGCTGCGGGCCGGATTCCCACGACGTGATCAGGCAGTAGCGGGGCTCGTCGCCCGGGTGCCACACCGCGTGCCACAGCCGCTGCGTGTCGATGATGACCTGGGTGCCGGCCGGCAGCGGGATGCGCGTCTCGGTGGACGGGTCGTCCTGGTCCTCGCGCGGGATCATGACCGAGTCGGGGTTGTCGGTCAGGTTGAAGAAGCCGCGGACCACCCAACCGGTGCCCTCGGGGTTGAGCCGGTTGTTGTCGTCGCGGTGCAGGTTGTAGATGCAGTCGGCGTAGGTGTTGGGCTGCAGCTCGATGACCCGGCAGCGGCCGATGTTGGCCCCCGGCTCCTCGGCGCGGGCCTTCAGCCGCGGCGCCAGCTCGGCGTTCTTGGGCACCCAGACGCCGTCCTTGTCGGTCTTGGCCGGGTTGTGGTTCCAGAAGCCGTTGCACTCCATGTCGCCGTACGCGCTGGCGATCGGTGCGAAGCGGGTGTCGCCCGAGGACTTCCAGTCGACGTACTCGATGTCGTGCCACTCGGTGGGATCTTGCGACTGGTCGTAGGAGTCCAGGACCACGTAGCCGGAGTCTTCGAAGACGGGCAGCTTGATGTAGCTCATGACGCGACGAGCGACCTTTCGCAGGGGACGACGAAGTTAGGGCAACCTATCACGATGCCTCTCCGGCCCGATTCGATCTGCGCGGGCCCGGCAAGAACACCGGACCACACGCAGATGCGAGCGCAGGCTCCCTAGCGGTCGCGCGCGGCCGGGCTCTTCGCGCGAGCGCTCATCGCGTTGTTGGTCGAGTTCAAACCTGCTGGGCTTGCTTGTGGGCACGGGCCGACGAGTAAAGGCAGACGGCGGCTGCGGCAGCGACGTTGAGGCTTTCCGCTTCGCCGTAGATGGGCACCCGCACGCTGCGGTCAGCCGCCTTGACGACGTCGGGCGGCAGCCCGTTGGCCTCGTTGCCGAACAGCCAGGCCGTGGGCTTGTCCAGGGCGTGGCCGGCGACCAGATCGTCCAGGTCGTCCTTACCGCCACCGGCGGCGGCGAACACAGTGCAGCCGGCTGCCCGGGCCGCGGTGATCGCGTCCTCGGCGCTGACGTCGGCGACGACGTCCAGATGGAAGATGCTGCCGGCCGAGGCCCGGACGACCTTGCCGTTGTAGAGGTCGACGCTGTCGCCGGCGAAGATCACCGTCTTGGCACCGGCGGCGTCGGCAGTGCGCAGGATGGTGCCGGCGTTGCCCGGATCGTTCGCGTCGACCAGCACGGCCACCAGGCGGGGCTCGGTGCTGAATGCCGTGCGCAGCGGCACGTGCACCTTGCGACACAGCGCCACGAGCCCCTGCGGGCGCACCGTCTCGGACAGTGCCGCCGACGCGCGCGGGCTGATCTCGTCGACCCGCAGGCCCAGCGTGCGAGCCGCCTCGATCAGCTCGGCGTGCCGCTCGAGCGCCTCGGTGGTAGCAAAGATCGACAGCACCACCTTGGAGCGCCCCAACGCCTCGCGCACGGCCTGCGCGCCCTCGGCGAGGAAACGCCCAGCGTCGTGGCGGCCCTGCCGGCGGGTGAGCCGACGAGCCGCGACGAGCCGGGCGTTGGTGTCGGAGATCAAGGCGTGGCCGGACCTCAGGCCGCGGTGCTCGACTCGACCGAGCCGGTGCCCTCGGCGGCCACGGCGTCCTTGGCCACCTTCGCGAGGGCGGCGAACGCGGCCTCGTCGTTGACGGCGAGCTCGGCCAGAACCTTGCGGTCGACCGTTACGCCGGCCAGACGCAGACCCTGGACGAAGCGGTTGTACGTGATGTCGTTCGCGCGCGCCGCCGCGTTGATCCGGGTGATCCACAGCTGGCGGAAGTCACCCTTGCGGGCCTTGCGGTCGCGGTAGGCGTAGGTCGAGGAGTGCAGCAGCTGCTCCTTGGCCTTGCGGTACAGGCGCGAGCGCTGACCGCGATAGCCGGAGGCGGCCTCCAGGGTGCTGCGGCGTTTCTTGTGGGCATTCACTGCCCGCTTGACGCGTGCCACGGTGGTTCCTTGGGTATTTCGGGCCGCCCCGAGGTGCGGGCGGCGAAGGGACGGGGATTAGCGGCCGAGCAGTTTCTTCACGCGCGGCGCGTCGGCCTTGGCGATCTCGGTGGTACCGGTCAGCCGACGGGTCAGCGTGGACGGCTTGCGCTCTTGGTGGTGCCGCATCCCGGAGTGCTGGTGAACCAGCTTGCCGGTGCCGGTCACCTTCACCCGCTTCTTGATCCCGCTATGGGTCTTGTTCTTGGGCATGACGTTGTTCTGCTGCTTTCTATTCGGTGCCGCTGTCCGCGGCCGGACCCGCCTGCTTGACGGGCTTCACACTCCGATGGGGCGCGACGACCATGATCATGTTGCGGCCGTCCTGCTTCGGCGACGACTCGACGAATCCGAGTTCCTGGATGTCGTCGGCCAGGCGCTGCAGCAGCCGGAAACCCAGTTCTGGGCGGGACTGCTCGCGTCCGCGGAACATGATCGTGACCTTGACCTTGTCGCCCTGCTTGAGGAACCGCTCGACGTGACCCTTCTTGGTCTCGTAGTCGTGCGAGTCGATCTTGGGGCGGAGCTTCATCTCTTTGATGACGGTGAGGGTCTGGTTGCGCCTGGCCTCGCGTGCCTTCTGCGCGCTCTCGTACTTGAACTTGCCGTAGTCCATGAGCTTCGCGACGGGCGGGCGAGCCATCGGGGCGACCTCGACCAGATCCAGATCCGACTCGGCAGCCAGTTCCAAGGCCTTGCCGATCGGCACGATGCCGACCTGCTCACCCTCGGGCCCGACGAGTCGTACCTCGGGTACGCGGATCCGATCGTTGATCCTAGGTTCGGAGCTGATGTGACCTCCTTGGTCGTTCCTCGTGTCGTGGCCGGTGCCGTCCGCGGATGCGAAAGGCCCCGGCGCCTGGTGCGCACGGGGCCCTGAGAGTCTTCCGACCGATCCGCCGACGCACCGTACGCGTCGCCGCGCCATCGCGTGGATGGCGCTGCGGACCGGACCCGGCTCGCTTGATGTCGCACGCGGCTCGGGTGGGAGGCTTGGGGGCTTCCGCTTGCACACCCCCGCCGATGGCGGAGGCTGGTCGCAATGACAGGGTAGCAGCGTGGCTGACACTGACCCAAGTTCATCGAACGTTGCCGAGGCCTCTCGCATCCCCGCAAAGTCGGGCTCCCCGGGCAGCATGTCGCGCCCGCACCCGACGGACGGCATTCCGCTGCCGGCCCACGGGTTCGCGAAGCTCGACGCGTTCCCGCTGCCGGCATCGTCTGACGTACCGGCCGGCGACGTCATCACGCACGCCGCGACGGCGCTGCTCAACGCGGCCGCCGACAAGCTCGGCCTGGGCGACGGCGAGCCGCACCTGGAGCTCAGCGAGGCGCGTCAGCTGATCGAATCGCTGGCCGGGCTGCTGGCCGCGTCGAAGGACTACCTGGGCGCCGAGGCCAAGCCGCTGCTGGACGGCATCAAGACACTGCAGGCGGCGTTCCGCGAGGCGTCGTCCTACCCGGACGAGCCCGGGCAGGGCCCCGGCGAGCAGCTCCTCCCCTGATCTGCCCGGTTTTGGTCGGACGGACCGCGTAGCGCGGCTCATCCGGCCAAAACCGGAGGTTGCCCGCGCTCACTCCTCCGTCGCGGCGCTCGGCAACTTGTCGCTGATGAGGTCCATGACGCTGGAGTCGGTCAGCGTCGTGACGTCGCCGAGCTGACGGTTCTCCGCGACGTCGCGCAGCAGCCGGCGCATGATCTTGCCCGACCTCGTCTTGGGCAGTTCCGGCACGACGAGAATCTGGCGGGGCTTGGCGATCGGGCCGATCTCGTGCGTGACGTGATCGCGCAACGTCTTCGCCAGGTCCGGGCCCTCCTCCGAGCCGCCGCGCAGGATCACGAACGCGACGATGCCCTGCCCGGTGGTCGGATCCGTCGCCCCCACCACGGCGGCCTCGGCCACGGAGGGATGCGACACCAGCGCCGACTCGACTTCCGTCGTCGAGATGTTGTGCCCCGACACGAGCATGACGTCATCCACTCGACCGAGCAGCCACAGGTCGCCGTCGTCGTCCTTCTTGGCGCCGTCGCCGGGGAAGTAGTAACCCTGGTCGGCGAACCGGGCCCAGTACGTCTCCCGGTAGCGGTCCGGGTCGCCCCAGATGCCGCGCAGCATCGACGGCCACGGCTCGGTGACCACCAGGAACCCGCCCCCGCCGTTGGGCACGGGAACCCCGTCGTTGCCGACCACCTCCGCGCTGATGCCCGGCAGGGGCCGGGTCGCCGAGCCCGGCTTGGTCGCCGTCACACCCGGCAACGGGCTGATCATCAGGGCCCCGGTCTCGGTCTGCCACCACGTGTCGACGACCGGCGTGCGGTCACCACCGATGACCCGCCGGTACCAGATCCACGCCTCCGGGTTGATGGGCTCGCCCACCGAGCCCAGCAACCGCAGCGACGACAGGTCGTACCGGTCCGGAATCTGTTCGCCCCACTTCATGAACGTGCGGATGGTGGTCGGCGCCGTGTACAAGATGTTGATCTTGTACTTCTGGATCATCTCCCACCAGCGTCCCTCGTGCGGCGTGTTGGGCGTGCCCTCGTACATGAACGAGGTCGCGCGATTGGCCAGCGGGCCGTACACGATGTACGAGTGGCCGGTGACCCAGCCGATGTCCGCGCCGCACCAGTACACGTCGCTGTCCGGCTTGAGGTCGAACACGGCGTGGTGGGTGTACGCGACCTGGGTCAGGTAGCCACCCGTCGTGTGCAGGATCCCCTTGGGCTTGCCGGTCGTCCCGGACGTGTACATGACGTAGAGCGGGTGCTCGGCGTCGAACGCCTCCGCCTCGTGATCCGCCGACGCCGAGTCCACGACGTCGTGCCACCACACATCGCGCCCGTCCGTCCAGTCGACGTCTTGCCCGGTGCGGCGCACCACGAGCACCGACCGCACGTCCGGGCAGGACTGCAGCGCCTCGTCCACCGCCGGCTTCAACGCCGACGGCGCGCCCCGGCGGTAACCACCGTCGGCGGTGATCACCACCCGGGCGTCGCAGTCGAGGATGCGGTCGGACAACGCCTGCGCCGAGAAGCCGCCGAACACCACCGTGTGCGGTGCCCCGAGGCGGGCGCAGGCCAGCATCGCCACGACCGTCTCGGGGATCATCGGCATGTAGATCGCGATGCGGTCGCCGGTGTTGACGCCCAGCGCTAT